>CAZFWM010000339.1:0-8065 GCA_964522545.1 uncultured Thermodesulfobacteriota bacterium
TCGACCGCTTCCTTTGTCATTTCGACCGCAGGGAGAAATCTTATCTTTTCGAAATGTACCCTCGGAAAGATTTCTCGCTCCGCTCGAAATGACAAGAATACGATACTCGCTACTGACATATCATCATTGATATTTTTTTCCTGGGTTCCTGGGTTCCTCAGAGGTTACCTTCTGTGTACGATCAATTTCGTTATATAAAGTTCACCTGAACTGAGTGACTAGTCAAGAAGATACTTCTCGCCGGTTTCCAGCTCGATATTGAAGCGCTCGAAGACGGCCCCCCGCGCCCGATCGAGCTCGATGAGCGAGCGGTTGTAGTCGACCACCGCGTCGAGCTCGTGCAGTCTCGCCCGGGCGAGGTCTTCCTGCAGGAGGAGCACGTCGCGGCTCGTGGACCGCCCTATCCGGAGCTTTCGCTCCTCGGCCTCGAGGGCCTCCAGGGCCAGGCGGCTTGCTTCCCGGGTTGCAGAGATGCGCTCCAGGTCGATCTCGGCCTCTCTCTGGGCGACTTCGATCTCGGCGACCACGTCGCGCTCGACGGCACGAAGGTCGAGCTCCGCCTGTCTCGTCTCGAGCTCTGTAACGGCGCGGGCGCTGCGCTCGGCCCTCCGGCCCAGGGGCATCTCGAAGGTGAGGCCGGCCCACCACTGCGGGTACCGGCCGCTCACGAGCACATCGAAGCTGTTTCCCGCATTGGAGTCGAGGCCGTCGAAGTAGTATCCGCCCTCGAGGTCCACGCGCGGGAGGAGCTGGTTCCCCGCATACTTCAGGGAGATCTCGCTCTGCTCGAGCTGAGCCTTGGCGCTGAGGATCTCGGGCCGCCTGGCGAGCCCCTCCTCCACGCAGGCCCGGAGGGGCGCAAAGGTACTCTCGGTCACGGGAGAATCCGTGGGGACCACCTGTCTCCCGAGCCACGTGTTCAGGTCCGCGGCGACCAGGCGCTTGAGAGCCACATCACTGGTCCTGAGGGTTTTCAGAGCGGTGAAGACCGACTCCCTTCGCGCGGCCACCCCGGCCCGCGATTGAATCACCTCCACGGCCGCGACCGTGCCGGCCTCGAGGCGTTTCTCGTTTTCGGCGAGAAGCGTCTCGGCGAAGTCGAGAAACTCGGTCTGCAGATCGAGATTCCGGGCCGCGAACACAAGGTCCCAGTAGGCGTCGGCCACGGTGACGACAACGGCCATGAGGTACCGCTCCCATTCGAGGCCCGAGATCTCACGGTCCTTTTTCGCGATCCTCAGTGACGCAAGGGCCGCGCCCGGCCCGGCATCCTTGAGGAGCGGCTGGGTGAGGGTGAGCCCCAGGAGGCTGGAGTACTCCGATTGAAACGCCCCGTAGGTGTTGTCCTTGGTCATCGTGTTGGAGTACGAGAGGCCGTAGGTGAGGCCGATGGGAGTGGTGCCGGTCAGGCCGGTGCTCGTATCGATGGTATTGGTCCGGATCGAATCGAAAATTCCGGACTCGTGAACCGCCGGGGACGAGATGCGGGACTTTGCCTTCCCCCCGGCGAACGAAAGAGAGAGTACGGGATCAAAGGCCCCGGACTCGCCCCGGACGGCCTCGGACGCGATGGCGGGCCGGATCCGCTCGACCGCCACATCGGGATTTCCCTCGAGGGCCATCTCCACACAGTCGCGCAGGGAGAGCTCGATCGGGACGACTTCACCCGATCGACTCCCCGCCGGGACCGCCTCCTCGGCTGAACCATCCACGGCAGAGATCAAAAGAAGAAAAACCCAAAAAGCTGCGAAACACCTGACCCGAATAATCATCGTCTGAACCCCGGACAAATAAAACTGATTTCATTTATTTTTTTAATTACTATCTCCCTCTTAGAACAAAAACGCATCTTCGACGCGGACTCAATTGAGGGATGTCGCGAGGAGCGCCAGCGACGAAGCGATCCCCCGAGCCCATTGGCATACTGAACTCGGGGGATTGCTTCGCTTCGCTCGCAACATGCTCAATGTGCCCAATTGTCGATCTTATAATTTCCTATGCATTAAGAAAGCGAAGCTTTCTTATCCAGTCAGCTATAGGAAATCCGATGGGCAATAAGAGGCGCAAATTGGAGGATTTCCTATAGATGACTACACCATGTTCTTGATCCGCTGTATGCTCTGGTGGTCGCCCATTACCACCAGGATGTCTCCCTGTTTGATCAGGTCCTCGGCCTTCGGGACCATCTTGATCGTCTCGCGCGCCCACCGCTGCCCCGGCCCCTTGACCTTCTCCCAGCGCTTGATCATGACCACCTCCAGGTTGTAGTTGGCCCGGATGCCGAGGTCCATGATCGACTTGTCCCAGAAGAGCGGGGGTGCCTCGACCTCGGCCATGCTGTAGCCTTCGAGCAGATGCACCCGGGGCTCTTTGTCGGCCACGGTGAGCTGCCGGGCCATGGTGCCCATGACCTCGCGCTTGACCATCTCCTTATTGTAGACCTCGAGAAGTTCTTCCTTGCGGATGCAGCCGACCACCTTGTGCGGGTTGCCCGGGTCGACCACGGGGATCTCGTTTATGTTGTGTTCGATGAATTTCTTCATCACCGCGTTCAGATCGTCGTGGGGCACCACCGTAACCACATCGGTGCTGGCCACATCCCGGGCCACGATGAGATCCCTGAGATACTCATCCTCGAAGAGAAAGCCCCGCACGTCGTTGATGGATACGATGCCGCAGAGACGCTGCTCCTGGTCGACCACCGGGAAGTAGGTGTGCTCACCGTGGGCCACGAGGTTCACAAGGGCTTTAAACGGCGTGGCCTCGGGAATGGTCTGAACATCGGCCGACATGGCGTCGCGCACGTGGAGCGACCTCATGACGTTCGCCTCCATCCCGCGGTAGATGTCGAGGCCGCGGCGCCTGAGCTTCAGCGTGTAGATCGAGTCCTTGTGCAGGTGCGACGAGATGAGCAGGCTGATCACGGACGAAACCATCAGGGGCAGAATGATCTTGTAGTCGCTCGTGAGCTCGAAGATGATCATGATCGCGGTGAGCGGGGCGTGGGTGGTCCCTGAGACGAGGGCGGCCATGCCCACCAGGGCGTACGCGCCAGAGGAGGCAGTGTAATCGGGCAGGAGGCGGTGGAAGATGATCCCCAGGCATCCTCCTGTCATGGCGCCTATGAACAGTGAGGGCGCGAATATCCCGCCCGAACCGCCCGAAGCCAGGGTGATGGAGGTGGCCGCGATCTTTACGAAGATCAGCCCGCAGAGCATCCCGATGGCCATCTCGTCGTAGAGGGCCATGTTGATCGCTTCGTAACCCACGCCGTAGATCTGGGGAAAGAGGATGCCCATGGCGCCTATCACAAGCCCGCCCAGGATCGGCTGGAGGTACTCCGGAATGGGAACATGGTGCTCGAAGGTGTCCTCCGCGAAGTAGAGAATCTTGATGAACATGACCGACACCAGGCCCGCCACCACGCCGAGGATGAGGTAGGGGGCGAACTCCAGCGGATTCACGAGCTGGTACTCGGGAACGAAGAAGGCGACGAAGTCCCCCTCGAAGTGCCGGGAGATGGTGGTGGCCACCACCGATGAGATCACGATCGGGCTGAACTGGGCCAGACCGAAGTCGCCCAGGATGATCTCCACCGAAAAGAGCGCCCCCGCGATGGGCGCGTTGAAGGCCGCCGCGATCCCGCCTGCGGCCCCGCAACCCACGAAGGTGCGCATGCGCATGCTGGAGACGCGAAGGAGCTGACCCACGGTGGAGCCGATGGAGGAACCGATCTGTACGATTGGGCCCTCGCGGCCGACAGAGCCGCCCGAGCCGATCGAGATGGCCGAGGCCAGGGCCTTGACCAGGCCGACCCGCGGCCTGATGGCCCCCCCCTTCCGGATCATGGCGTCCATCACCTCGGGCACGCCGTGGCCCTTGGCCTCCCTGGCGAAGAAGTAAATGATCGGGCCTACGATGGCGCCCCCGATGGCCGGGGCCAGGAGCTTGTGGTACCAGGGGAGTGCGCGGACGACTTCGAGAAAGCTCTCCCCCTCGGCCTCGAAGAGATGGTGGAAGTGGCTCAGGAAGGTTGTGATGCTGGGCCCTGCCGAGAAGAACAATTCGTTGAAGAATTTTATCAGGAGCCTCACGCCCACGGCGCCGAAGCCGGCGACGATCCCGATGAGGACGGCCACCGTGATGGTGAAGGCGTGCTCCATCATTTTGAAGCGGATGAAAGAATCGTGGATGCCTACGGATATCCGCTTTAGAACGTTCATCGTCGCTGTCTCCGGCTCCTTCCGGGCTTCGCTTATCCATCACCATCCATGGCATTCCGCTCACTGAACTTAATTTTTGACCCGTCTTTGGCTACGGTCCACTCGAATCGACAACTCGGCCTTCGGCCTCAGACATGTCGATTCGCCCCTTCGGGGGCGTTCCCCTTCGCCAAGGCGGGTCCCCAAAAATTCTGTTCGATGTTCGCTTGAATGCCATGGATGGTGATGGATAAGCGATCCGGCCCAATCCTCGATCCATGTCCAAATTGCAATTACTACATCATGCCGCTCTTGTAGTAAAGTGCTTAATCTGAGGCTTTTTTCTTCTTATTTCTATTGTCTCATGGAACGGCAGAGGTTATACTTATTGGCCCTTCTTTAAACACTTTTGTAGGGAGGATTTTTGTGATGAGACTTTTTATCTTTGCTCGATTCTGGTTGTCGGTGGTTCTTTTTATTGGGGTGTTTTGTTCTTTTGCTTTTGGGGTTGAGATCGTGGATCTTTCCCCGGAGCGGGGGGCCACGCACTCTGTCTCCCCGGATCTTCATGGAGAGCTTTGGAGCGTGGGTGAGGACCTGGCGGTCCGTGTTGGCCCTGCTCTGGCGCCCGAGCCGGGCCCTGCGATTCCGTACGAGCCCCTTTTTCCGGGCGCAATGCAGGAAAGGGCCCTCATGGGTTATGAAAACACCCTCGGCAAGATCTACGGACGGTACCACCTCGCCTACCGCTTCGACACCCGGACCGGGGAGATCGACCCTCTGGGATTGGAGCGCTCTCTCACCGCCTCGGCCGTGGAGGCCATCGAACGAAGCCCTTTCTGGCTCCGGGAGCAGCTCGCCGACAAGCTCCTCGACCTCAGCGATATCGATCAGGACGACCTGGCGGACCTCATCCTCAACCCGCTGGACGAGCGCTATATCGACGAGATCGCCTTCCTTGCCGCCTACCTCCCGTTTTCCACGCTCGCTTCCGGCGGCTTCGAGCCCGAGATCCTTCTGGAGAACGCGGCCGCCATCTACGACCATGACGCGGATCTCGACTATGTGGAGGTGGTGGACTACGGGATTCCCGGCGTGGACGAGGACTTCTACACCACGACCCGCTACACAGCGCTCAGCGGCGGAAGCCCGGTCACCCTGGAGATCCCCATGGAGGCCTATTACTGGTTCGTGGTGATGCCCCGATGCGACAGCGAGCGCCTCGACTATATCAATCCCAAGACCGGGGGGGGCGGAGCGGACGGCCTTTTCTGGCGAACCTACTTCTATTCTCCGCCCGACGACGATTCGAGCTATGTCAAGCACTTCCTCATGAAGAGCCCCACACTCATCGACCCTGCTGAACTCGACGGGTGGGGCTGGTCGGCCCACGGGTACTTCACAGACATGGAGCGCCACAACCTCGCTCTGGTGCTCCACGGGGAGACGGGAGAGCCATGCTTCATCGAGCTCTCCATCGGGAAAGGCACACTCATCGCCACCACCATGCCTCTGGAGTCCGCCTACCACGCAGGTTCTTCGGTCCTGCTGGCCAACGCCCTCGCATACGGGAACGGGGACATGCAGCTCGCCGCCGGGGATCCGGTGGCCCTCTTCAAAGATGTCGACCCCTTTGGCCACACGACAAACGAGGAGGTCCTCGCAGACCAGGGGCGCCCGTACGATGTGCTCGGCTCGGCTGACATGGGGACAGTGGACCTCGCCAGCTACAAGAAGGTGATCTTCGCCTCGGGGCAGCCCCTCGCCTTTTACGAGGCCCTGAGCACGAACCGGGACGGCTTTCAGAGCTGGGTGTCCGACGGAGGCGTACTCGAGCTCCACGGCGCCACCTCGGCACCTGAGGATTGGGCCGGGCTGGTGATGCCCGGGGGATTCACGTGCGCGCCCCAGGCCGATCACTTCACCGACGCAGTCGAGGAGCTCGGCCACCCGATCCTCAGCGAGGTGTTGGAGGGGATCGAGTATCTCTGGGACGGCTTGCGGTACGACTCCATCTCGGGCGACAGGCCCTTAGAGGGAACGACCTTCGCCATCGACGCAGTCTGCAACTGGGTGGGAAAGAACATGCTGGACAACGTTCAGGAGCGCTTTGATACGCACGGCTCTTACGAACGCTCCGTCCAGCCTGTGCGCATCGCATACAACCACTACGGCAATTGCGGCGAGCTCCAGGACATCCTCGGTGCCGCCCTCAAGAGCGCCCTGATCCCCAACTGGGGGATCTCGGACATGAACGAAGACCACGTCTGGAACGAGTTCTGGTATGACGGGGAATTTCACTATCTCCAGAACGATTGGTCCAACGGGGTGACGCGGATCGACACCCCGGGCGGCGCGCAGGACGCCGACTACGGCGGGGGCAAGACGGTCTCCTTCATCATCGGCTGGAAGGGGGACGGCCAAACCGTGAACGAGATCGAGCGCTACTCGAACAACACAACCCTCATGGTCTCCGTAACCGACGCCGAGGGTGAGCCGCTGGAAGGTGCGCGAATCCTCCTGGCCACCCAGGGCTGGGGGACATCGAGTCTCTATGTCGGGCTCTGTGCCTTCACCGACGAGGCCGGCCAGGCGACCATCCCCATGGGGGACCAGCGAGACTACTACATTCGCCTGGAGACCCCCCTGGGCGACTACCCCGACACGGGCGGGGTAACCAAGGTCATCGACGCCTCCGAGAGCCTGCCGGGCACGGTCTTCGAGTGGAGCCACGCCTATGACATCCCGATCCTGGACTTCACGGTCACCTCCGATGCACTAGCCCCGGAGCCGGTGAGCTACGGGCTGAGCGTCGACCTCGACGTGGTCGGGAGCATCCAGTACGGAAAGAGCTACTTCACGGGCGAGGATTACAACATTCGGTTCGGCCCCGGAGACATCGACATCTACGTCACGGACTACGACAACTACAGGAGCTTCCTCGACAGGGAGGACTTCGAGGCGGTGGACATCTTCGAAGAGACTTGGGCCCTGGGCTCCCTGTACCTGCCGCCGGCCCAGGGGGAGTGGTACATCATCCTCTCCAACCTGCGGGGCCTGTCCTGCTACCAGACGATCGATCTCTCCCTCGAAGAGGCCCTCCAGGACGATGACATCGATGGCGACGGCTCGAGCATCCTGGACGATCCGGCCGACTGCGACGACAACAACCCAATGATCCACCCAGGGGCAACCGAGCTCTGCGACGGCCGGGACAGCGACTGCGACGGCACGGTCCCACCGGAAGAGGCGGATGAAGACGGCGACGGCTTCCCGATCTGCTGGCCCGACTGTGATGACACCGACCCGGAGGTCAGCCCAGGCCACAGGGAAGTGCCGGGCGACGGCATCGACAACGACTGCGACGGCGTGATCGACGAGCCCTGTTTTTTGGGTTTGGTGGGGATAGGGTAGAGGCGCCCGGCCGGTCGCTTCGACCCCGGCCGTCGACGTGGCACATAGGGTTCGCGTAAAAATAATTTCACAGAATTCGTGTCTAGCTTTCGGCCAGATTTGGTCGCGACCGATTGAGCGATCCCTAAGGCGTAGCAAGGACTACGTCGTGGGATCGCGATTGAGGAGCGGCCGAAGATGGTCGGAAGATGGGATGCGAAAATGTGAAATTATTTTTGCGCGAGCCCATAGTAGGGGCACGGCATGCCGTGCCCGGCAAGCAGGTCAAGGATTTCACAATGGCAATAGCAAAGGAGGTAAGCAGATGATGAAGCGAACGATTCTGGCTGTCGTGGCGATCTTCATAGCGATGTCGGTCCTGGACTTCCTGATCCACGGACTATTTCTTCAATCCACCTATTACTACAGCGACATTTCAATTTTAAGATTCTCCAATAATTCGAGGCGTT
>CAZFWM010000340.1:0-8059 GCA_964522545.1 uncultured Thermodesulfobacteriota bacterium
ATATCCGGTAATATTATATGGTTAGCCGTCGTCCTAAAATAGCCACACCCAAATGGTTATTGTTGCATATTGATTGAGATGGGTATGTGGCACATAGGGACGTGGATTGAAATAAGGAAGGCGGAAGATGGATTACAAAGACTCGATAGAGGCAACAGCTAGATACGTACGACTTGCTCTGCCCTTGATGTCCCAACTCGAGATTCCCATAACGCCGGTGAATTATGCCGTGTGGTACAACTACGTCTCCGGGATAAACAAAGAGCTGAAGGAGACCATTGATTCCCTGCGTGAGGGGGGAGAGACTTTTTCCGAGGAGCTGAACGAAAAGCTCTATCGGCGCTTCCTGGCGGATAAAGAGGAAACCGCGGGAGCTGCGGGAAAACCTGAGTCATCTCCTGGTAAGCATTCTGGGCGAAGTGGCGAGTCTGAGCGGGCACGCGGAAGAATACGAGTCCATGGTTTCAGAGTCCGTCGATAAGTTATCGGACCATGCAACGATTCAAGACGTAAGGAACGTGGTTGATGAAATCATTTCCAAGACGAAAAGGATGGGGAAATCCGGAAGAAACGTGCAGAGTAAATTGAATGAGGCCACCAGAGAGTTGGAGGAGCTCAAGAAGGAATTCGAGCAGGCAAAAACCGAGGCGGCTGTTGACTTTTTAACGGGCGTGGGGAATCGAAAGGCATTCGATGAAACCCTGAAGAGATCTATCGACGAAGCCGTTTCGTATGAAGAGCCTTTATCCTTGGTGCTCATCGATATAGACCATTTCAAGAAATTCAATGATGAACATGGGCATATCGTGGGAGACGAAGTGCTGAGATTTGTGGCTAATCAGATGAAGGAGATGGTCAGAGGCAGAGATTTCGTGGCTCGCTATGGGGGGGAGGAGTTTGCCGTCATCCTTCCCAAGACCCCGCTTATGGGGGCGAAGATCGTAGCCGAGAACTTACGGGCCTTTTTTGCTCAGAAACAATTGAAGAGGACATCGACATTGAAACCCCTGGGAAAGATCACGATATCCCTGGGTGTGGTCCAACATAAGCCGGGCGAATCCAAGGAAGATTTTATCATACGGGCCGACCAGGCCCTCTACCTGGCAAAAGGTAAAGGAAGAAACTGCGTAGTAACAGAAAAAGACCTTGCACAGCAGGGTACTTTTAAAAAATCCCTCTGAGGAACCCAGGAACCCAGGAAGAAAAAGGGAGACTCTTCGAATATACTAAAGAGTTCATTAGGTACCCGACATGACATTTCTATCTGTCATCGCGAGGAGTCGCAGCCGACGAAGCGATCCCCCGAGCCCAATAGGCCAGGACGCCCCAGGGATTGCTGTGGCACTTTGTGCCTCGCAATGACATCCTCTTGAAGCGAATCAGCAATGTCGAGTGGCTTTGTTTCGGCTTAGCAACTATTCCATCGAAGATAGCATAGTTGCAGAAAGCATTCTGACTTCTTTCCTGGGTTCATGGGTTCCTCAGAGATTTTTTCTCATAGAGTGTCTAAATGGCTTTCTCCTATGTTCGGTTGCAGCCTTGTAGCGTTAGGCAAGACCATACAATTTTAAAAAAATGACGAGATGACGATGAAACTGAATCGAGCACTCATTGCCGCGGCGTTGCTGGTATCTATTGTGATCTGCGCTTGTTCCGGGCCGAAGGCCCCGGACACGGAACCGGAAGCCTTGGATGTCGTCGAGGCCTATGGCCGGTTCGTGGAGATCCGCAGAGCCGAACCGATCGATTTCAAAGCTCTGATCGAGCTCTACGAAACGAGCCTCGCGACCTATGTGCGCCGGGCCGCCGGCCGGTATGGAATCGAAATCGACAGGCCAATCAGGCCCGCCCTCGAGCAGGGTAGGGCGGGGCGGAGCATCTACGCCAATGCCCAGGTCGCCGAAAAATCGATCCAGCGGGCATTCATCCTCACCTTCACCCGAAGCCTGGACCGGCTCGAAAAGTCCGCCGACAGAGCCGAGAGCCTGTCGCTCATTCAGGAAGCGGCGCCGGTCATCCGGTCCACTGCAGAGAGGCGAAGCCGCTGGGCGGGCAAGGGGAGCGAGTATACCGATCTGTTCGATGCGGCCATGAACAAGCTCACAGGGGCTGCCGGGCAAGGGCGAATGGAGGCTGTGTCCGAAGCGAAGGCGCAGCTCGATGCCCTTGTCACAAAAGTTCTCGTTCTGTCCGTATTCTACGAGCTGGACGGGCTCGAAAAAGCCCGAGGCAAAGACGCTGACAAGACCGCAGAGAAGCAGGTCGAGGCGAAGATCTATCACATGAATCTCGTGGAGGAACACAAAGAACGCAACAACAGTGGAGCCGGCACCGTGGCCGGACAGCTCTCGGGACCTGCCGATCAGATCGACATCGACATGGTGAGGAGAATTCTTGGAAACGACTTCAAGGCGGATATCTCGGACGTTGACCCGTCGCTCCTGGGCCTTTCCCCTTGATTGCACGGGAAATCCAAAAATTTCCGGCGAAGAGTTTTAACGCAGAGGCGCAGAGGCGCAGAGTTAGAGAAAATGGATTCACCACAGAGGACACAGAGGTTACAGAGAGAGAATGATAATCTATTTTCTGACTCTCTGTGCCCTCTGTGATCTCTATGGTTGATTATTTTTTCCACCAGCTCCTTAGATTTTTCCCTTCTCTCTGCGTCTTTGCGTCTCTGCGTTAAAAATAGAGGAGAGTAAAAGTCTGTGTACATGGACTTACAGTTTGAAAAATCAGCATGTCCAACACAAATGAAGGCAATATCTTGAGGCAAACTTTTTGCCTGTTCATTGTTGTTCTCTTCTCTGCGCTCCTTCTCTGTTCTGCCGGGTGCGGTGAGGCTCCTCCTATTGAAGGCCTTCGCCTGGCCGAGGTGGGGCCCTTTTCGGCAACCCTCGAGTGGACGACCGGAGAGCCCTCGACATTTCAGATTCTCTACGGCGAGGGAGCGTTGTTCGATCGCGAGGCGGCCGAAGAGAGGGCGGTGACAGAGCACCGCCTGACCCTGACCGGCCTTAAGCCCTCCACGCGGTACACCTGCCGCATAGAACCCGGGGGTCCCACGTTTCCGATCCGGAGCGCACCGGGCAAGGACGGCGCCTTCGATCTCGTGGTACTGGACCCTGCTTCACCTGCTTGCAAGGGGGACGCCCCCGAGGCCGAAGCCGACCCGGACCTGGTCGTCCTCACCGGCGATTGTGCGGGTCCGCCGGCGAATCGGCCGGAGTCGATCCTCACGATCAAGATTCCCCCAAGCGGTGCAAGGGCGCTTCGTTTCGGCCGATACATGATCCTTGTCTCCCCGGACGCAGAGACCGCCGAACCGATGCGGATCGATCCCAAGCACGCCGGGCTGCGCAGGATCGTGGTTCTGCCTGCCCTGCCGGAGAAGGTCCCGGAGAGCCTCGAAGAGTCGGTCCTGCTCTCGGCCGGAGGAGCATGGTTCGGCGGCAGGACCACCCTGTGGGGGGAGGCCGAGACGGCGTGGCTCGAAGTCGATGCTTTCGAGATCGCCCGGGTTCGGGGAGCCGGAGAGGGCCGCTCGCGAGAAGTGATCGTCGAGGCCCCGCCGGAGACGAAGAAGACCTGCCTTTACTGCGATCGGCTCATGGAGAGCGGGCGCTACGAAGAGAGCGTCGCCTGGTACCGGAGATTCATCGCCACGAACCAGGACCTGCACGCCGTGGAGGATGCTGCCTTTTCCGTGGCGCGTATACTCGACGAAAAGCTCTTCCGATATCGCGACGCCCTCCGGGAATACAGGCTGTTTCTGGAGACCTACCCGAAGAGCCGGAAGGCTACACTAGCACGCTACCGCCAGGAGTACCTCCATGCCCATTCAGACCACGGCTTTCAGCCCCTCGAGCTCTTCGAGCGGGCCAAGGCAGGGCTCGTGCGATCCGATCCTCTCCCTTCCGCGGCAAGGATCGAAGAGGCGCTGAGAGACTTTCCGGACGCTTCAGCGGCCGAGGACGCCCTGTTCTGGCTGGGGAACCTGCTGGAGACCGTTGACCCGGACCGCGCACGCAGCCATTACCGAACTCTGATGGAGCGCTTCCCTGCAGGGGAGAACGCGACCATGGCCTCCATTGCCCTGGGCGATATCCTCTACCGGGGGAAGAGCTACCGGCGAGCCATCGAGGCCTATGAAAAGGCGTTGGAGACTGTGCCGAAGAGGTACCGTATCGCGATTTCCGACAAGCTCCGCAAATCGCGCCGGAACATCGGGCGTGAGTGGGCGTGGCACATCGCCTGGGCGATCCTTGTCGGATGGCTGGCCGCATCGATTGCGCTGAGGGCCCGGCCGGTCCGGACGGACGTGCGTGTGGCTTTCATCGTTCTGGCCGCTTACGGCCTCGCCGGCGGCCTCTACTTCGCTGCCACCTATGAGACCTCGCGTCCTCTGGCGCCCGCACTGGGGATTCTTGCCCCGGCCATGTGCATCGTCCTGCTCTGGAATCGGGCCCTTTCGCGGGACCTGCGCGGCGGCGCCTGGATCGTGGCTCTCCATGCCCTCTCTTGCTCTGTGGCGGTACTGTACCTGGTGATGTATTCTTTTCATCACCTGTACGTTTTTGGCCTATGACCGGAGGCGGATCTTGAAGAAAGGGAAGATCCTTCGACTAAAATTCGGGTTCAACCCGAACTCCAGCTCCCTCGGCTCGGATGTGAGCCTTCTTCTGATGGGAGCTGCGGCCCTGACGCTGCTGGTGAATCTGTTCGATGCGGGCCTGCGTATCTGGATCAGGCATCGCCGGGACAAGACCGGTGCCCCATAAGACAGAGCTGCTTATCGTGGCCCTGGCCATCGTTGCTACGGCCTGTTCCCGGTCCGGCTCCTATCCCGCGGCCGGGAGCGCGGCGCCCGACTTTCGCGCAGACGACCTCACGGGGCGCACGGTCTACCTCAACGCCGAGCTCAGCCGCCCGGTGGTCCTCACCTTCTTCGCCACCTGGTGCAAGCCGTGCGTCGAGGAAATCCCCAGGCTCATAGAACTGCACCGCATCTTCGACGGCCGTCTGAAGATCCTGTGCATCGTGGTGGACCCGGAGAACAAAGACAGGGTCCGCTCGCTCGCCTCCGCCCTTTCCATACCCTACCCGATGCTGATGGATGAGAGACAGAAGATCCGGTCCGCCTACTCGATCCGGGGTCTTCCCGCCACGTTCCTGGTCGGGACCGACGGACGAATCCGCTCGACCTTCAGCTATATCGGCGAAGCCGAGGCGCGAGCCCTCGCCGACGCCGTCAGACGACTCATCGAGAGGGAAAGATGATGAGTCGATCGGCTCCGCTTATCGGCATTGTCCTCGTGCTGCTTATCTCCCCTTCGCCCGGATATGCCGGGCTTCACTTTGGGCCCTACCTCCAGTCGCCGGCCCCCGGGGTGGTCTCGGTCTGCGCCTTTGTGGATGAGGGAGACCCTGTCCGGGTCCGTCTGATCGAGCCGGGCGAGACCCCGCGGGATGTGGCGGCCGAGGGGGCCACCCCGGCCTGTGCAAGGCTGAGCGGCCTCTTGCCCAATGTCGACTACCGGTACCGATTGTTCGTCGGCGGGGAGTGCACCACGGGAGAGGAGCCGCTTGCATTCGTGGCGAGCTCGGCCCCGGAGCAGACCTTTGTCATCTATGGGGACACGCGGAGCGGGGACGACAGCTTCGACCTGGCCCACCGGCAGGTCGTCAGGGCGATCCTGGAGACCACGGTCCCGGACGCGGCCATCCACACGGGTGATTTCGTCGAGCGCGGCGACGACCCGGAGCTATGGGAGAGCTTTTTTCAAATCGAGAGAGATCTCCTGTCGACCACGCCCATCTTCCCGGCCATCGGGAGGAGCGACCAGCCGTCCGAGCTCATGGGCAGGATCTTTCCGCGGCTGGCACGAAGCCCTTGGTACTCCTTTGACCGGGGCGAGGTGCACGTGGCCGTTCTCAACCTCTGGCAGGCGTCGAGGCAGGAGGAGGTCGAGACCGCTCCGAACGGGGCCCAGGCGCGCTGGCTTCGGGATGACCTCGCCGGGGCGCGGGCGCGGGGGGCCCGTTATCTGTTCGTCGTGCTCCACGAGCCCATGATCGACATGGCCGGAAAAAGCACATCCGCGGCGCGATTGGTCTACATGCCGATCTTCGAGGCCTTCGGTGTGACCGCCGTCTTCTCCGGGGCCCACTATTTCTCACACGCCGTGGTGAACAAAGTTCACTATTTCACCAACGGCGGCGGGGGCGCCCTGCTGGAGGCCAGGGAGCCGAAGAAGGGTGTCTTTCGATTCTACAGCGCCGTCCACCATTTCCTGGTCCTCGAGGTGGATCGGTTCCGGGCCCGCGTGATGGCGGTGAACGCCTACGGAGAAGATTTCTATCAGACCGTGCTCGAAGGCCGGTCAGAGAGCCCTCACGCCCTGGCCGCTCCGACCACGGTGATGACCTTTGGGGCAGGGGAGGCGATCGTGCCCATGACCATCTTCTCCCGGCCCGGATGCGATGTGTGCGAAGAGCTCGAGGTCGAGCTACCCGGATTCGCACGGGAGGCGGGCGCGACCCTCGTGGTCACCTTCCGGTCCCTGGAGGACGCAGAGAACCGCGCGGCCCTCCAGGCCCTGACCGACCAGGACGGCCCGGCGCCGATCATCTCCCTGGACGGAGACGTTCTGGCAGGCATGGAGGAGATCGAGGGGAGGCTGGTTCAGGCGCTAATAAGGGCGGCCCATCTATCCGATGACGAAGAGGTTGGGCCGGGCCGTTGGTTCGTGGCAGCCGTGGTCGTCATCCTCGGGGCCGCGCTCCTGCTCTTCCTGGTGACAAGAACTCAGAGATAAAAAGGGGCTCTGCCCCTATATGCCAATAAGGTTACAGGAGGCGGAGCCTCCAGTAAGTTCGTTCCAAAAAATTTTTTTTTACCACAGAGGACACAGAGGTCACAGAGAAAGAAAGAGTTTGATGGCATTCCTTCCCTCTCTGTGACCTCTGTGTCCTCTGTGGTTAATTAAAATAAAGTAACGCTTGAAATGTCAGAGAAATAAGTTCGTCGGTCCGAAGTTCGAAGGGTGTATCCCCCCCTCCAGCCCTCACCATGTGCAGCGGAATCCGCCTTTGACGACCGGCTCGCCGTCCAGGACCGTGTAGAGATCGTCCAGACTTTCGATGTCCTGGCCGAGGATGTTGTAGACGTTCAGGTAGATCCGGTACGTGTCTTTGTAGACGAGCGAGACCCCCGCGTCCAGCTTCTCGTAGTCATCCAGCTCCGTTGTGAGCCCGGACGGGTCATCCACGGAAGTCCCCGCCGGCGGCTTCCAGTTCCAGGCGCTGCGGTCGAAGGTCGCCCGCAGGCCGACGAAGCCGGAGAGTTTCCAGTGGGAGGCAAAGTGTTTCCCTGCCACGGCTTTGAAGAAGGCCGACGAGCCGGGGTGGTACGGCATCCGGCGGCCGGAGTCCTCGTCTTCACTGTCGGCGTAGCTGTAGCCCGCCTCGAGACGCAGGTCCCGGGAGAAGGTGTATCTCGCCTTGACCTCGCCGCCGTAGACTTTGGCACTCTCGATGTTGGTGCGCCGCCAGACGTCCTTGGTGGGATCTTCATCGGGAACCAGGGTGGGATCCTCGTCCCAGGGACCCTCGTAGACCGGGACGATCATGTCGTCCAGGTCGCTGTAGTGGCCGTAAAGCATCACCTCGAAGGGATCGCCCGGGAAGAGCTCGATTCCGAGGGAGTAAGTCATGCTGTACTCCGGCTCCAGGTCCGGGTTGCCGAAGCGGTAGGCCCGGCCCCCGTGTCCGTATCCCTCCTCGTAGAGCTCCTGCGGCGTCGGGGCGTGGAAGCCGCGGGACACGGAGCCGCGCAGCCGGAGCGGCAGGTCCGGCGAGTAGAGGACCGAAGTCTTAGGCGACAGCACGGCATCGATCCCTTCCACGTCGTCGTACCGCAGGGCTGTCATCAGGGTCAGGCCATCCATGAGGCGCCATTCGTGCTGTAGGAAGGCGCCGATCGTGTGCTGGTCCGAAGGTTCAACGGCGTTGCGCGTGAACTCGTGGTGCTTGTAGTCCATGCCCCCTGTCAGGATGT
>CAZFWM010000341.1:0-8047 GCA_964522545.1 uncultured Thermodesulfobacteriota bacterium
TACTATAGCTGACTTCGCTTCGCTCGCAACATCCATGATTTTTTCCGTATTCCCCCTGGATTATCTTCTCTTTGCGCCTCTGCGTCTCTGCGTTAAAACTCTTAAACGGAAAAAATTGGATTTCCTTTGCAATGAACTTATCACTCTTCCCCTCCCCCGCTGCCGGGTGGCGGGAGGAGCGGCGGCGTGACCTGGCCCTTGGCCTTGCGCTGGGTTTCGATCTGGGATACCAGGAGGGCCGGTGAGATGGCGCTCACAGGCACCCTCCCGCTTTCGGCCCCGCACCGCCCGTTGAACACCCTGTGGACCTCGCCGGCCCGGACTATGCGGGACAGGGTCACCAGGGGTGTGCCGATGAGGTCCACCTCCCGGACCAGCTCGTCGGGCCGCCCGTCGACATAGACACGCCGGCAGAGCAGCACGTTGATGTTGAAGGCGTTGGGAATGTGACGCCCCGTGAAGGTGAAGCCCCCCTGTATTTCCTCGATGAACAGGCCGAAGGGCAGCCCCTCCGCCTTTGCCAGCTCCACGAGCTCCCGGCGCAGCTCCTCGTCGCTGACAGATTCGGAGGCGGTGACAAGGAGATTGCCCTGGCGGCTCACCGCATCGTATCCCGCCTGCCGGCGGCCGTGCCCGTTGCTGCGCTCTCCCTCACGCATGGGAGAGCGGCTCTGGAGGAAGCCCTTCATGATCCCGTCCTTCACTAAAGTGACCCGCTCGCTCGGAGCCCCCTGGTTGTCAAAGAGATAGTGGCCGAAGAGGTCCTGGCCGGCGAAGCGCTCCAGGGTCGGGTCGTCGTACAGGGAGATGAACGCGGGCAGGATCGGCTCGCCCACCATGTTGCGCAGCGTCTGTGCGTTTTCCACTCGCTTGAGGCGGTGTCCCTCCAGGCGGTGACCGAGGATCTCGTGAAAGAAGACGGCTGCGGCCCGGTCGCTCAGGATGGCGGGTCCTGTGTAGGGCTCCTCCTCCGGGGCCTCGCGCAGGGCGGCCAGCTGTCGCTCCAGCTCCCGGGCCTTCCCGACCAGGGTGTCCCGGTCGGGCAGGCCCTCTGCGGCACTCGCCTCCCAGTGTCGGGACAGGGCCAGGTTTGCCCCGTCCTCGGCCACCGTGTCGACGACCACCGTGGCCCGGTACCGCGACCCAGAGTGGCGGATCCGGGTGCCCTCCGAATTGAGAAACCAGTGAGTTTCCGCGATTCCGGAGACCTGGACGGAGCCGTCGTAAACCACACTGCTCGCGGCCAGTACCCGCGAGGTCGAGCGTATGGTCTCCTCCCACGCCCCGACGTCCAGGTCCAGCGTGGCCGTCGGATAGATGGCCTGCACCGGGTCCGCCGGGGAGAGGTCCTCGGCCGGCTCTTCGTCCACAAGCACCTGCCGGTCGCTCTCCACCTCGGCCCAACGCTCCTTCGCCTCCCGGAAGCGTCTGTCGATCTCCCGCCAGATTTCCCGCTGCAGCAGTAGTGGGTCATCGGTCAGGGGGAGGGCTCGCCCTTTCCGGTCGTTTTTTTCGAACCGGCCGCTACGCAGGGCGTGGGTCGAGTCGAGCCGGGGACTGCCGATGCGTACGTCCACGTCCAGGTGTCGGCTCCGGACGGGAGCATAGCCCTGGAGGCCCCCCTCCTCTCCCACGATGTGCACTCTCTGAGACTCCGTGACCTCGAGAGCGAGGAAATAGGGGGGCGAGTCGACGCCGGCCAGCTCGGTCATGGCCCGCTCCGCCTCCCGGATCATCGCCTCCAGCACCGGATCAGGAGGGCCGACCTCTGTGTCGGCCGTGGCCGGCTGCACGCCTCCCGGGACCATCAGCATCAGTAAGACGATCACAATGAAAATACGAAAAAGAAAAGACATTGCCGAATCTCCTGTATGGTGAAAACGGATAACTGTCGGGTACGGCTTAACGCGGAAGTTATCAGATGGCGGAGCGATAAGGCAATGGGATCATGGTTGACAATGCATCTGCTCCATCCCAGAATGGAGAGCGATTTTTTTTCGCTCGCTCGGCCGAGCTTGGAGAACAGGAGGTAACCATGTCCGATACGCTTTCATATTTGAGTCCTGAGTGGCGCGATGAGGCGGAGAAGCGCCTGAAGGAGGAGCTCACGCCGGAGCAGATGAATCACATAAGCTCCTCCATGGCAAACATCCACAAGGACTGCCCCGGCGGGGGTGAGCAGTACCTCTTCGTCCGCTACGAGGAGGGCGGGCTCGCCGCCATCGAGGTGGGCGAGGGTGAACCGCCCAAGGCCGAGTTCAGGATCCTCGGGGCCTACGACGTCTTCACCCGGATCGCCCGGGCGGAGATGAAGTCCCAGCTGGCCCTCATGACCGGCAAGCTGAAGCTCAAAGGCAACATGGTCAAGGCCCTCAAGCTGGCGGCGATCGTGGACCGTCTGAACAAAGTTCTGTCCAAGATCCCGACTGCCTACTGAATTGGAGGGTCCGGTTCCACCCGGACCGCGGACTCTATGGGTAGAGGCTGGGGGAGCTGACGGCTGACAGCTGATAGCTTGCGGCTTTGCCGCATTAGGAGAGCAGACATGTCCGATCGACCAAGCGAAGCAAGCGATCCCTACTTCATTGACTTCCCGGGCAGGATCGGGGAGATCCAGAAGGCCATGGAGCAGGAGGGGATCGATGTCTATCTGGGATCCCGGCTCCGGACCCTCTCATGGGTCCTGGATGCCTTCTGCCCGTGGCGCAGCTACGTGGTGATCCCCCGTGAGGGCCCTCCCACGGCCTTCACCTTCGTGATAGACGCCGCTCGCGTGGCGGATGAGACCTGGCTCGACGAAGAGTGCGTGCGCGGGTACGCCCCCATGGGCGGGCAGGACCAGATCAGCCAGATCGCCGACTTCATCGACGAGGAGCTGGGCTGCGCCAAGGGGACGATCGGGTTCGAGACCGGCATGTCCAACTACCTGCCCGAGGGGAACCTCACCCAGTACGAGTACGAGAGCTATCGGGCCGCCCTGCCGGATGTCCGTTTCGTCAACGCCCATACGTTGGTGGATCGCTTGGCCATGATCAAGGACGAGGGGACCGTGAACCGCTTCCGCGAGGCCTCACGCATGGTGGATGCGGGGCACCGGGCCGTGTACGAGGCCCTGACGTGCGGCGGCTACAAGGGACGGACCGAGACGGAGATCGCCGGCATCGCGGCCCTCGCGATGCGGGGGGCGGGTAGCGAGTGGGAGTGGTCCTTCACCGGCGGCAATGAGATCGCCTCCGGCTATCGCACGGGCTTCACCGGAGGGGCCTGCACGCCGCCGACGCGGCGCGAGATTCGTCCCGGCGAGCCGCTCATGATCGATCTGCACGCCATGTTCAGGCTCTGCTTGGGGGACCACGCCGTCAACTATCTGATCGCCCCGGCCACCGACCGCCAGCGGTGGCACGCCGGCAACTTCCTGGATATTGTCCGGCGCACCCTGGGGGCCTATCGGGCGGGCGTCACTCCGGCGGACCTGGCCGCCGAGATGATGGATTTTGCCGATGAGAGGGGATTCGCCGACTACATGGTGCCCGGCTTCGAGCACGGCATCGGCATGCTGGGGGACGAGTGGCGGATCGGACTGAACAGCGGGCCCCTGCCGTACTGGACCGACCCGTTCCACGAGTACCGGGAAGGGGAGCTGCTTATCTGCGCCATGCAGTACGCCTGCCAGGCAGAGGGGATCGGCTTCCGCTATGAGGCGCCCATCTTGATCCGGAAAGAGGACTGCGAGCTCCTGGCCGGACATCCGCTCGAGGTCGTCGAGATCGAGTGACGTCCTAATCGAAGATGACCAGCTCGTGGTGATAGGAGAAGGCGGTTCCCTCGTCGTAGACCCGTACGAGCCTCAGCTTGTTCTTGCCCATGTGGGTCGCGCCGGTCACGTAGATCGTATACTGGCCCAGACCCCTCGCTTCCTGCCACCAGATGTGGTAGTGGCCGGCGAGATTCGCGTTGACGTTGCTCCCGTATCCGGCCGTGAAGGCCTCGATGGTCAGGATCTCCGCCAAGCTGAAGGAAGCGACCTCGATAGGGAGGATCGGCGCCGTGTGCATGGGGTGGTGAGTGAACATGAGGATGTTTGCCCCCATGGTCTTGTCGCAGTTCTCGATGTCGCTGGTGAACCAGGGCCACGTGCCCCCCTCGAAGTCGTGCAGGTCCGCCTGCTCTCCGGCCAGTCCCTCCATGACACGGGAGCACCAGTCGATCCCCATGCAGTGGAGGCCTCTGTAGTCGAAGGAGAGGTTCTGGAAGTAGCTGTCGTCCTCGATCTCGGGATTCCAGACCGGGGTGGGCGGGTTGTCCCAGTTGTCAAGGACCGTGGCGAGGTAGTCGTAGTGAGCTCCGAAGACCGTGTCGAACTCGGCCTCCCATCCGTGCATTTCATTGTCGCCGACAATGGGAATGTGGGGCATGGTCAGGCCGTCCAGGATCTGCAGGGCGATATCCATTTGACCGCCGCTTCCCCATGCGATGTCGCCGACGATGAAGACGAGCTCGATGAGCTTCTCCTCGGCGTTTGCGTTGATCCAGTCCACACAGAATTCGAGCCTCGCCTGGTAGTCCGGGTTGCCGGCCAGATGGGGGTCGGCGATGACGGCAAAGGAGAACAGGGGATTGGGGGGCGGCGGGGGACAGCCAGTGGAGAGCAGGGCCACGGACAGGATCGCCAGGGGCAGAAATGCTTTACGGATCGTGTTTCTTTTCATCGCGTATTCCCCTTCCTTCAGTAAATCCCTCTCCCTCTGGGAGAGGGCCGCAGCCTGCCCCCGCGAAAGCGGGGGTGAGGGTCCCCTCACTCTTGACCGGATTCTATTATACTACAGATCGTGGCCCGGCTCAAACCGGGCAATGGGATCCCAGATTTCGTGGTACACGGCCATGAGCTCCTCGCCCGCCCAGCGACTCCCGCACAGGAGGGCCTCGTAAATGTAGGCCATATCCTCGTACTGCTCGGGGGTGATTGCGTACCCGATCCAGTCCATTCCGAGCCCGATGATGACCTGGGCATCGCCCCCCATGACCTCCCTGATGGCGAAGCTGTAGTCCGGGACGTATTCTCCCGGGATCGTACCGAAGGTGATCGGACCGATGGCGAAGGTGGTCATATAGGTGGTGCCGTACTCCCCCACCGGGGGGACCTCGCGGGGGATGATGCCCAGGGACGCGGCCAGCCAGAAGGCGAAGTTCTCCACCTTGGCCTTGCCCTCGCGGGCCTCGAGGAGCCGGATCACAGGGTCGTCCACGGGAATCGCCCGGTCCATGAGCCGGAGGGCGTCCTCCATGAGGGCCAGCCCGAGAGCGTCCCAGTCATCCCATGTGGTGGAGCTCAACCACCACTTCAGCCGGCCCTGGTCCGCGGCCAGCGGATGGATCGAGGCCCCGATGGCCCCGTTGACGTACATGTGGATGCCGTCCAGCTCTTCATCCATGTGCCGGTAGTAGGCGCCGGGGTAGTCGGACGAGATCAGGGTGTTTTCTTCGTTGATGAGGGTCGGATGGGCCGCCCAGTTCATGACCGAGCCGAGGAGACGATCCTTCGAGTCGTAGGCGGCGATGATCGTCATGGTACTGTCGATGACGCGATCCGGGTCCGTGAAGATCTTGTTGAAGTGATAGCGGGGTTCCTCTCCCACGGCGTAGGCCAGCCTCGCCGGGACCCTCGCCTCCCATGCCTCGATCCCCGCCCGGACCGCGCCCGCGACCATCCTGTCGATGACATCCTCCTGGCGGCCCGTCATCGGCGGAATGAGCACGCCCCACATGCCGATGGTGTCGGGGCCGTGGTGGGTGTGGGTCGAGGCCACGACCACGCTCTCTTCGACTATGCCGAGCGCCCCGGCAACGCCGGCCTGGATCTCGACGACCTCGTTGGTGATGGTCCCCACGTTGTCCAGCACCACGAGGATCACCGCCTTGGCGCTCAAGGGATCGTCGAATGCGACGGCGTGGGCGTAGAGTGGGTCGTGGACGCCGGTGGACCAGCGGCAGAAGTCGTAGGAGAGGATCGCGGCGCCATACCCTGCGAGCATGACATCCACCTTCGGTGTGATGTCGACCTTGGCAAAGCCGGCATTAAAGGCGTCGGTAGCCGGGGGAGTATTATCATCGCCGCTGTGGCAGGCTGCGAACAGGCTAACGCAAAAGAGAAAACAAGCTGTGATTGTCCATCGAAGAATCGGGCGATTTGTTTTCATGAAAACACTCCGTTCATTTTATTGCACGGGAAATCCAAATTTTTCCGTCAAAGAGTTTTAACGCAGAGACGCAGAGACGCAGAGAGAAGATAAACCAAAGGGAAAATGGAAAAAATTATGCATGTTGCGAGGGGCGGAGCCCCGAAGCAATCCTCCGAACCCAATTTGCCGCGGTGCTCAGTGGATTGCTTCGTCGCTGTCGCTCCTCGCAACGACCCTCAATTGAGTCTTTTTGAATCGATCGATTTATATTCCTCTGCGTCTCTGCGTTATAAAATTCTGAGAGCCAAAGTTCGCTCGAATGCGATAATTTATTGTCGACAAGATACCGGCGCTGCGTTTGCGCTCCACCCGATCTCGTACAGTCCGGGCAGGGAAACAGGGAGCCTCCCGGTCGGTTCGGCCTGGCCGAACAGGGCCCGGGCCGCGGCTTCGAGGGTCATGTCCCGGTTGCTGTAGGAGAGCAGATAGGTCGAGGCCTCGGGAAACGCCATGAGGTCATAGGGCATGGCCGTGGCAACCACGATCGCCGGCATGCCCAGGTCGAGAAGTTGCCGGACAAGGTCGATCTGCTGATCGTAGTAAAGGGCGTTGTAGGTCCCTATGACCAGAACGTCGGCCCCGGAGCTCTCTACGTTTTTCACCAGCATGTCCACGTCGATCGGAACCGGTCCGACCAGAAATGTTTTCCCGGTCACCGACGGCTGGATCTTTTTCATCTCCCTGTACAGATCGGTGCCGGCAATGTTTCCCCAGGCCGCGTCCGGATAGAGCTCGAGCTGAAAGAAGGCCGGTGTGATGACGTGGATCCGGACATCGCCCCCCGGGTCGATAGGAAACAGGCCCGCGTCGTTCCGTACCAGGGTGATCGCCTCACGGTGAAGGCGCTCTGAAGTCTCGATCTGGAGATCCGTGCGCACCGTATCCCCGGCCGTGGCGACATCCACGTACGGATCTTCGAAGAGGCAGTATTTCATCTTCATGCGAAGTATCCGCCCTACCGACTCGTCGATCCGCTCCTCGGTCAGCCGACCGTCCCGGACCGCCTTGGCGACGGTGTCGATCTGCCCCCCTACGTCGAAGGCGTATTTGCGGTTCCCTTCGGCGAGCCCGTATATGGGATCATTGTTAGCTCCGCAGTCGACGATCATGTCCACGCCGGCGGCGATCGCCATGACGTCGGGGTGCTCGTCCCATTCGGTTGTGGTGATGGCGCCCATGTTGATGTCGTCGGTCACGATGAGGCCTTGAAAGCCGAGCTCTCCCCTGAGCAGGTCGGTCACAATGGTTCGGCTGAACACGCTCGGGAGCCCATCCTCCCAGGCGGTGTAGACGGAGTGGGTCATCATGATCATGTCGAGGCCGGCCTCGATGGTGGAGGCGAAGGGG
Source organism: uncultured Thermodesulfobacteriota bacterium (assembly GCA_964522545.1). Lineage (GTDB taxonomy): Bacteria > Desulfobacterota > DSWW01 > CAZFWM01 > CAZFWM01 > CAZFWM01. The sequence continues at coordinate 7,587 of CAZFWM010000341.1, forward strand.
GGAAAGTAGGCCTCCCGGACGGTCTCTTCGTCCTCGTCGTTCACGGTCAGGAAGTAGTGCTCGTCCCCGGGCGCCGTGGAGTGGTTGGGAAAGTGTTTCCCCGTTGCGATGACCCGGTTATCCTGGAGGCCTTGCACGGCCTGTACGGCGTGCCGGGTGATCTCGGAGGGGAGCTCGCTGAAAGAGCGGGTGTACATGGAGGTCTCTTCGTGGGAGACCATCGGCCCCAGGACCGGGGCGAAATCCACGTGCACGCCCACGGCCGTGAGCTCCTCGGCCATGACCGAGTAGGAGGCGTAGGTGTTGTCCGGGTCGAAGGAGGCGCCGAGGCCGAGGTTGCCCGGCTGGTCCGTACCCCCGTTAATATTGTTCGAGGACTGGGGAATCCCCCCCTCCTGATCGACGGTGACGAGCACGGGAACCGCAGAGTCCCCCGACAGGGCCATGGCCTGGAGGTGGTT
>CAZFWM010000342.1:0-8036 GCA_964522545.1 uncultured Thermodesulfobacteriota bacterium
TGACTACCTTCTGGAAGAGGCTCCCGATCCCGGCGATATGTGGGAGATGGAGAGGCGATTCGAACCGATTCAGGATCAATCCAACGTGGAGAAGCTCCAGCCCCAATTCCTCGAAACGTCCATGGGAGACACGATCCTGGATCAGATCGACGAAGAAACCCCCGACTTCGTGCACTATTATCCCGAGGAACGAACCGATCTGGAAGTATGGAAAGAACGCATCCCGGCCCCCCAATCCATCCGGCTGCCCAAGGCTGAACAACAGGCAAATCCTCTCCGAGAGCAGGGCACCTTCCTTCCCGTGCTGCGAAGGAGAGAAGATCCGGAAACGATGGCGGAGTTTTTTGATCTACGCTGGCTTGAGCACCCGGAAAAAAACCTGGCGTGTCTCCCTCCCTCTGAAGTTCCGCGTCGATACCACGCAATGATCAAGGACGTCAACGCCAGAGGATACCACATGGCGCAAGATCTGGTTGAAGACCTGGGGGGGGCCGTGGATGAGACGCTTCAGGCGCCCGGGATGAAGGAACGGGTGAACCGCCTGGCCCGGTACCTTGACAATGCCTTGTGCATGCCATGGGCGAAGCTGAGAAAACAGCAAAAGGAAAAGCTATACTCTTCTCTGCCTCCGCCTCCCGATACGATCCGATTTCAATATTTTGCCGGAATCCTGCGCAAAAAAATCTGGGCTCGTCCTTCGATCCCCATTCTTCTTTTTTGGGTCCCGGTGCTTATCGGCCTCGCCCTTGTGACCCTCCAGCACGTCCTGCCGAATCCCGGAAAGTGGGCGGTCGGAGTCATCCCGGGAATGGAAAGCTTCTATCCGGATGATCCGCTGAAATACGATCCCCTTCGTGAAATGGTGCCGACGTTGATCCAGTTGTTTCTCGGCGCTCTTCTGTTGGTCACGATCCCTATCACGGCGACCAGCGAGAAAGTATTCCGCCATCTGCGTCGCTTGACGAGGTCTCCTTTGCCTCACCTCGCAGCTCTGAGGAGCATGATGCAGAGGAGCGCAGAAAAGGGTGAGGAGTTGGAAGAGGAGCGTGCCGCCGAGTCGGAGGTGCGCAAGGCGGAGGCAAAGAAGACGGGAGAGCTGGAAAAGCTTGCAAAGAAGGACCGGGAGAGGATGGGACTGCTCGGGCGGGAGCTCGAGGAGCTGCGGGATGCTTTCCGGATCTATTGGCAGGCGCGCATCCAGTTGTCATCGGATCTTTGGATCTACCGGGTATTATCCGTATTGGAGAAGGGCGTCCTGGAGGAGATTCAGCGTCTGCAAAGCTTTTCCGCATGGCTTGCCCACTTGAGACTGGCCGCGATAGACCAACTCCGAAAACTCGGCGATCCAAAGGTTGAAACAGTGGATATCACGGCGATTCCCAAGGCGTATCCCGAGGAGAGTCCGTACCACGCCCTGTTCCTGGATAATCGCAAGCTGCCGGACTTCTACAACGCCTATCGCGGTTTTGATGACGATGTACAGGCTGTGGAGACTCTGCTCAGAGACTATGATCTCCTCGGTGATTGGCGCACGGGAGGAAGGCTGAGAGATCTCATGGACCTCCGGGCGGCCTGTGAGTCCTTGTTTCCGGCCTTATCCAAAGGACCCTTCACGCTCACCCGGTATCAAGAAAGACTGGCCGAACAGGTTCGAGCCTTCTTCGATACATTGGAGGGCCGACTCAGCGGTGGGAAACATTTCCGGTATTATGCATCCATGGAGGCCAATGCTGTTGTCGAGGATACAGGCGTGGTGATCATTGCGCCGCCCGATGCCATGTTTCTGGTTCGTCAAGCAGCCAAGGAAGCCAGTCTGGACCGGTTACGAATCATCGGTGAATCCAAAGATCCGCATCGGATCTATGCATTCCGTATGGTTCGAGACGTGGAAGTGGGAACGCTGGCCCGATATTTGGATATCGAACTAACGCCGCCATCGAAGGATCCGAAAGATCCTTCGCTCGAAGCAACCGATCCATGGAATTCAATACGGATTCAGAACCTATCTGCCAAAGAGACCGTAGCCGGTGACCCGGGCCCCATGTTTCCAAGGAGAGACACAGAATGAGCGCAGCCCTGGCCGGACCCTTTGGACAGATTGGACTGATCTTCCAATCCCTGACCGGATTGCCCCTCTACATTGTGGCTATATTGTTCATAGCCTTGTGGGCCTTTATCCGAGGCCGCCGGATCATGGTGGAGCCTCGCCATAATATTGATCTTGCCTTCGGGGACGGCGGATACGACGATCTCTCCGAATACGTAGGCGCCTCCAGCGGTCGAGCCGATTCGGAGCAGGATCCCAGCATACAAACTCTGGAGGACAAAGAGAGAGCCCTGGAACAGGGAATGATGCAGGCGGAACAAGGGGATGGGGAAGAAAAAAGCACAGAGGAGGAGAGCGGCGCAGACAGATCGGAGATAAAAACTCCTGACGACGGCCGAAGGAAACATCAGAAGACCGAAAAACCGGAGCCGAGCCGGCAGGTGAGACTCAGGGAAAAGGAAGATCCATTCGAAGCGTATCGTCGGTTCCCCTATCATGATGCTCCCCTTTGGCTGATGGCTTGGACGTTGATCCTTATTGTGACCTTACTGCTCGAAGCCGTGGATGGAGTGTGGGGGCTGAATACGAATCAGGCCTTTCCCTTAGAGCACGTATTATTGAAATGGTTGCCCGACAACTTCATTCCCTTATCGCGACCCACCATGGCAATGCTCTTCTACACGGTAATTGGATATATCGGTCTGGAGATAGGGATCGTCGTATTGAAAGCGGTGCTCGGAATTCGTCAGCTTCATCTGATCCATCCTCAGGATCGGCGCAGGAAATTCGCGCAAAAAGTCTTTGAACTGTGCGGCTTCCGAGAATTTCGACAGCTGGATTACTCATTCACAAAGTGGTTGTTTCCGGTCGTGCTCGTGGTCTGCGGTCTCCTCGTATGGGGTGATATCTTGATTTTTTACCGAGGCGCATCGGCTTGGTGCGGTGCCGTGGCCATCGCCCACCTATTCCCTGTTGTGCTGGCTCGCGTTTTCGATCATGTATGGCTTTATCCCGTCCGTTATCGTCGCAGGCATCCGGAAATACGCGATCGGATTCCCTTGGACTTGATACCTCACCATATGGCCAATGCCGGCTGGATCATGGCGTCATCGAATCCGGCGCAGGATGACCGAAGTGGGGATTCGGGAGAATACATCCCCCTCATTTGGAAGATCCATGAAAGGGAAGAGGGGCGTCAGATTCCATTTGAACAGGATACGAGCAAACTATTGGAGGAGTTCCTCTTAGCTCTAACCGGGAGCCGGGAATGGTATGAACATCAACATCAAGCATGGCAACTTGTGCATGATGAACACAATGTGGTTCTCACTCTCCCCAATGACTCGGGTCGTAGTGTATGGGTGTATCTCCTTGCTGTTCATGAGGTGATAGAAGAGGCAGGCGCCGTACTTGTGGTATACCCGGACGAGATGTCCTGTCAGCGAGAGCATTCCCGATTCTGCAGCGCCTTATTCCAGACCAGTCTTTGTTGGAACTTGAACGTACAGGATGCAACGGATCCTGATTTCGAGACGATCGATTGGAATCGAGAAGTTCCTCTTATCCTTTTTTCGGATATCGACAGTATCGAGAATGTGTTTCTTAAGCATTGGACGCGATATAAGGGATTCTTTAGTAATCTAAGTTTGATCGCCTTTGAAGATATTGATATTTACTCGGGAGCTCGCGCCTCGAACCTCTACTTTCTCCTCCGTCGCCTTCAAGAGCTGAGAAACGAGTTGTCACAGCGCCCGTTACGTTACATTGCTACATCGTTCCCCGTCGCGACATCCATCGAAAGATGTCTTGCCATACTGCTCAAAGAGACTATTACATGCGTGGATGCCGACAATGCTCCGACCGCGAATGTGTCCACATGCATTGTTCGACTGCCTTCGGGGTTCTCCTCGATTGCTCGTCGCTCCGATCCCGGGAACACGGTTCCAGAGATCGTTGAACTTGTCGCTCATTTGCGTTCGGTCGGGTACGATCCAATATACATGCGGCCGACGAGCGTCAGCCTCAGTGATCAAAGCCGAGAACAGGCCATCGGCGAGGTGGAGGCTTTGGCGCGTCTTCAGAATCCCAAGCCGCTTTCCAAGGCGGAGATGAGCATCTCCTATCTCGATAATCGGAATGCGTACCGATTGATCAATCGAGTCCGTCATGCCGGTATAAGGCAGGAGGAGGAAAAGCATCTCTCTTTTTGGGTGGCCAAACCCGATCCGATGGTTGCTCTCTTAGTACGCTTAATGGAAACTTGCCGCCAGGCGGACAAGCCGGTATGGGAGTCGCAACAGAGACTTCTGCGGAGTGGCGTTTTTGCCTTTTCCACGGACAATGAGAATCTCAAGAGGCGCCACTGCCTCGCGGCCCTTCGCGAAATCCCGCGAACCTTATCCGATCTTGTAGACATCTTTGGAGAGCCCTTCGCGAAAAAGATGATTCGAGAACTGCTCAACGAACATCGAGTGGATGTGGTGCCGCCCTCGACCGCCGAAGGGGAGAAACGGTTCAGGCTTAGAGAAGGCGTGCTCCCTATTCGAATGAGATCGGAGGTGGTAGGGGAGGACGCGGTCTCTGTGGAGGACGCTGGGAAGACCCAAGATAGAATTCTGCTTCAGGTGGACCAGGTGCTCGCACCGACCACCCTCTATCCTGGGAAGGTGTTCATGTCAGGAGGACAACGCTATCGGATTCCTCTTACTCCAATAACAGGGACCACGGCAAGACGCGTTCTGGTGTGCATCGAGGCAAAAGATGTCTTTACCGTGAAAATTCGGCGATGCCGAGTTAAATGGACTGGAGAGGGGCAATCGATCCGGTCTCGCATTGGGCCCACCCCGTTTGAGTTGTCGATCGGGCCCGTGGAACTGGAAGAAGAGGTTTTGGGGTACCGGGAATGGACAAACGACACACACCAATGCATGGCCACCTACATTTACAAAGATCTAAGGCGTCCGAATCAGATAGGTCAGCTGCAGACCTACATGGTTGAAGTCCGCTTTCCAGGCGATACACTCAGCGAACCTGCATATCATGGCCTGGTTCACCTGTTCCGAGCCGTGATCAACTTCCGATTCGGCAACGATTTGAACTGCCCGGATGTAATTGTTCCGGAGGCGCAGGAGGAGGAACAGAAGGAAAGGATCGAGCCTGTTTTGCGCATAGTGGATACCTATCCCGGCGGAGTGGGCTATGTGGATCATCTGGATCCGGATGTCTTCATGGAAATGGTTCGTACTATGCGTCTGTTGATTGAGGAAGTGGGACGTCGTCAGCCCGCGCTCCTAATCAATATACCGAATTGCTACCGCATGCATTTTGGTATAGGCCCCGTGGCGGAGCCTGATGAGTGGAGTTCTTCGGTGGGTGCCCTTTTTGACGGCGAAGAGATCGTGCGGAGTCCTCGGGCGACCCTGTTTGATCAAGGAAGAGGAGCTCCTCACGGAGAAGACGAGGAGGAGAAATCCTGGGACCATGAAAAGAAAAGTCGTGAAGCGGATGATATTGAATCGCGACAGGACGATTTTCTTCAAAATGTGTTGGAGGAGATACACGAATTTCTCGGCAGGATTGTACCGGATAAGGAGTTCTCGTTGGATTTGGAGAAGGTGGACATGAGGAAAGAGACGGAAGAGGACCGGCGGGAGGGAATAGACAACGAAGCCGATGAGGATCTACTCGAAGTCTATAAAAAAGCACTTGATGATACAAATGTGATCCTGAATACGAGATAAGCAGGATTTTGTCGACTCGTTTCCCAAGGGGCTCTACTTTGATTCAGATGGCTCGCTGCTTTTTTCTCGAGGCCAGAGTCTGGATGCATAATAAGAGGAATACTTCGAGGTTTCGATCGCGGGATGTAGAGCATCGGCCCATGCATGCGCCGCTTCTTCCCATCCTATAGTCCTGAGGGCTTCGTGCAAGGAGAGCGCCGATTCCAGTCGACTCACAAATGCGGCAGGGCCGGAACCGGCCCTCAGTCGGCCTACTTCGGTCTCCCACCGGCTGGAATCCTCTCTCAAACGATCTTGCATCTCCTCGGCCATCCAGGCGAGCCATTCCGCACGAAGTACGGGGTGCCCTCCGTCATCTTCCGGGGTTTTGGGTGCAGGGTAGAGTTCCAGGATGGCCGATTCGCCCAAGGTACGCCTCACCTCTCTGAGGATGCCGCGGACCGTAGCGGCCGTGGCGATTTCTGTTCCGGGCTTGGACTGCTCATCTATCCATCGATCCATCAGTGCTTTCACCGTTCCCGCATCCAGGTCCCCGCTTGAGCCCCGCAGCACTTTTTGCATTAGCTGGCCGCGCTGAGTCGAATCTTCGAGGCGCTCCCAGAGTTTTATGGCCTGTTCCACCAAACCGCGATCGAGATAGTTGTCTGCAATATCGAGCAAAAGGCGGCCTCGAACCGTTATATCATCTACTGCGAGAGCCCTTTCCAGCACCTTCTGATCGTGGCCGCGTGTCCATAGGTTCTTTGCCGTGACCGTTTCCCTTTCATACCGCCACATCCGTCGTTGTTCCCGCAGATCAATGGGAGAAGGCCCGGGTCGAAGGAGCCAGTCGCGCGCATCCGCTTCATTGGGAACAGATCCGCCAGGATAGCGTTCCATCAGAGTCTGACGCACCTCCTGGACCAATTCCACAAGATCTACAAGCCAGCTTTCCACCTCGGAAAGATTTTCCTGAACCACTTCCCTTTTGAATCCAAGGAAGAGAGTGCCATCCGATTCGACCCAGCAAGAAAAAGGTTCCACCAAAGTATGGTTAAAAAGTACTTCTCGATCCAATTCATGGAGACGGTCTTGCCAGGTGGCCACAGGAATGGACACATCCAACAAAACACCGGTAAATGTCGTGCCCTGAATGCTTCGGAAGCTCATGCGGGCGAAGGTTCCCCCGGCCGCAAGGATGACTCTGTTGCCGAGTGCTTCCGGTGGCATGCCGAAACGGACCTCGAGCCGGTGTATCCAGGTGTCGCGTGTGGCTGTGTCGACGGGTTGCTCATTCGGCGGACGCAGCCGTTCAAAGAGAGCCATATTGATTACGGCCAAAGCCGAATCAAGACGCTTGATGGACAGATCGTCGGCAAGGCGGAATTCGCGTATGATAATATCCATGGGCCCACCCGACACAACCGTATTGAAATGGAGACGCAATCCACCCGGATGCAGTTCGAGAAAGATATTTTTTCGGTTTGAAGCTTCGTATATTTTGAGTGTTTCATCGAGGAGAGATGCGATGTTTTCCGCGGGGGTTGGTGTTCCAGGGGGACTGTCGGGTGGAGCGGCGGCAAGTATGAAAACTCTCAGATCGATGTCATCTGAGGGCAAGGGAGTGGTTCGAGTCTCCCAGCCAGGCTCAGGTGTTTCTCTCACCAATTCAGTCAGGTTCTCTGTTTCTATTTTTTGGGAGCCGAGTTTCGAGAGCGCGCAAAATCTAGGTCCGGGATCGAGTGCTATCTGTTTTTCATTATCATCCGAAGCCATACCGTTACGAATCGCGGTCAAGTACTCCTCGAAATCTACCTCAGGACAAATCTTTGCACGATAGTCATTCCAGAGGGTTTTAACGGTAAATATCTTATCACCGGGTGGAGGGGACAATAGAGCTCCGTCCTGGACCTTTTTTCCGATAACCTTCGCGTCCTGCTCCTGAACCCTTTTCAAACAGCCCGGCTCGATTTTGGTACGAAATGTGAGATAGAGATTGCGCAGGTCGAAGATGGCCTCGTGGATCGTGTCCGTCACTTGTTGCACGTGCAGATCCCAGACCTCCTTGCCGCGTACCCCTCCCGGCGCTATTTGGACCGTAAGTATACCCATTTTTCCCCTCTACTGATCCTGATATCAATTTTCTTTAGAGCGAATTTTTTTTATAGTACGCTGAAACTGCATGAAAGACAAGTTATATTTCATTTCCACATCTTAGTACTACAGCGACATTTCAATTTTAAGATTCTCCAATAATTCGAGGCGTTTTT
>CAZFWM010000343.1:0-8035 GCA_964522545.1 uncultured Thermodesulfobacteriota bacterium
GAGGTATTCTGAGAGTCAATCCTGCTCAGTCGCAACCGTATTCTGACCCGGTACTATATCTCAGGGCCATTGAGAGCATAACCCCCCCACAGGATGCAGTTCGTGATCACCGGGAAGGAGGAGCTGCAGTAGATCCCACCGCCGTCTCTGGTAGCACGGTTTTCCGCGATCGTGCAGTTCGTGATCGTCGGAGAGGAGGAGCTGCAGAAGATTCCTCCGCCGTAGTCCGCTCTGTTGTCCGCGATCGTGCAGTTCGCGGTCTCCGGGGAGGAGAGGTTGCAATAGGTCCCGCCGCCCTTATCGGCGCTGTTGTCTAGGATCATGCAGTTTATGATCCTTGGATGGGAGTAGTGGCAGAAGATCCCCCCACCGTAATAGGCGCTGTTCCCCTTGATCGTGCAGTTCCTGATCGTCGGATCGGACTCGTAACAGGCGATGCCACCGCCGTCATGATCATCGCCGTTCGTTATCGTAAAGCCATCGATGAATGTTTCCGCCGGCGTACCCCCGGAGAATGTCACCACCGAGCCTTCCCGGTTCCCATCGATCACGGTCACATCGGGTCCCGATGCACTCTGAAGGGCTATCGACTTGCCGAGGAAATTGATGGTTCCGACATATGTGCCCGGCGCCACAAGGACGCGAGCTCCGTCATCGGCCATATCGATGGCGGCCTGGATCGTCGGCTGATCGTCCGGGACGTGAATGATCACGCAGTCCGGATCATCCGAATCGACGAGGCCGTCGCAGTCCTCGTCGATCCCCCCTTCACAGATCTCCTCGGCGCCCGGGTTCACACCGGGATTCGAATCGTCGCAGTCATGACCCCCGCAGGCCGCGTCCCCATAGCCGTCCAGGTCTTCATCGCGACACTCGGGATACTCATCCGCCCCCATATCGAATCCGGCTCCCAGGGGTCTCACGTCCCCATCGATGTCGGCGTACACCCCGGTGTCCGTGGCGGTTTCGATACAGGGAGATCCAAAGGTGATATGGTAATCCCCTCCGCCGACGAAGAGCGGATCGCTGTCGATGTTGCCCTGGCCCGGCCATCCCCCCTGTACATCGGAGTAGGTGGCCACGGCGGAGCCTGAAGGGATGTGTATCTCAGGATGAAAGGGGGCGGAATCCCCCCACAAGATGGAGCCCGCGATGGTCGAGGAGGAGCCCTCCGTGCAGTAGATCCCGCCGGCGGAGGAGCCTGCTGAGTTTCCAGAGATCGTGCAGTTCGTGATTGTCGCGGCCGATTCGTCAATGCAGTAAATCCCGCCTCCAGAGGTGCCTGAAAGGTTTTCTGTGATCATGAGATTTGTAATGGTCAGGTCAGACCTATCGCAGTGGATACCTCCCCCGCGGAAGGCGCTGTTATGTGAAAGTATGCAAGAATCCATTTCAATGGATGATGCGTATCCGCAGATCGCTCCTCCGTATTCTTCGACACTATTGTCCGAGATCTTGCAGTTCGTGATCGTCGGAGAAGAGGAATTACTGCAATAAATCCCTCCACCCCCATCTCGTGCCTTGTTGTTCGAGATCCTGCAGCTCGAAATCAATGGAGAGGAGTCGCTCCGGCAGTGAATTCCACTTCCGAAGCGGGCGCCGTTCCAAGTGATCATGCAGTCTGCGATCGATGAGGAACCACAACTGACTCCCCCGCCACTGTGGGTTGCCCTGTTTTTCGAGATCATGCAGCCGGTGATCGTTGGGGAGCCGTAGATCCCGCCGCCATCGTACGCACTGTTTTCCAGGATCATGCAGTTGGATATCGTCGCATCGGAGGCACTGTCACAATAGATCCCCCCGCCGTCCTCGTCCGATAGGTTGTTCGAAATCATGCAGTTGGTTATCGACGATGAGGAGTTGAAGCAACAAATCCCTCCGCCGTCGTCATTCGTGTTGTTGTTCGAGATCGTGCAGCTCATGATCGTCGCGGTGGAGTAAGAGCAATAAATCCCTCCGCCAACATTTGCGTCATTGTAAATGATCTTGCAGTGGGTGATCTCCGGGGAGGAATTTGTGCAGTAGACACCGGCTCCAGCCGAGGTGCTGTTTCTTGTGATCATGCAATTGCTGATCGTAGGACGGGAGAGTCCTTCGCAACGGATCCCGTTTGTGCCGTTCCTGATCTTAAATCCTGCGATGACCGCCTCCTCCGACTCACGGTTGCAAAAGGTCACCACGGCACCGGTCTTACGGCCGTCGATCACCGTCACATAAGGCCCTGATATGCTTCGAACCCCTATCCCCTTGCCGAGGAAGTCGATGTTCTCCATGTAGGTGCCCGGCGCCACCAGGACGACATTCCCATTCGCGGCCGAATCGATTGCGGACTGGATGGTCGGCTGAACCGCCGGGACATGGATGATCACACACTCCGGATCGGCCGAATCGGTGAGGCCGTCGCAGTCCTCGTCGATTCCGCCCTCGCAGATCTCTCGGGCGCCCGGGTTTACATCCGGGTCCGAATCGTCGCAGTCGTACCCACCGCATTCCGGGTCACCATAGCCGTCCATGTCACTATCGAAGCACTCGGGATACTCGTCCGCTCCCATATCGAATCCGTCCCCAATGGGCCTCACATCACCATCCCTGTCCGTGTAGATCCCGGCATCCCTTCCTGCATCGATGCATGGCGAGGCAAAGATGAGGTGAAGATCCGTTTCTCCTGGAAAAAGAGGATCGGTGTCGATGTTCCCTTCCCCCGGCCATCCTCTTTGAACGTCGGAGTAGGTGACCTCGATTGATTCCGAATACAGATAAATCTCAGGACCTATGGAAGCGAGGTCTCCCCACAGGATGCTGTTCGTGATCGTCGGAGATGATCCGTAGTAACAGTAGATCCCACCGCCGCTGAGAGCGCTGTTTTTCGAAAACGAGCAATGGGTGATTTCAGGGGACGAGTAGTAACAATAGATTGCGCCACCGTCGCTGTCGGCCGAGTTTGCCGAGAAGGTACAGTTCACGATAGTAGGAGATGATCCATGGCAGTAGATTGCACCGGCGTCTTCCTCGGCCGAGTTTGCCGAGAAGGTGCTTTTCATGATCGTTGGGGAGGAGGTGCAACAGTAAATCCCGCCGCCGTTGCTATCGGAGCCTGTGGTACTATTGTCCGAAATGGTGCAGTCTTCGATCGTCGGGAATGAATCATAGCAGTAGATCCCGCCGCCCTCGCCGGATCGGAATGTAACAACATTTTCCGAGATCGTGCAGCTCGTGATCGAGGGGGAACAGTCGGAACAGCCGACCCCGCCGCCGTATTCGCCGGCACTGTTGCCCGAAATCGTGCAGTTCATGATCGTGGCATCGGAGAGGTAACACCCGATCCCCCCGGCCAGGTAGGCGCTATTCTCCAGGATCGTGCAGTTCGTGATCGCCGGGAAACCGTAGTAGCAGCCGATCCCGCCCCCGCCGAATAAGGCGCTGTTCCGCTCGATCGTGCAGCCATCGATGAAGGGAGAGGATTCGGCGCAGCAGATCCCTCCGCCGTCAATCGAGCTGTTCTCCGAGATGACGGAGGTCTCGATGGTCGCATCGGAAAGGTGGAGGCAGATCCCACCGCCGTGGTCGTCCGCGTTGTTCGCCAGAATCCAGCAATCCCTTATCCAGGGCGACGAGGCGGAACATGCGATCCCGCCCCCGTCGACGGCGCTGTTGTCCGAGATCGAGCAGCCCGTGATCGTTGGAGAGGAGCCGAGGATGCATCCGACCGCGCCGGCCTGTTCAGCGATATTTTCCGTAATCGTGCAGTCCGTGATCTCCGGGGAGGCATCGGAGCAGAGGATCCCGCTTCCGAAGTCGGCCCTGTTCTGTGAGATCGTGCAGTTCCTGATCGTCGGCGAAGAGGCTGCGCAGGCGATCCCGCCCCCATAGGTGACCGACTGGATCGAGAAGCCGCTTCCATTTCTGATCGTAAACCCGTCGGTCACAGTGTCGGCCATCTCGGCGTCGTCGAAGGTCAGCACGGCCCCGCTCTGGGACCCGTCGATGATCGTGCTCTCCGGAGCGATGTCCTGGGTGCCCGGATCGCCGTCGGCGTCGCTCCTCAGGGTGATCGCCTTGCCGAGGAAATCGATGTTCTCCACGTAGGTGCCCGGGGCCGCCAGAAGGAGGTCTCCCTCCACGGCCGCTTCGATCGCGGCCTGGATCGTGGGCTGGTCGGCCGGGACGTGGATCGTAGCGGCACGGGCCGCAGGAGCTAGAAAAACTAGTGAAGAGAGAAACAAGACAGAAAGAGTGGATTTCATCATGGGCCGACTCTCTTTTATTGATATAACTATGCTATTTATCCTACCATGCTTGACATCCTAAGTATATTCATGAATTTATAAGTCTTTCATTGTCTTCTCATCGTTTGTATTGATCACAGACGCCGCGACTCGCGGTGACGTGACGCGGCAATTGCGGAGACGTTCCCACCCATGCGAGAGAAGCTCTTTGAGGCCCTGGCCGATTTCATCCATCGCCGCTACATAGCAATCCTTATTGTGGCGCTCATCGTGACCGCCGCCGCCTTCCACTCCGCCTCGAAGCTCCGAATAAAGACCCAGTTCAAGGACATGCTCCCCAAGGGCACGGTCATGGTGCAGGAGTTCAACAAGATCCTCGATGACTACGAGGCGGCCAGCTCCGTGATCGTCGGCGTGGAGGGGAAGGATCCGGACCGGATGAAGGCCTATGTTCAGGCCGCGGTGCCCCGGCTGGAGGCTTACACCGATTATGTCCGGCGCGTGGACTGGCGCAACGAGATGGAGTTTCTCAAGGCCCACGGCCTCATGCTCCTCAAGGAGAAGGACCTCGACAATGCCGTCGAGATCTTCAGAGATCTCCGGCTTCCGGCCCTGCTCGAGGGATTCAACGACAATTTCGAGAAGGACTACATCGAGGACACGGAGAACCTCAATACCCTGGAGGGCGAGCGAAACGCCATCCAGTTCCTGGACGCCCTCGACAACTGGGTCGACACGATAGCCGACTACGCCCTCGGCACCGGCGGCCCGGAGGCCTCCTGGGCGACCCGCATCGAAGAGGCGGCCGAACAGCTCGTGCTCGGCCAGGAGCTGCTCATCTCTCCGGACAAGACGCTCCTCATGTTCAGTATACAGCCGCGCATCTCCATCGATGACTACGAGGGGACCCTCCTCCACCTCAAGGAGGTCCGCCGGATACTCCGGGAGGTGCAGGCCGATTATCCCGGGATCGAGGTGAACTTCGCCGGCGTGGGCCCCCTGACCCTCGAGGAGAACGAGGCGCTCCAGACCGACATGAAGGTCTCGACCTACACGGCCCTGATCCTGATCCTGCTGCTCCTGGGCATCTCCTTCCGCATGTGGACCATGCCGCTGCTCGCGATGATCACTCTCGTCTCCGCCATCGGCTGGACCGGGGGGCTCCTGCGCTTTATCTTCCCCGACCTCGACATGTTCGCCGTCTTCTTCGGCGTCATCCTCCTCGGGCTCGGTATCGACTACGCCATTCACCTCAACGAGGGCTTCGCCGAGGCCCGCGCGGCCGGGCTCGACCTGAGAGATGCGCTGCGCCAGATGTACCTCAAGGTCGGAAACGGAGTGGTCACAGGGGCCCTCACCACGGCCCTGGTCTTCTTCACCCTGATCCTCACCCGGCTCAGGCCCATCGTCCAGATGGGGGTGACCATCGGAGCGGGGATCCTGCTCTGCCTGGTGGCCATGTTCGTGGTCCAGTCCTCCCTCATCGTGCTTCATTACAAGGTCTCGGAAAGGCTCGGGACCTCCCGGGTGGGCAAGGCCCGCAAGCCGGGGCGTTTCAGGACCACGCCCCTGGAACGGTGCGGCCACACAATCGTGCGGTTCCCCGTGACCGCGCTCATTCTCTCCCTGGCCGCCACGGCCGCCCTGGCCTTCTTCGCCCTTCGCATCGAGTTCGACTACGACATGCTCGCCATGGAGCCGGAGGACATGCCGTCGGTGATCCTCCAGAACAAGATCATCGACAAGTTCAACATCTCCCCGGACTACGCGCTGCTGGCCGCCCGCTCGGTCGACGAGGCCCGGACCCTGACGGAGCGGTTCAAGAAGAAGCGGCTCATTGGGATGGTCGACTCCATCTCCGAGTTCGTGCCGGACGCGGAGGAGCAGGTTCGGGTGCGGGGACCCAAGATCGAGCGCTTCCGGGCCGCCCTGCAGGCCGCCCCGGAGCCGGGGCCCTGGACCGAGGCCAACGAGGAGAGATTCTTTCGCGAGCTCAAGCGCCTGTCGGACAACATCGTGGAGATCGGCATCCTGGCCAATATAGGCAACCAGGGGAGGATCGAGAATAAGTGCACCCAGATCACGGGAGCCGACGACGCATCGAACAAGATCCTGATCCTGCTTGCCGTGCTCCGGATGGCGAGCGGGGTAGGGGGGCGCCTGGAGGCCTTCGAGAATCTCTACGTCCCCAGGCTGAAGCGGATCCTCACCGGCATGTGCTCCACCGAGGTCGTCACCCTCGAGGGGCTGCCGGAGCGGATCGTCAAGCGCTACGCCAACCGGGACGCCAGCCGCTTTCTGATCACCATATACCCGAAGGGGAACGTGTGGGACGGGCTTCGGCTCAAGAGCTTTTGCAGACAGATGCTCAAAGTGAGCGAGCTCTCGACCGGATCCCCCCTTGTCTTCAACGCCCTCATCGACCTGATGACCGAAAAGGCGACCCAGGCCACGCTCTTCGCGGCAGTGGCGATCCTCTTCCTTCTGTTCGCCGACTTCCGGAGGGTCGGGATGACGGTGCTCACCATCCTGCCCCTATTCTTTGGGGCCTTCTGGATGGTGGGGGGTATGGTCCTGCTCGGAATGAAGTTCAACTTTTCGAACATCATGACCGTGCCCCTCATCCTGGGAATCGGGATCGATGACGGTGTGCACGTCACACACCGTTACATGCGGGAGGGGAGCGGGTCGGTCCCCAAAGTTCTTCGTCACACCGGCCGGGCGATCTTCCTCACCTCGGCCACAACGATCCTCGCCTTCGGCTCCATGGGCCTCGCCTCGCACCGCGGCCTCGCCTCCATGGGCCATTCACTCGTGATCGGCGTGTCCGCCTGTTTCGTCACGTCCGTGTTTTCGCTCCCCTCGATCCTGGTCCTGATCGAGCGCATCCGGGACCGGTGGGGCAAGAGGGGGGAAGGGAGATAGAAATGAAGGTCCTGAGGAATCTCTCTTTTCGGGTTGCGTTCGTCGTCGCCATGTCGCTTTTACTGGGCACGGGCGCGGCCGGCGCCGAGGAATTGACCGCCGAGCAGATCATCAAAAAGGTGGACGAAGTCGCCTACAGCAAGAGCAGCAAGGCCGCGGCCCGGCAGATCATCACGACCGCGGGAGGGGATGTGCGCGAGCTCAAGTTCGAGGGCTACACTATGGACGGGACCGACAAGGGCCTGAGCGAGTACCTGGCGCCGGCGAAAGTAAAGGGAGTGAAGATCCTCACCCTGAACAAGGGGGACGATATATGGACCTACTTCCCGCGCACGGGCCGGGTTCGCAAGATCGCCTCCTCGGCCCGCAAGCAGAAGGTGATGGGCTCCGATTTCTCTTACGAGGACTTCGCCCCGGGCGACTTCGAGATCGACTATAAGGCCCGCCTCGCGGGGTGGGAGAAGGAGGCGGGCCATGAGTGCTACAAGCTCGAGCTGATCCCGACGCCCGAGGGGCCTGCCTATTCGAAGCTCGTATCGTGGGTGCGCACCTCGGATTTCATCCCCCTCAGGCTCGACTACTACGACGGGGAGGGAGAGCTGCTCAAGCGTCTCACCCTCTCCGAGATCAAGGTGATCCAGGGGCACCCCACGGCCATGAAGATGACCATGACCAATCTCCAGGAGGGGGGAAACACGGTGATCATCACCGACTCGGTCGAGTATGACATGCCGCTGGAGGAGTCGCTCTTCTCGGACCGGACGCTGAAGCAGTGAAAGTTCAGCCATCTTTTTGATGGCTGAACTTTATTGGAAATTGGAGATTTAAAATTGGAAATATCAAATTACTGAGAACTCATAGGGCGGCCCGTGGCCGCTATTATG
>CAZFWM010000344.1:0-7999 GCA_964522545.1 uncultured Thermodesulfobacteriota bacterium
TCCACCCGAGAGCCTCCCCCGCCCCTCACTCCGGACTTTGTCCGAGGCCCTGCCAGCAATGAGATGTCCTATTGTGGCAGAAGGAGAAATGGTCTATTATTGCCAGTTCAATAACGACCGGAGAAATGAAAGATTGAACAGGATAGAGATTCCGATTACACGACCCCATATCACGGCCGATGAAGAGCGAGCCGTGGCAGAGGTACTCCGCTCAGGCTGGCTCACCCAGGGTGACCGAGTCTCGATGTTCGAACGCGCGGTGGCGGGCTATGTGGGGGGCCGCCACGCGGTTGCCACCTCATCATGCACCACGGCGCTCTTCATCGCCTTGAAGCTCGCCGGTGTCGGCAAGGACGACGAAGTCATCCTTCCCTCTTACACATTCGTGGCCACGGCGAATGTGATCATCCACGCAGGTGCCCGGCCGGTTTTCGTCGATATCGACCCAGAGACCTACAATATCGATCCGGCCCGGGTCGAAGAGAAGATCGGTGATCGGACCAAGGTGATCATGCCGGTCCATCAGGTGGGCCTCCCGGCGGACATGGACCCACTCAAAGAGATCGCGCACCGCCATGGTCTGATCGTCATCGAGGATGCGGCCTGTGCCCTAGGCTCCGAATACAAAGGAGAGAGAATCGGAGGAGGAGAGACGATCACCTGTCTGAGCTTCCACCCCCGGAAGGTCGTCACCACCGGCGAGGGTGGAATGGTTCTGCTGCCGGATGCTGATATCGAGGCAGAGGCGAGAAGCCTTATCTCTCACGGAGAGTCGATTCCGGACATCGAGCGCCATCGGTCCGCCGAATTCAAGGTGGAGCAATACCGGGTCATCGGATACAATTTCCGGATGACCAACCTCCAGGGAGCGGTCGGTGTGGTGCAGATGAAAAAGATCGACTGGATCTCGGCTCAGCGACGGGGCCTGGCCGAGCGGTACAACGCGGCGTTCGAGCGACATCCCTTTATCATCCCGCCGGGTGAGCCGCCCTATGCCCGAACGAACTTTCAGTCCTACATGGTTCGCCTCGGCCATGACTGCCCCGTTCCGCGGGATCAGGTCATTCAGTTTCTCCGAGCCAGAGGCGTGTCGGCCCGTCGAGGTGTTCAGGCTATTCATAGGGAGCCGGCGTATGTAGAGCTTCTCGGCGAGATCTCCCTTCCCGAGACAGAGCACGCCTCCGACAGCACGATCATCCTCCCCCTCTTCCCCCAGATGAGCCGAGCAGAGCAGGATCATGTCATCGAGGCATTGGCCCGGCTCGGGCAGGATCAGTAGAACCATGAGAGAAAGGATCATAAAAAAGAGTAAAGGCTTCTCCTTCGTCAACGTTGGAGAGCTGTGGATCTACAGGGAGCTCTTTTTCTTCCTGGCCCTGCGGAACATCCTGATCCGGTACAAGCAGGCCGTGATCGGGATCTCCTGGGCGGTGGTCAGGCCCCTGCTCACCATGGTCGTCTTCACGCTGATCTTCGGGCGGTTGGCCAAGCTGCCCTCTGACGGAGTTCCCTATCCGGTTCTGACCTTTGTGGCCCTATTGCCCTGGCAGTTCTTTGCGAACTCCCTCACGGAGGGGAGCAATTCATTGATCAGCAATGCGAACATGATCTCCAAGGTCTACCTTCCCCGTGTCATCCTTCCCGCCAGCACCATTCTGTCGGGACTCATCGATTTTTTCATCTCCCTGTTGATCCTGGTCGGCCTGATGGTGTGGTATCGGGTCGTACCTACCCAGAGCATCATCTGGCTCCCCCTGTTCATGCTGCTGGCGATCTTGACTTCCTTCGGGGCGAGCCTGTGGTTCGCTGCCCTGAATGTGGAGTATCGGGACGTGCGCTACATCGTTCCCTTCATCGTTCAGATGGGGCTCTATATATCCCCCGTGGGCTTCAGCTCTTCGGTCATTCCCGAGAAATGGAGGTTGCTCTACTCCATGAATCCCATGGTGGGGGTGATCGATGGTTTCCGATGGGCCGTGCTGGGGGAGAATATCGAGCCCTACTGGACCGGAACCGTCATCTCCGTTGTGGCGGTCATTTTTCTCACGCTGGGCGGGCTGTACTACTTCAAGAGGGTCGAAGCCACATTTGCCGACATCATCTAGGATGGAAGAGACATGAGCACGGCGATTTCGGTCAGGGGAATAGGAAAGAAGTACAGGCTGGGCGGGGTCCACGCCCAGAAGTACAAGGTCCTCTCCGATCAGATCGTCGGCTTCTTCAAGGCTCCGTTTCAGAAGAGGACGCGCCGGAGAGTCGAGGAGTTCTGGGCCCTGAATGACGTCAGCTTCGACGTGAAGGAGGGGGAGGTCCTCGGCATCATCGGAAAGAACGGCGCCGGAAAGACGACCATCCTGAAGCTCATCAGTCACATCACGGACCCCACGGAAGGGGAGATCCGGATCCGGGGCCGTGTGGCGAGCCTGCTCGAAGTGGGAACCGGCTTCCATCCCGAATTGACGGGACGGGAGAACATCTACATGAACGGGGCCATCCTCGGCATGACGAGGATGGAGATCAAAAGTAAATTCGATGAAATAGTCGATTTTTCAGGAACGGAGAAGTTTCTCGATACGCCGGTGAAGAGATTTTCCTCGGGCATGTACGTGAGGCTGGCCTTCGCCGTCGCGGCTCACCTGGAGCCCGAGATCCTCCTCGTCGACGAGGTCCTGGCCGTGGGGGACGCGGAGTTTCAGAAGAAGTGCCTGGGAAAGATGAGGTCCGTTGCGACCACTTCGGGGAGGACCATTCTCTTCGTGAGTCACAACATGAGCGCCATCCGGGCCTTGTGCTCGAAGTCTTTGCTCCTCTCGAAGGGAAGGATCGAGTATTTCGGAGCCACGAGCGAGGCCATAGGCAAGTACCTTTCGGACGTACACAGCGAGACGGAGGAGATCATCTCCTTTCAGCCGAAGGATGCAAAGGCCTACGTACAATGGATCCAGTGGAGTGGCTCTTCGACTCCGTGGATGATCAAGGCAGGGGATACACTGGAGTTCCGGGTTTGTCTGAGGGTCAACGAAAGGATCACCGCCAACCTGGAGATGGTGCTTCAGGACTACCTGAATACGCCTCTCAGCTTTTTGGCGCCGGGATATTTTGAAAAGAAGCACTTTTCTTTCGATCCGGGTCAGTACATTCTCAATGTGAGAATTCCCGAGCTCCTCCTCGCGGCAGGGACGTTCCATATCTCGATGAAGCTGACCGAAGCATACAAAACGATCTTTGATTCGATCGATGAAAACCTGAGCTTCGTGGTCTCGGAATGCGATCCGAATCATGTCGGACTCAGCTACAGGAGCACACTGAATCTGGGCACCGTCCATTTTCCGGTTGACGTCGATGTCGTGGCCCAAGAGGAGTGAGGCGGAGAGTCATTCGAGTTTTTTGGGGAGCTATGGATTGAGGAGATTCTGGAGGATTAAAAGCGGGATTTGTCAGACGCGTCTGGCCGTGCGCAAGACGATCCGATCGATTCCCATCGACATCCATGACGCCGTTCCCGGGGTTCCCCGGCTTTGTCGGACATTGGGGATCGCTCCGAAATCGGAGTTCGGGAAGGAGGGCGTTCCGCAGAGGCTGTACAAATACCCCGGGAAAAGACAGATTCCGGCCGAGAAAAAAACAAAGCCCGTGATCTTCGCCTCCGTCTGCCAGAGCAAAGAGATACCGGGAGGAAACAAGTTCAACGGCGGCCTCAAGATGCTCAATCAGCTCGTCAAACTGGCGCGCAGACACGGCTACGAGGCCTATCTGGTCACCTGGGACGGAACCTACGAGCCGTGGCTCATGGACCACCAGCCCCACATCTCCCTCGATGAATTTCGTGAGAGGCTGGCCGGCGAGGCCGACGTTCGCTGTGTGACATCGTGGTGTCTGTCGGAGAGCTTCATTCAGGCGGCCGAGAGCATCTACTTCTGGGACATGTCGCTGGCCCACACGAGCACGGACCATTTTCCCATGCTCTTCGATCTCTACCGGAAGAACATCGTACGAAGCGCGGGCTGCAACAGGATGATAGCCGCCTGGCATATGGCCAACTGGAAAATGCCCTGTACGGTTCTGCCGGACTGGATCGATGAGGAAAACTGGTTTCCCCATCCGGAAAAGAGAATCCCTGGACGGATCGGGTACATGATAGAGAGCGAAAAGCGGGTGGGATACGAGATCGACGACCTGAAGACGGAGAAGAAGATCCGGACGATCGACGGGATCGTCCGCGCCACCGGCCTGGATCTCGAGTTCTGTCCGATCGAGGGAGACGAGAGAGACGTTCTCGAACAGATGCGCTCCTGTGAGGTGTTCCTGGGAATGAATCCGGGCAAGGACAAGATGTGGGGGGAGGGTTTCGAGCTCCAGATGATGGAGGCCATGTGGGCCGGCTGCGCCGTCATCAGCTACGATGTCATCGGAAACAGAGAGTACATGCTCCATGGATTCAACGGCTTCATGGTCCCGAGAGAAAGGCCTGAGGAGATGGCGCGGGCCCTTGTCGATCTTTACGGGAAGCCGGGTCAATTAGAGGGCATGAGAGAAAACAGCCTTTCCCTGCTGCGCACTTGCCACACGTCGGAAAACAGATGGTCCGCTGTGAAAGAATTTCTCGAGCTCGAAGAGGATTGAAGTAGAACCTGTCGCTTCCGGATCCCGAAAAGGTGGAGAGATGCTTACGGACAAAAAGATGCTGGACTTGATAGACGGTCTGTGGGATGGAGGATATTATATAGGCGATCCGCATCATCCGTACGAGGCCAATCCTTATGGATCCCTTGGGTACACGTCTATTCTCTATTCCATTTATCATGCCTGCGTGAAACCCTATATAAAGCCCGATACCGCGGTCCTGGAAATCGGCCCCGGCCGGGGCGCCTGGACGAAGACCATGCTGCCGGCGCAGGAGATCTGGTGCCTGGACGCCCTGACGGCGGAGCATAATAAATTCTGGGAATACGTCGGCCCGGAAAACAAAGGGAAAGTGAACTACATCCGGGTGAGCGATTTCTCCTGCTCCGATCTCCCGGAAGACCATTTCGATTTCCTTTTTTCTTTCGGCACATTCTGTCACATTCCCTGGGAGGGCCACAGTCAATACTATGAGAACCTTTTTTCAAAGATGAAAAAGGGCGGGACGGCGATGATCATGTTTGGAGACTTTGATAAATACAATGCGGCGATCAAGGCCTATGAAAATGTACGAATTAAGGTTCAGCCGGAATTGAGCGATCTGAACGAAGTGAAACGCAACCTGATGAATCTCTATTGCTCCCTACGCAAGATGTTTTCGAACCGGGCTGTCCCAGCGCACAAGCCGCTGGATAAGCGAAGGCCTGAAGACCCCGAAAAAGGAGCATGGTTTCACGTGGGCATAGAAGAAACCTGCCGATTTCTGGAGTCCGTGGGCTGGGAAGTCGTCAATCCCGATGTAGGATTGTGTCCTCGCGATCCGATCGTTCATTTCAGGAAACCCTTGTAATGGTCGCCGATCCGTTTGAGGCCATGAGCCAACGAAACAAGAAGAGCCTGTTCATCTCCTATGACGGGGCCACCGAGCCTCTCAGCTATTCTCAGGTGATTCCCTACCTGTGCGGGCTCTCTCGACAAGGGATCGAGATTGACCTGATTACGTATAACAAACACGAGTACAGGCAGGAGAGGGAGGAGATGGAGCGGGTCGGCCGGATCTTCAAAGAGCACGGGATCTCCTGGCACCCACTCCGATATCACAAGCGGCCGAAAGTCCTGTCGACCTTTTATGACATTGCCCGGGGGATTCTCCTCGGAGCCTGGCTCATCGCCCTTCGACGCGTGCGGATCGTGCATGCCCGGAGCTATGTGGCGGGCTTCATGGCCGCGGTCCTGAAGAAGATCTTCGGGGTCCGCTTCATTTTCGACATGCGCGGGCTCTGGGTCGACGAGCGCGTGGACGGCGGCCTCTGGCCGAGCAACGGGATCCTGTTCCGGGGATCCAAGCGGATCGAGCGGTGGATGATCTCCCGGTCCGATCACATCGTCGTGCTCACCGAGGCGATGAAGCGGTACCTGGAAGAGCTCCCGAACCCGGGGGGGCGCGGGCGGGCGCCCATAACCGTGATCCGCACCTGTGCGGACCTGGAGCGCTTTCCCCGTGCGGCCGAAGAGGGCCTGGAGCGCCCCGAGGAGCTGCGGGATAAATTCGTGCTGGTCTCCTCCGGAGCGCTTGCCGGATGGAAGCTCTTCGGGGAGATGCTCGATTTTTTCTCGGTGCTGAAAGAGGAGATCCCCTCGGCGCACTTCCTGATCCTCACCCACATGGACCATCGGATGATCGAGTCCGAGATGAGAGTGCGCCGAATCGGACCGGAATATTACACCATCCGGCGGGTTCACTACCGCGAGGTCTCGCGCTGGCTCTCCTGGGGGGACGCGGCGGTCTGCTTCTACCGCCAGTGTTTCTCCTCCATCGGCACCTGCCCGACCAAGCTGGGCGAGTTCCTCTCCGTGGGCCTTCCCATCGTGATCAACACCGGCATAGGGGATTGCGATGAGATCGTGGGCCGCACAGAGACCGGTGTGATGGTAGAGGATTTCAGCGCATCCGGGTACCGGGATGCGATCCACAGGCTGAGCCGGCTCCTGGAAGATCGCGAAGGGCTGAGCGAGCGGTGCCGGCGCGCCGCCGGAGAACTCTTCGATCTGCGAAAAGGGGTGGGACGCTACCGGGAGATCTATCGGAGACTGGCCGACCGCGTGCTCTACATCTCCTACGATGGGGCCACCGAGCCGCTCGGCCAGTCCCAGATCCTTGGCTATCTCAAGCCGTTGAGCGGCCAGGGGCTCCGGTTCAGCCTGGTCACCTTTGACAAGAAGGAATATCTCCTCGTGCGCGGAGAGGTGCAGAGGATCAGGGACGATCTCGAGGCAAAAGGGATCAACTGGCACAGCTTCCGCTACCACAAGAAGCCGTCCCGCCTTGGAACGTTCTGGGATATCTGTGTGGGGGTGTTCGTCGGTGGGACGTTGATCCTGAGGGAAGGGATCACCATCCTCCATGCGAGAAGCTATGTGTCCGCCATGATTGCCTATATCCTGAGCCGTGTCTTTTCCGTGCGCTTTATCTTCGACATGAGGGGCCTCTGGGCCGACGAGCGCGTCGACTACCGCGTGTGGCCGGAAAAAGGAGGGCTCTACAGGATATCCAAGCGCCTTGAGAATGCCTTTCTCAGGGCTGCGGATCATGTGGTCGTGCTCACCGACCGCATGCGCACCTACCTCCTCTCCAAGGAAGATCTTGGCGGGCGGAAGATGAAGATCGATGTGATCCCGACCTGTGTGGATACAGCCATGTTCGGGAACGGGGGCTTCAGTGACGTTTCTCTGAATCCTCTGCGCGACCGTTTTGTCTTTGTTTATACGGGATCCTTGGGCGAATGGTTTCTCCTGAATCCCATGCTGGACTTTTTCATGTGTGCCCGCGATGCAATTCCCGGGGCGCACTTCCTCATCCTGACCCACGGGGAGCACCGCGCCGTCCGCTCTCTCATGGAACACCGCGGGATTCTGTCCGAGGAGGTCACAATTCACAGGGCCGATTTCGGAGACATGCCGGGCTATCTGGAGCTCGCCGATGCGGCTCTCTTTTTCCTGAAGCGTGCTTACTGCAGCATCGGGACCTGCCCGACGAAGTTCGCTGAATTCCTGGCCGCCGGAATTCCGGTCATCGTAAACTCCGGCATAGGGGACATGGAGGAGATCATCCGCTCCGAAAAGGTAGGCCTCCTGGTCGACGACTTTACGCAGGGAGAATATCGGAGGGTCCTGTCAGACCTCGTCCGCCTGCGCGAAGACCGGGGCATCGGGGAGCGGTGCCGACAGACGGCCAGTACGCGATTTTCCCTCAACCTGGGCGTGATGAAATATCGTGACGTCTACGGCGCGGTGGGGTATGAGCTGCCATAGTTATAGCCGTTCATCCGTACATCTTCGCGGCTTGCGTAGATGTGGGCTCAATGTCAATGGGCCA
>CAZFWM010000345.1:0-7972 GCA_964522545.1 uncultured Thermodesulfobacteriota bacterium
TCTTGACAAGGTGCCTTTTAATGGGTGCCTTTTAATGGGTGCCTGGGAACGAACTCTCCCGGGGCTCCGCCCCGATCCCCAAAACAAAAAGCAGGGGCACGGCGAACCGTGCCCCTGCGGAAGCAGAGTTGAGGTGCTGCGGACAGACAGCTTACGGACAGGTCTTATAAAGAATCCCGTCGGTCTGCATCTTCAACTGGTACCACTGGCAGTTCGGGGGAGTGAGCGAGGCTTCCTGATCGCCCGAATAGGAGACCTCGAGCTTGTACCCTTCCAGGGGGCCCCCATCCACGCCGAATCCCTTCAGATGACCTTCCATGTGGGGGAAGGCATCGCATTCAGGAAGGCCGCATCCCGAATGGGTCTCAAATCCTTCGGTGCCGAATATCTGTCCCATCATAAGGAGATTACCTGTGGGATCTACGATCCAGAATCTTCCGGCCTGAATATAGCCGAGGGGCGCGCCAGCGGGCCCGGGAAAGGCATCGAGCCGGAGGACCTTTCGCATGTAAGCATAAAAGCGGCTCCCGTTCGGAATCATGGCCGCCGTCTCGTCACAGGGTACGGTCGAATTGATCACGGCATTCATTTGAAGAGTATACATCACAACCTGTTGATTCGGATCACAGGTGATATCCGTACACGAAGTCATGATCTGGTCGGATTCGATTATTTTGGAAAAGTCCAGAAGAAATTGAGTCTGCGCGTGGGCCTTGGCTCCCATAAAAACGACGCAACAGACAACCGCCATTGACAATACCATGAACCTCTTCATCTCGTTCCTCCTTCTTCGTTCGGGTTGTTGAACTGTGGGTGAGTACATTAGTGTAGTTAGTGAGCGATCACCCTCTTTAGCTGCCTTTCAATATCAAGTAGACAAATGCCGGCGCTGTTCGTTACATGGAATTGGAAAAAAATTCTCTGGAAGACCGAGTCAAGCCTAAACAGACTCAATTGAGGGTCGTTGCGAGGAGCGAATGCGACGAAGCAATCCGCTGTGCCCCCAGCGTACTGGGCCACAGAGAGAAAGAGAGAGGATTTACGAATGAACTCTCACAACGTCATCCCCACGCACAACGTCATCCCCGCGAAAGCGGGGATCCAGAAAACGAGCGAAACCATTCGTCATTTCGGTGAGCCGAAGCCCTGAGCGAAGCGAAGGGGAAGCGAGAAATCTTTCCGAGGATATAACTCACAGGCAGGAACAGACATCTTCGGATCAGACACAGCCCACTAGCAGTGCCCAAGCATCCAGACCACCAAAGCACACACAAGAAGACTATAAAGGAACGCAGCACTGTAAATAAGCTTCTTCTCAACATTGAGCTTCATAGCGCCCTTCTCCAAAGCCCCCATTACAATGCCCCTCATAAATTGAAGACAATAAAAAAGGGAAAAACATTACAAACATAAAGGAATTAAATTGCAATTAACATACCAATTTTCCATCGCTTTTTATGGTTGCCCCCCTCCATTCGCACACAATTCCCTCAACTCGACGGGACAGGCTCACAAACGGCCGTCAAGCAACTCTTCCTGAAATATTGACTCTTTGATAAAAGGGTGATAGGAAAGTCAAAAAACATGCCGGCGTAGCTCAGCGGTAGAGCAGCTGATTCGTAATCAGCAGGTCGCGGGTTCGACTCCCATCGCCGGCTTCAGATTTCAAGGGGTTACGGAAATTCCGTTGCCCCCTTTCTTATTGGCTGTGTGAGAATTTTTTTGAATACGAGGCCAGAACTGGACGATTTGACGACGGAGAAGAAGGATTTGATTGCTAAAAAATCAATGATTTCAAGAGGGGCATCTCAAGGGAATTCGGAATGGGGTTCCGAGAAACTGATCCGAAATCAGCAGGTCTGAATCCGGTTCATTATTTATTCTTTCTGCGAGCTCTTCTCGCCTGCTTTCGTTTTGCCTTGGCTTTCTTTCTCGCTTTACGAGAAGGCCGATCTGGTCGTCCGTTCTCTGGATGGGAGAGGTCCGAATCGTCGATACTCTCGGTTTCTATCTCATCTGTTTCCTCTACATCATCTTCGTCTTCTTCAGGGAGATCGTTGTGAATTGCAGACCGTCGGCCAGATCCTTGTTGAGAGGCAGGGTGCTTGGGAAGCGCGTCTCGGCGAGAAACTCCGGATTGTTCTCCCGGATCCTCGATCTCCTTCCATGTGCCGACAACCCACGGCTTGCCGAACAGTTCGAGGAATCGTTGATGGTGCTCATCGACGAAACGCTCGAGAAGAGGCCCGCCATCGCGGGGGCTCCGGTCGTAGATCAAATTCTCGATGGCTATTTCTCGGTTTTTCCTTGATGGCCCTCTTGCTCGGAAGCCGATGGAGACATACTGACGTATGTCTTTGTTTTCGCGGATCCCTCGATTGCCTTGACGGCGATATCCTGCACTTGGTTGTATGACTTTTCGATTTGGGCGGATATTTTGGCGATCTGTGTGTTTTGCTCTTTTACGGTCTGTTGGAGGGATTCGATCCGGGCCTTCAAGACATTCTGTTCTCCCTCGTACTTATTTTCCAGGAGCTCTTCTCGGGCCTCCGCTTCCTTGTTCAGAGCTTGTGTCGTGTCCTTGACAGCCTTGTTCACAGCCGCATCGAGCTCCTTGGGGAAGCTGTCGACCTTGGACTGTAGCAGCTCGAACTCCGCTTCCTTTTCCTTGATCGCCTTTTCGCGGGCAAGAAAGTCCTTCTGCATCTCCTCCTGCTTCATCCGGAGCTCTCGCTCGAGCTTGGCCTTTTCGTACGCGAACTCCTCCTCGGCCAACCGCTTTTCCCGCTCGAAATTGTATTTGTACTCCTCCGCCTCCCGTTCCCGCTCCTTCTTCGCCGCCGAACTTTTCTCCTTGACCTCGGCCGCGTGGGCGGTTTCCTCCATGATCCACTGTTCGCGCGTTGTCTCGATCTCCTTTTCGAGATCCTGCTTCTTTGCCGCCATATCGGCTTCGAACTGCTCTCGTCTTTCCTTCTGTGCTTCGATCAGAGCGGTCAAGGTAGATGCCGCTTTTTCGATCTCATAGATCTCTTGCAGCTCCTTCTCTCTGATTTCCACGGCCTTTTTGATGCGGACGTATTTTCCGGTTCCTCCTCGAGTCTGTCGGAAAGCTGCGTCAGCGTTTTACCGATCTCCGACTTCAAGGCTCCGATTTCTTTTGCTATTCCCTCGATAGAGAGCGAATCGGCTGTCTCAACCGCTTCTTCCTCCTGCTTCTTGGCGATCTTCTGTTCCGGTTTCATTTCCGCCTCCCGATTCTCCTCGAGTCGTTTCAGCAATTCCTTGTAAGCGGCAAGCATCTCTTTCTTGGTGCTCGTCATTGTGACCTTGGGAACGTCGCGCTTTTCATCCATCATGGGTGCATCCTTTCCTTTTAAACAAGGCTTCTTTAAAGTTCTGCCTATAGAGAGTTCTCGGATGTGACAGTATATCTTCCAGCTCTAACCGTTTCAAGAGAATTCGTACTCTCAGGGGATCGAGGCGCCGCCGGATCGCATCAAGAAGCTGGTCGAGCACAAGATCACACCAAAGAATCGTTCGGAGCAGGAGATTGTCGGATATCGGGATGTGCTGGCCACAATCCATGCGAATCACGGCAATATCCCTTTCACTCCAGGCATTGCCCTGCAGTTGCACCGCGATCTCTATCAGTTTGTCGCCCAGCAGGGAGGGCGATGGAAGATGGTAGACAATGAAATTACCGAGACCCGTGCGAATGGAACCCGAAATCCTCCCAGGGATGGCACACAAGCGAGCACACGCTCCTTCCCTGGTGGGAATATTTCCTGGGAGTGATACTTCTGGGCGCGTACCGTGAGTTCGAGCGTCGAACCGGAGAGCTGACTACTACCCACGGAGCAAAAACTGCGCTGGTACTATCCGCCATCGACAAACTTGCCGATAATTTCCGATACGCCGACCTGGCGAATGCCTGCCCCAACGTGAGCCGACCAACCATCAAGCGCGTACTACGCAGGCTTAGTCAGGAAGGAAAGGTGAAGTGCATAAAGCCAGGCCGGGATGCGGTATGGGAAAAAATAGGATCATGAATCCATTAATGGGATCATAAATGGATACTTTTTAATCTTCCTATTCGAAAATGGGATTATGATAGACTGAACAGGGCCCGAAGGTGCAAACTCATCCGCCCCAATATCGAATCCCGCTCCCTGTGGTCTTCTTTCTCTATCCATGTCGAAGTAGACGCCCGCATCGGTGCCGATATCGATGCAGGGGGATTCTGGCGATAGGTGGAAGTCCTCTGCTCCAACGAATAGAGGATCCTCATCGATGTTTCCGTCCAGCCAGGCCAGTGTGCAGAAAAGGGCCAATTGGATCCCGTCTTCTCCTCCCTGAACGTCACTGTACTCTACAGAGATCTGTGAGGGGCCATTCATTATACCTACCCAGAATTCCTTTCCGTCTTGTGCAGAGTCGTCCCAAAAAATGGAGTTGATGACCGTTATTGAGGAGCCAGAGCAATATAGGCCTCCCCCTCTTACGTTAGCGCTATTTGCGGTTATCGTACAATTTCTGATTGTTGAAGTTGAATCGGAAAAATAAAACGCGCCGCCAAGCTCGGTCGCACTGTTTCTCGCTAGTGTGCAGTTTGCGATCTCCAAAGAAACCGACCATGTGGTGATCCCCCCTCCGTTGCCGTATTCCCGGCTGGCCACGTTGTCCGTGATCGTGCAGTTCATCACAGAGATCGTTGA
Organism: uncultured Thermodesulfobacteriota bacterium; assembly: GCA_964522545.1. GTDB lineage: Bacteria > Desulfobacterota > DSWW01 > CAZFWM01 > CAZFWM01 > CAZFWM01. The sequence goes on from CAZFWM010000345.1 coordinate 4,719, forward strand.
AGAAGAGCCCCGAAGGCAAATCCCGCCTCCGGCGTTGGCTTGGTTGTGCGTGATCACGCTGTTCAGTATCTTCGGGTTCGAATAATGAAAATCGAAGTACAGCCCCCCACCGCTTCCGATTTCCTCTCGGGCCGTATTTCCAGTGATCGTGCAATTCTGGATCGTCGGTGAAGAGGGATACCCGCTGAACCAGCCACCACCGCCATAGACTTCAGCATGGTTTCCGGTGATTACGCAATTCAGAATCAACGGGGAGGCGTCATGGCAGCGAATCCCCGCGCCTCCAGACGTTCCAGACATTGGGTAGAATGCATAGCCGTTGCATATCGTGAATCCGTCGATGACCGTTTCAGAGGACTCCCCGTTTTCGAAGACAACCACCGTGGTCACCTTTCCTCCATTGATGATCGTCTCGTCAGGACCGGCCTCACTCCGAAGCATTATCGCCTTGCCGAGAAAGTTGATGTTTTCTCTGTATGTGCCGGGGGCGACAATGACCGTGTTCCCATCCGTGGCCGCATTGATTCCTTCCTGAATCGACGGACTCTCGCCCGGCACGTGAATGCAGGTTTCATCCTCCAAGTCAATCAGTCCGTTGCAGTCGTTGTCGATTCCGTCGCTGCAGCGCTCTCTTGCCCCGGGATATATGAAAGGATCGGCATCGTTGCAGTCAGCTCCGCCGCAGTCCTGGTCGAAGTGTCCATCCTCATCCAGGTCCCGGCAATAGCAGTGAGGGTCCTCCATGTCGATCATTCCGTTGCAGTCATTATCGATACCGTCCGAGCAGGTGGGATGCCCCACAGGGCCTTCCTTCACCCCGGGATGAATCGCAGGATCGCTGTCCTCGCAGTCACCCTCGCAGGACATCCATCCGTCCCCATCCGAATCGACTTCATCATCCGCAGGGGCCCCGTCGCAATCGTTGTCCAGGCCGTCGCAGCTCTCCGGAGCGCCGGCGAAAATGATGGGATTCGAATCCACACAGTCATCCCCTCCACAGGCTTCGTCCGGAGAGTGATCCCCATCCTCATCCCAGCATTCCACATTCTCATCGACGCCCATATCGAACCCGTGGCCATAGGGCCTGTCATCACCATCCACATCGCTAAAAACTCCGGAATCCATTCCGGCATCGATGCAGGGAGAACGGTTAGAGAGATGAAGGTCGAATTCGTCGACGAAGAGGGGATCCTCGGCGATGTTTCCGTCCAGCCAGGCCAGTGCGCTGTGAGGTACCAAATAGATCCCATCCTCACCTCCCTGGACGTCGCAATAAGCGACGGTTAGAAAGGCCTTGGTCGAATCGACTGAAATCTCCGGCCCGTTTGGGGCCGAATTTCCCCAAAGAATGGAGTTCGTTATTTTTGGCTCTGAGCTGTGGCAAGATATCCCACCACCATGAGAAGCCGCGTTGTTTCCATTGAATGTGCACTGAGTGATCCTGGGGGATCCCGTCCAGAAGTAGAGTCCTCCTCCGTACGTGGCCGCGCTGTTTTGCGAGATCGTGCAGTTAACCATCGTAATATCGGCGTCATAATAAATATTGACTCCGCCTCCGCTGTCGGCGTAGTTACCTCTGATCGTACAGCCAATCAGTGTCGGGGAGGCGATATCATTGTCAACTCCTTCGCAAAAGAGGCCTCCGCCGTTCTCGGCTCGATTTCCCTGGATCAGACAGTGCTTTATGCTCGACGTTGATCCGTCTGCGCAATAAATCCCACCTCCCTGGCTAGAAGCCGTATTATCGATTATCGTGCATTTTGTAATTACCAATGGATTAGAAGAATAGAGGTACTCATAGTTGTATATGCCTCCACCATAAACAGCTCTATTTCTGGCGATAACGCAATTCTTTATGATGCCCGGGGTATAGGAAATATAGATTCCACCACCCCAGCGGCCTCTATTGTTGGTGATCGTACAATCCTTGATGGACAGCGAGGACAAAGAGCTGATACGGATCCCGCCCCCCTCGCCGGCCATGTTCTCTGAGATCACGCAACCCGTGAGCGACGGTGATCCATCCATGAAGTGAAAACCGCCACCCAAGGATCCGATGTTGCCTATTATGGAACAGCCTATGATCGTCATGGAGGAATCGCTACTATAGATCCCGCCGCCGCGGGCGGTAAAGTTCCCAGAGATCGTGGAGTTCGAAACTGTTGGAGAAGAGTTTCGAGAAAAGATCCCGCCGCCGCAATAATGCAATTCACTCAAAGTCCCGGTCCCATTTGTAATTGTGAATCCATCCAGGACGGATGCTTCCGTCTCGCCGCTGGAAAATGTTACCACCGAGCCGGCTTGGTTCCCGTCAATGGCGGTCAAATCCGCCCCTGCCTCGCTCTGGACTGTAATACTCTTCCCGAGGAAGTTGATGTTCTCCACGTAGATGCCGGGAGCCACCAGAACTAAGTCACCGTCGACGGAGGCATCGATCCCCTCCTGGATCATCGGCTGATCCCCGGGGACATGGATCGTGGCCGCGAAAATGGGTCCGGCCGTAAAGAGGAAAGAAAGAATGATAGGGACAGTGATGCTTCTTACCGGCATAATCAAATCCTCCCTTGAACCTGGTTTTTCAGCAGCCACTTATTACATAATACAATTTGTAATATACCGCTGAAAAAGCAGAGCCGGTCCACGCGTAAACATGGACCGGCCCTGCATCAACTGAGAACACCCCCTCTGTGACTGGCTGATCGAAGAATCGTACCTGTTCACCGATGCTATAATGGGGTCTCAGCAGATATTGTGCCAATGATCTTCAGGCAGGAGGATCTGTAAAAAAAATGCATGCGGGAAAAAGGCTCATCAATCGAAATCCCCGAAAAACAGGGGAACAAATCAACGCCGGCGAGATAAGCGTGGTCGCCTGAAGCCTTGAAAAGCTACGTCGATACTTCCAGAAAATTCTTTAAATGAGTGACAAGCTGCGGGCCCTCGGATTACATTTTTGTAACACGCCAGTCTGCTCTCTCGATGCTGCCGGGTGGTACATGATGAGGCAATTGATCCAGGAGAGAGATTGAGACGGATATAAAATAAGGTGGTGGGACCAGAAAAAAAAAAGAAAGGTCGGAAGAGCAAAAATGATCAGGGATCTAAAGCGATTCGAATATTCGGGAGTGACATCTCTTCCGAGCGCCAGGCTCGGACGAGGCGTAGGCTCTTATTGGCTCAAAAGATACCAACATATTGGTAATACTACAGCGACATTTCAATTTTAAGATTCTCCAATAATTCGAGGCGTTTTT
>CAZFWM010000346.1:0-7970 GCA_964522545.1 uncultured Thermodesulfobacteriota bacterium
AATGGGATAGATTTCGAAAGGTCAACTGCCGCGAAGCGGCCTTAGTTCAACTCTCTTTCAAGAGAGACTCGGCTTTGCTAAAATCTGTTACTTTCAGCAGTAGATAAAAGCTCCCCGAGAGATACTTCAAGTATTCTTCACTGGTTATAACAGACTCCAATCGATTATTATCGTCAGCCCCATTCGTATAAAGTGTTCGGATCGCACTCTCTACGGATGAATCGGTTCGAGATTCCGAAAGAGCTTGAAGCAGGTCATCCGTTATTACACCCAGACACTGATTCCAGAATGCTTTCTGGTTTTCGGAAAAGCCGCCAACACCGGTGCACCGGTGAAAAAGGTCTGATAGATCGCTGCTCCTCGGAAAGACCTGACCGAAGAAGAGAGCATCTTTCCCTTGCGAGAAGTTATTGAGTGCTTGAGTGAATGCCCTTATAATGCGTTTGCATTCCGAACCGTAGGTGAGGTCGACATTCCATTCCTCGGGCCAAAATACGTTTGATCGTTGATGTTCAATTAATTTCATTCTGCGCATAGGCGTTGCGTACCGCGCATAGACGCCTTGAGAAGCCTGCCCGTCAAGGAGGTGATACTTTTTATCCGGGCCGATACATGTATTGTACTCGTCATTTTGATAGCGAGTTTTTGCGCGCAGCACGCCTGGGAAGTTTTCAGCAACGGAACCCTCGCGTGCTGCAAAGTGCGAATAGCCGTAGATCTGTTCCAAAACCAACATTGCCTGAACTCGATTCATGGACCGTGCACCCATCTCTTCTGCGTAGACCGAGTAAGCGTGGGCCATTAGAAGAGAAGCCGAAAGGTGGTGTGCGTTGCCTGATCGAGAAGTCAATGGAGGAATGAGGTTGTTGCCATAGAACGACCAGATCGGCTGCAGTCCCAATAAGTCCCTGTCTTGAGATCCCGCATAGATTTTTAAATCTTTTTCAGTAAAGAAAAAATCTGGCAATGTTTTTCCCTGCATGGTCAATCCTTTTTAATAAAAAGTATGAATTCACACTGGATTCATATTATCCAAAATTTCCAGACGTTCGGTATTCTATAGAATATCGAGAGACGAGATTAGCATAATATGTACTGCCCGTTCCCAACGAAGAACAAACCCTTCTCGCGAACCGGTTCCCCCACCGCTCTTTCCCATGCCTTTGCGTAAGTGTGAACCTGGGGACGGTACCGCTCGATAAGCTTCTCGACGTTCTGCCCGGGCCGGTCGTCGGTCTTGTAATCGACGATGACCCAGCCATCGTCTTCCAGGAAGGCGAGGTCGATGACGCCCCGGAGGACGGCGCCGGGGGTGTCGTCGTCGGAGTCCTGGAGCGCCTGGAACGGTACTTCGACGAGACGACGGCTGCTGGCAGCGGCACGCTTCCAGATCTCCGAGTCGGTGACGGAGCGCGCGGTATCCACTGCGGTGCCGGCGAGGGACGGGGCTATCCCCTGGTCCGACAGGGCCGATGCGGCTAGGGCCTGAAGATCCGCTCCGGGGCTTTCTGCGGCTGTCTGCAGGAGCAGGTGGATGACCGTGCCCCATTCGGTCCCGTGTTCTCTGCCTGTCGGGCCGGGCCTAGCGGGCTCCACGGAGATGGCCTTGGCCGCCGCGACTGCGTAAGTTGGCCTGGCGGCGGTCGTCCACCGCTCTCTACCGGCTTTCTCATCGGCCTTGATCTCCCGGGCCGTCACGGTTACCTCTTTTGTCGTGGGCGCCTTCTGTGGGCCCGGATCGAGCAGTTGCGGGCGGTCGGCGAGACCGGGTGCGAAGAAAATCCAAGGATTATTCTTCTTGCCGCGACCTTGTCGCTGGGAGATGGTCAGCTGTGCACCGGCCCTTGTTGCGGCCACGTAGAACAGGCGCATTTTCTCGGCTTGTTTAAACTCCGTCTCCTTTTCGGTCCAGTTCTCCCATCTACGCGGCTTGGCCAGTAGCGGGGGGGAGGCCATGCCTCGGGCCTCCCCGTAAACGGCCATGTACCCGCGGGTCTTTTTGCCTGACCGGTCTATGTGCAGATCCACGGGGTGCTGATAGTCGCCAGAGGGATCGGCCAGGAATACCACCGGGGACTCCAGCCCCTTGGCCTTGTGCAGGTTCATCACCCGGACGGCGGTCTCCCCTCTCGGACGGGCCGGCATACCGTCGAACTTCTCTTCCTGCTCGACGAGCCCGCCCAGGTAATCCACCAGGTCCTTTGCCGACCAGAACTCCGCCTGGGCTGCGCGAAGGATCTCCAGGGCCCTGCCGAGGCTTCCGGCCTGGATATCCCCACCGGGCCCGGCGCAGGCGGACACGATCAGTCCCAGGTCGGCCAGGACCTTTTCGGCGGCGGCGACAGGCGGCATCCCGGCGTTCCACAGGGCGTACTGTCTCAGTCTGGTGAAGGCATCCGCCAGAGTCTCCGCATCCTGTTTTTCCATATCGTCCGGGACCGGGGCATAGAAGGAGAATCGTCCCCCTGCCCGCTTGAACGCATAGAGGGTCTCGTCGCTCACTCCGAAAAGCTCGCTTCGCAGGACGGCCACGAGGGCCACGGGATCTTCGGGCCTGGTGATGGCCCGTAGACATGTGTTCAGCAGGACTAGCTCGTTCACCTGGTTCAGGGCGCTTCCCCCTGTCACCTGGTGGGGGATGCCCAGTTCGCGGAGGCTGCGGGCGTAGATGCTCAGTTGCTTCGTGTAGGGGGTGATTATGAGGAAGTCGCCCGGCGTGACCTGTTCTGTGAGACCGTTTTCTAGCTCATTCCGAGTCCGCGGGATCGTCATCCCGCCGTCGATTGCGTTTCGGATCGTCCGCGCGATTAGATCGGCCTCGTATACAGCGATCACATCCTTGTTCCCGTACTCTTGCGGAATACGGAGGACTTGTACATCCGTGCCTCCCTTCATGGTTCCGCCCGTTCTGGCCGCCTGCAGAGGGACGTACTCGGGCTGCGAATCGCTGGGGGTGTCAGGAAATACGGACTGGAAGGATTCGTTTGTCCAGTCCACGATGGGACCGGTCGTGCGGAAGTTGGCCGAAAGAGTGACGACGAGGCCGCCGCTTTCTTCTATGATTTTCTTGACCTGGTTGTACGTGACGATGTCGGCCCGTCGGAAGCGATAGATGGACTGCTTTGGATCCCCCACCACGAAAAGCGACCCGGGCACGGGACGGCATTTTCGCCAGTCCCTCTCTTCGTTGTCGTCGGCGGTCAGCAGCAGCATGACCTCTGCCTGGATCGGGTCGGTGTCCTGGAATTCGTCGACGAGGAGGTGGGTGAAGCGGGAGCGAAAGTATTTCCGGATGTGCGGCTTGTCTCGGAGTAGGGACGCCGCGCTCATGAGGAGGTCCTGGAAGTTGAGCGCCCCTGAAGCCTGTCTGAGTCGGTCGTAGACCTCCATTGCCGGTCGGATGGCCCGCATCACCGCTTCGTACCTGTGCTCGAGCCAGATGTTTTGTAGTGAGGTCGCGTATTCCTCGACAAAAGATCTCCACCGGTCTTGCTCAGATTTTGCCTGATCTCGGCCTTCGGGCCAATTTTTTTGGATGACCTTCACATCCCACTGGAATTGATCCAGGATCTCCATCAGCTCTGCGGGCTTGGAGAGGTCGGCCTGGCGGACCATGCGGGGGATGAGGCGGTAGAGGGGCATCAGTTTGTCATAGCCCGGGTCGTCCGGGAAGGTCGGGACCAGCTTCTCCATTTGTCGGGTATACTTCTTCAATTCCTTCACGGTTGGACGCAGATCAGGGAGCGGGACCTTTGGGGCGGGCCACGCGACCACGTCGGGGTATCCGGCGAGACGCATGAAGTTCCCCGCCAGCTGCCCGATCTCCAGGCCGAGGTCGACAAGCTCGTCCAGGATCGCACTGTTCTTGGCAATGAGCCTCTCCACGTATTCATTCCATGCCTGTTGCCGGAGGTCCTGATCCTCGGCGTCTTCGATCTCCCGGAACGCCACGTCAACGCCCGCTTCCACAGGCCGCTCGCGGAGCATACGGCCGCAGAAAGAGTGGATCGTACCGATGAAGCACCGCTCCACCCGGGTAGACGCCTCGGCCAGCCGGGCTCCGGACGGACCGCCGGATCGTGCGGCTTTCTCCAGCTCGACCTGGAATCGGGACCGAAGCTCGGCGGCGGCCTTGCGGGTGAACGTCACGGCCGCGAGAGTGTCGATCCGGCACCTGCCCTCTCTGAGCAGGGCGACCATCCGGTCGATCATGCTCGTGGTCTTGCCGGTGCCGGCGGCGGCCTCGACAAGCAAGGTCGTGTCCAGCTCCCGGGTGATGAGATTGCGCTGGTTCTGATCGGGCGGTTTTTTATTGCGTCGGTTCATGATTCTGGGCACCTCAGTGTTCTGAAGGCTGCGAGTTCGGTGTTGTCCGGACCGGCGAGTTTTCGTTTGCTCGCTGATACAGTGGCCTCGATGTCACCGCAGATGGTTGTATAGTCGCAATATGTACAGTCCTCCTGTTTGTCGGTGGCCAGGAAGCTGCCTTTTGAAACGATCTGACAGAGTCGATCGATAATGGCCTTTCCCTCCGACAGTTGTTTCGCCGTCCACTCGAAGCGCTCTCCCCGATTTCGGATTCCGGGGAAGAAATAGCCGAACTGATCGACGGACGCTCCAGGAGGTCCGACCTCCTTGAGTCGAATGTCGCACATGGCGATGTAGAGGGCATGCTGGATCCGGCGCCCATGCTGGAATGGTTCCGTGAGGCTGTATCCGTATGTGCTGCCGGTCTTGTAGTCCCATATCGAGAACATGGGGGCCGATCCTTCCCCGGTGAGATCCACCCGATCGATTCTGCCGCAAATCCGGATCCGTCTGCGCCTCGGAAGGTTCACACGGACGGGCTCGGGCGTATCCAGTGCCGTGCCTCCGCCCACCGGGGGCAGCCCGATGGAGGCTTCCAGGTACTTCGGCCGGCTGTTCTTGCAGAAGCTCTCCTCTTCCCTGAGAAAGATGCTGGCCACCCGCCTCAGCTGTCTGCACTGCCGGTGAAAGACCGCCTCCCCCGGCGGTGGGATCTGCTCCCTGTATTCCTGTATTTGCTCTTCCAGGATCGCGAAGAGCCTTTTCCGGTCGCGGCGGAATACAGGCAATTCCTTCTTCTCTATCAGTTCGCCCATGAAGGAGCGAAAAACTTGGTGGAGAAGCGAGCCGGCGTCGGAAGGAGATAACCACTGGCTCGGATCTATTCCGACCTCTTCGAGTGGGGATATGCGCAGGACGTATTTGAAAAAGTAGGCCAGCGGGCAGCGGCCGATCTGTTCGAGCCGGTTGGACGACATCGCCTGGCCAGAAGGGGAGGCGGGATCCATGTCGGTCCCGGCCTGGGGCACGAATCCATCGTAGGCGGTGAATCTGTCTCCATCCTTCTGCTTGACGGCACGCCTGCCTCGGCCCAGATGGGGGAATTTCCGAGTCAGGAGCGCCGTTGGATTTCGGATGGTCTCTGTCCCGCACATGCGCCACAGCCACCATTCCGTCTCGTCCAGGCACTGTTCTGGACTTTCGGGTGCGAACGATGCCGGGGCCTGGAGCCACCTCATCAGGTCACCCTGGTCGCCCTCTCGGTCGCCCGAGAGGATGCGGTAACAGGCGACTACCGCGGAGCTGGGAAACATGTCGCGGTCATCCACCAGGTTGCGGCAGGAGAAGCTCAGCGTCAACGTGCCGCGGAGGCGGGCCAGGAGGCGAACGAAATCGTCGAGACTCTCTCTCAGGCGAGAGGATGCCGTCATCAAGTCGGGCGAGAGGTTTTTGCGCTCGTCGTCGAGAAGCAGCGGATCCTGGAGTCCGGCCCCGGGAAACCGGCCGTCTTCCAGGCCCACGATGAAGGTGTGCCGGCGACCCGAGTGTCCGCCGGAGTGGATAGAGGCGACGTGGAGGTGCCCGGGCCTGGGGCCGTTTCCGCCCACGCGGCTGCTATTTGCCAGGCCCGAAAGCCATTCCCACGCATCCAGTCCAATGTCGTCGTCCTCGTCGATCAGATCTTCGACCAGCGAGAGCAATTCCTCGATGTTGCTCTTCAGCCGCATCAGCGCGAGGTTGTCGAGCTCGCCGACCGCCCTGGCATACTCCGTTACGAATCGGAGAGCGGATTCGAGAATCTCTGCCGGACCGTCCTCGGGATCGGGGGAGATTTCTAGAAGCTGGTCGACCAGATTTCGCAGAATAGTAATTCCTTCCAGGCGTTTTTTTGCTGGGGTCGCCCGGCCGGAATCGTTCTTTCCGTTTTCGTCGCGGCCGGGTGTCTCCTCCTGAACCTGTTGTTCCAGACTCGCGATCTCCTCATCCAGCTTTTCGAGGTGGCGAGGGCGATTTAAAAAGATACCCAACGACCGCAGGTAGCCGGCCAGTTGGGTGTAGCTGACTCTCTCCGGATCCATCCCGGTGATCTTGAGGAGTCCGTCCTGAATCATCCTGACCATGGTCGATTGAGAGAAACCATCATTTATCCACTGAAGCCAAGCCGCGAGCGACCTCCCGGGTCTGGAGTAGTTCGTGGGGATCCCCTCGGCGAAGGTCACCGGCAGCCCGTTTTTCAAAGATTCCTTCAGCGCAGGATCGTCGCTTTGAAGCCTTGCGGCCGTTTCGTAGATCAGCGGGATATACATGCCCGCGTCGGTGTGGAGCAGCTCCACTTCGTCGAGGCTGAGGCCGCCGGCCAGAATGCGGCGGAGGACTTCCCGGACCTCGTTGGCCTCGCCCACGGCCCGGAAGATAGCGGCCGTGCCGTCACCGGCCGGGGCCGGCGCATCCGCGGGCGTGTCGATCCACCGGAGAAGCTTTATGTCCGGGAATTTTTCCCCTTTGTCCGGTGTCTGCCGATCTTCGGGCAGGTCTACCGGGATGATCCGCTTCTTTTGCTCAGGTATAGCCTCCAGAAGGGCCTGCTCCAGGACGGTGCAGTCCACCATGTCGGCCGGGATCAGCACCAATGCATCACCCGGGAGGGCCGCTGGATCGTCGTGGAGTCTCCTCGCAGCCATTCTCAGCGCCCCGGTATAGTCAATCCTGTGTCCCGACTTTAGCTCATTTTCGAAGTCCTTCAGGATCGCCTTGAGCTCCCTCCCCTTGTCGTCGACCTCGAAGTTTGTAATACGCAACTCTCCGGATCGGATACCGGCCAGTCGAAGGTCGCTGACGGCGCTGTACAACATTTGAACCAGGCCGGGCGTGACCTCCAGGGATGACAGGTACCCACGGCTTTTTTTGCGCCGCCGGGCCCATATTCGATCGATGAGGAGCTCTCCGGCCTGGTCGGAGATTAGCTTAAGACCTTGGCGGGTGACCTCCGGGCCGGCCAGATCCAAGGTCATGCCTTTGAGCGTCTTGATCCGGACGTTCACAGCAGCCTGCCCGCCACGAGTGACGGTCTCAAGCCACTGGTAGCCTACCCGAAGAGAAGGCGCAAGGAGCCACTTCTCCTCGAGAGGTTTCTCTCTACAGATCCGGCCCAGGAATTGAGTGAGTTTGTTCATGACTCTTTCCTCTGGAAAGGGTGTCGATCAAGTCTTCCTCGTATTTAAAGCAGGCAAGATGTTCTTTTGTGAAATCATACTTTTCAAAGAAATGCTTGAAACGCACTTTGATTTATCTCTTCAATTATAAGCTATTCAATCTGTGTGCCTGACATTCAAAGTTCATATCTATGGAAATTCATATAGCCAGCGGCTTGAAATTACAAGGGCTTTGCGAGTTTTTTGACCAATTCGGCTTGACGTTCATCTGATGTCAAGCTCAATAATTGATCATTATAAATCAAAAATTGACATCAACTGCGAAGTACTGATATGTTTTTTTCGTCTTTCTGGACAGAGAACACCTTGCCGCAATTTGGCCGGATTCTTTGCTTCACTCAGAACTCGACAGTCAGAAGTTCTCCTGCCTGAATTTCCCTAACGGACTTCCTCTTCCTTGATCAATTTCATATTCAGTATAGTCATTTCTTCGATGAGTTCAAGCAGCAT
>CAZFWM010000347.1:0-7938 GCA_964522545.1 uncultured Thermodesulfobacteriota bacterium
CGATGAGATCGGGAAGATGGAATGCTTTTCACCGCTCTTCCAAGCGGCGCTGGTGATGGCACTGGATTCAGAAAACCCGGTCATCGGTTCCATTGCGCTCAAGGGGGGGCCATTTATTGAAAAGATCAAGAGAAGGAAGGATGTCTCACTGATCGAGATCACGGTGAAGAATAGGGACGAGCTTGTCCCCGTTCTTTCAGAAAGTCATCCGATTTAGATTGACAATTGCTGTGGCATGGTGTTGTTCGGTTCCTGCTGAACCGGAGTTGGATCAACCCAGGATCTCCAGAGTTCGGCGAGGCCCTTATCCATACTGACATTCAGGTGCTTATGACGGCCGGTTACGGCTCCTTTGGCTTATAGCCCGGTCCCGACACGGATATGCGGGAATTGTTACCGAGGATTCTGCCCAGGCCAAGGGTGAGCTTCGGGATGAAGGCGCGGCTGTCGGGGCCTATCACCTCGGCGTGGCGCTCGGAGTAATAGGAAAAGAGATTCTCGGAGGGGGGGATGTGGCCTTCCCGCTCGCGCAGGGACATGGCCTTCGGATTGCAGCGGTCCGCACACAGGCCGCAGCCGATACAACGAGTGTAATCGATGGCGGCCCTTTCCTCGACGAGCCGGGTGGCGTCCATTGGGCAGATATCGACGCAGTCGGCACAGCCGACACAGGCCTCCTCATCCACCTTGGCCTCGAAGTGGCTCCGTGCGACTATGGTGGGGATGTTATAGTCCTTGACGAGGCGTAAGGCGGCGCAGCAACACGAGCAGCACGAGCAGACCTGTAAAGGGTCGTGCAGGTTGTCGGTTAGGTTTACCAGGCCGGCCTCGGTGGCTCGCAGCTTGGCATCGAGGAACTCTTCCCTGGAGACGCGGCGGGCCAGCCCCTTTTCGATGGCAAGGTCGGCCAGCACGCCCATTGCCGAGCAAACGTCCATCGGCATGCCGCAGCCCATTCCAAGCATCTGCCGGCCCTGGCGGCAGGCGCAGACGTTGGCCAGGCAGAAACTCTTGTTGCGATCCACGATCTCCATGTATCTGTCCGTGTTGAGCGGCAACACCCCCTGCACGTGTTCGAGTGAACGATTGACAGGTATGATGCGCGCGAACCGCACGTCCTTGTCCTTCAATTTCGGCCGGGCCCAGGTCATGTACTCGTGGTAGACCTCCTCGAATCGACGGGAGAACTCGCGGTAATATTCCTGATTGGCGCCGTCATTCTTGCTGCGGATCATCGTGGTCTCGAAAATACCGGGCACAAGAGGGAGAAGACCATAGAACTTGATGCCCTTTACGGTGAAGCAGGCGATGAGAACGCGCTCGGACATGGATTCGAGAATCGGCTCGACTTCCTCCGCCGGACGGCCCACCTTCTGAGAAACCGACCGGGCACGGGCCGGTGTAAACGTGAGGGCGGCCACCACCTGGGCTTCCTCTTCGGTGAAGGTAAAAGCGATCAGCTCTTGCAGCGAGTCGGTGACCGGTATCTCGTCCCAGGATTTCTTGAAGACAAGCTTTTTCGCCACGGCCCGGTGTGCGTCGGTTATTTGCATGAAGCAATTCCGGCAATGGTGACGATCTCGTTGATGGGGGGATCTTCGACGATCGTCTCGGGCATGGAGATGCCGGGCCATCTCACTGCGATCCGGTCGACAGCTGTTCTGCTGCCCAGACCGAAATTGAGAATGAAGGGTGCATGGTTGCTGAAGTTGCCCTGGCCGGCAAAGATCTCCCGAGTCTGGACAAGGTCTCCCGACGTCACTGTGATACGGGCCCCGATCGCGCTTTTATTCACACCTGCCGGCGGCACCAGGCGGACGCTCACGTGGTTGTTGCTGTTCGCGATCCGGTTTTCCAGGAGCAGGAGCTGGCTGCCCTCCCGGTAGAGTCCGGTAATTACATCGTCGTCCCCGTCCAGGTCATAGTCGAAGACGGTCAGGGCGGCGGGGCTTTTTATCCTGCCTTCCCCCGTGAACCCGAGATCGTCGGTGATGTCGTCGAAATAATGGTTTTCCTGCTGATGAAGGAAGAACAGCTTGTCCCGGCTGTCGTCCGAGGCGCACTGCGTGACGCTCAGGTCGATCAACCCGTCGTTGTCCATGTCGAACCAGACGCCGTAATGGTCCCGCCGGTGAGACGACTGGGGATCGTCCCAGGTGATACGGTCCAGATCCCACTCCAGGCCGTATCCCCCGGATGGTCCATTGTTGACCACGATGGTGGAGCGACCCTCTCCGGGACTCGTGCCCCCGTGGATGAGGGCCAGGTACAGGTCGAAATCTCCGTCGTTGTCGAAGTCGGCCGGCTGGGCGGCCCACTGACAGAGCGGCTGGCCCCCGTCCCCGGACATCGTGTGGGCGTCATAGCCGAACATTCCGGCCACATCGAAGAATGTCCCGTTCTTCAGATTCCGCCAGAGGCTTCCTCCGGTGCGACAGTAGGGAGAGGTGAGAATGTCGGGCCAGCCGTCGTTGTTCCAGTCGGTCACGTTCGTGCCGTACAGGGGGGCCTCGATGCCCGTTATGCCGCTCTCGTCGGAGACGTCTAGAAACGTCCCGTCCCCGGTGCCCCGGACCAGAATATCGTACCCCCAGATTTCGTGGGTGTAGTCCTCGAAGAAGGTGCCGATAAAAAGATCGACGCTTCCGTCCTTATCGTAATCGAGGAAGGAAAACCCCGTGGCATTGATCAGCCCGAGCTCGTGCAGCCCGTTGTTTTCCTTGATCGTGAAGACCGCCTCGCCATTGTTGAGAAGCACTTCACAACGATCTTCAGCGACATAATCCGAGTGGTCCTCGAGCCGGTGATAATAAAGGCATGTGACCAGATCCACATCATCGTCGTTGTCCACGTCCGCGAAGGATGCCAGGTTGCTCTGTCTTCCATCCTCGCCGGGATCGGGGTTGGCGTTGATGCCGGAGATTTCGGTGACGTCCACGAACAGGCGGTCCGTTCGGTCCTTCGAACCGGGGGCCTGTTCATTCAGAAAGAGGCTCAGGTTGTTGCGGTTTGTCTCCGTGCCGTTCTGAACGACAAGGTCCGGATAGTCGTCGTTGTTCAGATCGACCGCGTAGATGCGGAAGCCCTTTTTGTCCATCAGACCGGCTGACGAAGTTTCGTCCGTGAACCAGGCACCGGCCTGACAGGACTCCAGCTCGATCGTGCCGCCGAGAATGGGGGGGACGTCGTCCTCATCCACGTAGTATGACCCGGAAAGGCTCTCGGCATTCAGCGTCCCTGAAATGTGAATCTGGTTGAACTCATCGGCCAAATCCGTCCGGAGAAACCCTTGACACCGGTCGTACTTGCAATAGATTCTCGAATCCGTGGTCCCCACCGACGCACCGTCGAACCGGAGGCCGCCGATCTGTCCGGTCGAATCTACCGAAAACTCGATCGAGTGCTCATCCCCGCTCGTTTGCTCCGACAGCGTGCCGCACCACTCTCCCTCGAAAACCGAGAGGTCCGGGACTTTTGTGATCATGCCTGTAAACCCGTACCCGGGAATTTCTATTGTTCCTTCTGTCTTGTCCGGACAGGTCAGCGTGGCCGAGCCCCCCGTGGGCGGCTCCTGGGTTGAATAGAATGCGAGCGACAGGGCGCACTCTGGACATTGTCCGGAGACGGCATACGTTCCGGGCGGATCACCCGGATCGAAGCTCCCCCTGTCGATTATCGTGCCACGCCCGTCCGATCTGAGATAGCACTCCACATCGTCCTGGACTGGCGGGTCGGAGAGGATCAGCCATACGCCGTCCAAGTCCGAATTCCCGCAACACCCGGATGCGAGTGACAAAGCAATTGCAAAAACAATGACACTTCGTGGGCTGAAATTAGAAATTCTTTTCATGTGACTGTCCCCCCTTTGTTATGGGCCCCCTCCAATCCGTCAATCCCGCGAAACATGTCCCCGAGAAAGCGGGGACATGTTTCGCTGGAACGACGTGTCTGTGGAAATTCTTTTTGATTGCGGCTCGGCCGCTCCAGGAGAAAACTACCATCCTGATCTGTCGAAATTCAATAAGGACCGGCCCACCCCATGGGGCGTGAATTCTTCGTCACCTCGTGATCGAAATCTTCCGAAGCCGCTCTGAGCCTCTCGACTACATCCGGATTCTGGGAATATATATTTTCGCTTTCACCGATGTCGTCCGGCAGGTAATACAGTTCTTTCACTCCGCTCAGACTTTTCCTGATGTGGAGCTTCCAGCCTTCGGCATCGCGGACCGCTTCGAGAAGCCCGGTGTTGGCGTCGTAATAGTAGAAGTAATCGTGCGGAGAGTCGCTCTCCGGCCTTTCCAGGAGGGCGGAGATATCTTTTCCATCGATCTTGTGATCCGGCTCCACGGAAAGGGATGCCCCGGCGTAGCCCGCAAGGGTCGGGAGGATGTCCAGGGCCGTTGCGAGCTCTCTGCATTCGTCTCCGGCCGGCAAACGCCCCGGCCAGCGCATGATCGCCGGGACGCGCATCCCTCCTTCATAGGTCCCGCTCTTCCACCCGCGCAGGGGGAGCGCACTGCCGGTGGGCTGTCCGAGCATGGACTGCAGTGTGCGCGCCGGGCCGTTGTCCGAGGTGAAAATCACGAGGGTGTTGTGATCGAGGTCGAGGTCCTCGAGTGTGTCGAGGATCTGCGCCACGCCCCAGTCGATCTCTTCCACGGCGGATGCATAAATCCCCCGGTGGGTATCATCGACGGTCGGGTCGGCGAAATCCCCGGATGCGTGGCATGGAGCGTGTGGCATGTTGTGGGCCAGATACAAGAAGAACGGCTTACCCCTGTTCTCCCAAATGAAGCGGATCGCCTCCTCGGTGTAGCGCTTTGTCAGCGTGTTCTGGTTCCCCCCCTCCTCGACGACCTCTTTGTCCCGCATCAATGGAATCGGGGGCAATCCGGCACCGAAGAGAGACAGCAATATGGAGACGATATTTTCAGGCCCCATGTCGTTGCTGTAGGGAATGCCGAAGTAGGCGTCGAACCCCTGCCTCGTGGGCAGCAAGTCGGTGGGTCGCCCCAGGTGCCACTTCCCGATGCAGGCCGTGGCATAGCCCCTCTCCTTGAGGACTTCGGCAATCGTGACCTCGTTGGGATTCAGGCCGACCCTGTGCCAGGGCCAGAGCACGCCGAGGGCCATGCCGATACGCTTCGGATAACACCCTGTCATCAGGCCGGCCCTCGATGGCGTACAGGCCGGAGCGGCAACATAGAAGCTGGTGAATTTAACGCCCTCTTCGGCCATCCGGTCCAGGTTCGGAGTCTCGATGTCGGTCGCCCCGAAGGCCCCCACGTCCGAATATCCCTGGTCATCGGTGAAGATGATAATGAAGTTGGGCCGACGATCCGCCGGGCCGGAATCGCCGGAACAGCTTAGAAGAAAGCCTGAAATGGTGAGACAGCAGACAGCGACGGAAAAGTTTTTCAACAATAACTTTTTCATACTATTCACTTCTTGAAACATCACCCTGCCAGCGGAAATTCGGCCATTCCGGATGTTGCCAGATATATTAAAGCATTTTGCCCTCTAATCGCTTCATGGTCAAACGGGAACCCGCACATCAGCCGAGTGTATTGAATTTTTGCGAGGCACAGCCCATCATAAAACCGGAACATGGAATCGATAGGGTGAAATAAGCAAGTGGGGATAAAAGAATGGAAAATAATAGATGGCTTGGCATGACCGTGGGGATCATTGGCGCATTACTGAGTCTCGTCGGTACCTTTATCCTCTTCATGAAATGGTATGAGCCCGCGCAACATTTCGAGGCCTTGAAAGCAGGGTGCGAAATTCTTCTGAAGTACGTCATGCCCATTCTTGCGGACGTGGCGATCCTTGCAGGGTTGCTCTATATCGGGAGCGTCTACGGTTATTTCAGCCGAAAGAGCTGGGCCTACCCGACAATCGTTATCGCAAACATTCTTGCTCTGCAAGGAAGCTGGTTTCTCAACATGCCCTTTATGGCTTCCGGACATCCTCCGGTCTACTTCCTCATCTTCTGGCCAAGCATCATCCTCTACTTCATTATTGCAAGGGTTTTGGGGAAGGTATCCTGGGGCTGCTCATTGCTCGGCCTGGGGGCCGCATTCGGCTTCTTATTGTGCTTTATGAACGGCATTGCCAGCTGGAATCGCATATTGATCACCGGAAAACCGATCTTTGTATTCGTACAACGAATGAATTGGGTTTCCAGTATCGGGTGGGGCGTGGTCGCGGCCGGGATCCTGATTCGCCCCAAAGACTGGATGCGAGTCATCGGACTTGGAGCCGGATTACTGCAGCTGTTAGTGGGAATTCCACTTGTTATCGAGACGACCATCGAGCTGGGGAGGTTCTCCATGTTCTCCATCGCTCCGATAATCTGCTTGATACTCTTCATTCTTCTGCTGTCACCGGCGAGATTTCGGCGGATCACTGGAGCACGGGATGAAACAGCCGCCGTTTAGGTTTTGTGAGCCTTATTTTATATCCGTCACAATCTTTCTCCTCCTCTCCTGCGTCCCTGCACAATTGGAGCGCGATCTGAGCTATTTCCGCGATACCGATCGCCATAGGTTTATCCCCTTCGACATGAACGGTGACATGGAGATCGACTACATTCAGCGACTCGACCGGGTCGCCGGATGGAAGGATGCCTTCTACCTTGACCTCGACTTTGACGGCCTGTTCGAGGAGGAGGTCGAGATCGACAAACTGCGCATGAGTCGTCTTCCTCACATCGTCCTTGCTGTCGATGGGTTCCCGTACCGGGAGATGGTCAGACTCCGTGAGGAGGGGTACTTCCGCCTTTTCCGCAATGTCGGGAGGATGATCGCCCCCTATCCAAGTCTCACGGCAATAGGGTGGCCGAAGATTCTGGGCCGCGATCCGCCCAAAGGATATGAAGAGCACTACTTCGACAAGACGGCTAACCGGATGGCAGAGGGGCCCGGGGGGCACGTATTTCCGCAGGAGAACGAGATTATCCGGGAGTTCGACCACGCAAGAGCATACGTCCAGGTCCGCTCCTACGCCCGGGCGGAGATGGAGGACAGGCTTGCCGTAGCCCTGGAGCGGATGGGAGAAACTCACACTCTGCTCTACTTTCTTTGTACGGACGCCTCGGGGCACCGTTCTGACGATGAGGGTTTTCGGGAAATCCTGCTGGAGGTGGACCGTCTGATCGAGAAGATCTTTTACGAGTATCGATGCCGCTGCCGGCTCACCATCCTGTCCGACCACGCAAACAACCGGACCGACGGAGAGTACGTCGACCTGATCGGTGCGCTCGAGGATGCCGGGTTCCGCTGCCGCGATTCCATCGAGGAGGAGATGGATTTCGTGGCACCCCGGTACGGGATGATCGGCGCAGCGGCCATTTACACCCGGCCCGGGAACCTCGACGAGATGGCCCGGGTGCTCACGACCCTCCTTGAAGTCGAGTTCTGCACATACCTGGGGCCAGGGGGGATCCACATTGTTTCTTCTACAGGGGAGGCACTGGTCAATCGGCGAAAACACAGGTTCCGCTATGACCTTTTCGGGATTCTGTCAGTCCTTTTTGCCCGGGACCACGATTACCTGTACGAGCCCCTGGAGGGCGACCCGCTGGAACTCGTTCCGATAGCCAAGTCTTCAAATACCCTGGATATCGGTCGCTTCTGCCCGGACAGCGCCTGGTTCGAAGCAACCTGGGCCCACACCTATCCCGATCCACTTCGCAGGCTGGCCGACACATACGGTGGAAACGTGGAGAACGTCGCCTCCATATTGGTAGATCTCAAAGACGGGTACTACTTCTCAGGCAAAGTGCGTTACCTGGCCCGTTCGGCAGGGACGCACGGCAACCTGGGAGCATCTTCGTCACTGGGAGTACTTGCGGCCAACTGGTGTGAATTTCCGCCGGCCATCAGGGCCGATGAGGTCAATTCTTATTATGAACGGCCCTTTGTTTGGGATAACTAA
>CAZFWM010000348.1:0-7874 GCA_964522545.1 uncultured Thermodesulfobacteriota bacterium
GGCAAGTTAGCTCTGAAAAATAAAAAAAGTCCCCGGCGAAGCCGGGATAAGTTCAAATAACAGGGGCAAATAGCAATTCGGGCTTTTTTTTGTCCAGCTTTTTTTTCCAGTAATCAAAGAGGTTCACATTCTTGATGGCTTTATTGAAAGTTCCCTCTACGCCTCTCAAATAGTCATGTGTCTCGGCATCCGGGCCGTCGATGCTGAATAGAACCTCGTCCAGTTCGATTTCCACCATTTTTTTTATGGACTCTTCTGTGAACAGAGTGCCGTTCGTAACCAGACTTCCAAGCATTCCATGCTTCTTTATTTCGCTCATCATCAACAGGGCCGTGTCGAGTCTGTATGTGGCTTCTCCGCCACCTGAGAGATGACACCTTTTTATCCCTAGGGTTCCCGCCTCTTTTATTATGCTTACCAGTTTTTCATCGGAAAGTTCTTTGTCTGGATTGTAGGAGGGTCTACTTCTGGCAATGCAGGACAGACATTTCAGATGACATTCATTCGTAATCAAAAGCCCCAGTTCGAAGGGGGGCGCATGCCCGACCTCGAACCAGTCAATCAATCTTCTCGCCATGACCTCGAAGGCGTTATCCATTCGGTTCTACCTCAGAAGACCCTATCCCCGGCGGATACGGTTACCGACCATTGCTTCATGTGAAGATAATACGTCAGTAGCAGAAAGACCTTTTCCTCGAGCGAATTGTAGCATGTCCATTATTATTTGAGCTAGCCTATCCGAGACCTCTGTTTCTTTGAGTCCGTAAATAGCAAATAATTCCTCTCGATAAATTGTAATTATTATGTCGAAGTGATAAAATCAGTAAAGAATCTGGGCCTCTTCCGAACCTTCAATCGGAAGAGGCGACCCCATTGGGGGCAGTTGGAACATCAGGTCAGGGCGCAGCAAGCAGCGCCCCTACTTATCAGGCAGGAAGTAAATAGTGAAGACAATAAATAGAATTGCTCCTGTCATCTTGATTCAGATCTTCCTCCTTTATACTGGTCCAGCCCTCGCTGCCACGATCCATGTACCCACCGACCAGCCCACCATTCAGGCCGGCATCAATGCGGCCGTGGGCGGGGACCTCGTTCTCGTGGCTCCAGGGACCTATGAGGAGAGAATCCGATTTTTGGGGAAGGCGGTCACGGTCCGAAGCGATGCGGACGGTCTTTCCGACACCTATGACATCGATCCTGAGGCGACCGTCATGCAGGGCGGGGCCATGGGCTCTGTGGTGACCTTCTGGAACAGGGAGACGGAAGCGTCCGTGCTTGATGGCTTCACCGTCACCAATGGGAGCGGCACCTTCTTATCGGAATGGGATGCTCCTTGTGGTGGCGGCGTTCTCTGTTACTTTGCCTCGCCTACGATCCGGAACTGTAAGATCGCCGCCAACAACGCCGACTGGGGAGGGGGGCTCTTCTGCAAGCTCTCTTCGGCGTCGATCGTGGATTGTGAGATCGCCTCCAATAACGCCCAGTGGGGAGGCGGCGTCTACAGCGAGCAGAGCGTGCTGCGGATCGAATTGAGCACCATCATGGCGAACACCGCTGAAGGGGGAGGAGGCGTCGTAATCAATGAAGGCTTTCCGACGATCACGGGCTGCACCATCTCGGGCAATAGTGCCGAGCCCTACGGGAACGGGGGAGGGATATACATCAACTACTCGTGGGCGACGATCATAAATTGCACTATAGAAGGAAACAGTGTGAGCTATTCTGCGCAAGGGAGCGGTGTCTACTGCTATGGCTCCTCCCCGACGATGGAGAACTGCTCGGTTTCTGAAAACAACCGGAATGGTATTTACCTCACCGAAGGATCCTCCCCTTTGATCGAGAGCTGCGTGATCGCCGAAAACAGCTACAGCGGAATTAGCTGTTACAGTGGCTCCTCCCCGACGATCCGAGAATGCACGATCACGGGGAATACATCCCCGTACTCAGGCGGCGGCATCCGCTGCTCCGGCGCTGAAACGATCTGTACGATCGAGAGCTGTACAATCTCCGGAAACATCGCGACTTACTCTCACTCTTACAGCAATGGCGGAGGGATCGCTTTTCAGTCAGACGCCGGAGGGACCGTGGTCAACTCCATGATCTTTGATAATTCTGCTTCGGACAGAGGCGGCGGGATCTACTGCAGCTATTCCGATCCGATGATCGCTCATTGTACGATCGTGGATAACTTCGCATTGGGAGAAACGGAAGGAGGCGGCGGGATCTACTGCCAAGGCTCTCCCCGTCCAACGATCACGAACTGCATCTTCTGGAATAACTGGGCCCAGGACGGCTCCCAGATCATCTCTTTCTTAATCGATGTAACCTACTCCGACGTCCAGATGGATACGCCCGATGCCGTCTGGCTGGGAGAGGGGAACATCAACGCCTTTCCCTACTTCAGGGAGGATTTCTCTCTCCCTAGCGATTCGCCCTGCGTCGATACCGGCACGGACGCAGGCGTCTACACGGACATGAAGGGGGATCCCAGGCCCTTTGGTGCCGGCTTCGACATGGGAGCGGACGAGAGCATCTTCGTCTGCATGGACGAAGACGGCGATGGGTACGATGATGCAGACTGCGGGGGGTGCGACTGCGACGATGCGGATCCAGCGGTTTCCCCGGGCGCCGAGGAGATCTGCGACAACGGGATCGACGACGACTGCGACGGCTGGATAGACAGTGAGGATGTTGCCTGCCTCGCCTCCATCAGCGTGCCCGGCGAATATGGAACCATCCAGGAGGCGATCGATGCCGCGATGGAAGGACATACAATCCTAGTGGCTCCGGGGACCTATGTGGAAAATATCAATTTTCTGGGGAAGGCCATTACGCTCCGAAGCGATCTGGACGGGGATCCCTGGACCGAGGATCTCTCAGCCGAGACGACGGTCATTGATGGGAATCAGTCAGAGTCTGTAGTCATATTCGATAATTTTGAGGGAAGTGATTCCATCATTAGAGGCTTCACGGTCAAGAATGGAAAAGACTTAAGCAGAGGCGGCATCTACTGCGGCCGTTATACCTTCCCCACGATCGAGAATTGCACGATTACGGAGAATATTTGCGAAACGAGCTCTGGAGGAGGAATCCTTTGTGAAGATGGAGCGACAATTATTAACTGCACGATCTCGAACAACCGCGCCAAGTGGTACGGTGCCGGGATCTGCTTCTGGTTTTCAAGTATACCTTCTCTCGTCAAGGGATGCGTGATCGAAGACAATATCGCTGACTACCATGGAGGCGGCCTGGCGTGCATCGATACGACGGTTTCCGTTGTTAATTGTGTTATCTCCGGCAACAGCGCCGAACGAGGAGGCGGAGGTCTATATTCCTGGCAGAGGGCCTCCCTCTATTTGGAAAACACATTGATCACAGGAAACATGAGTGGTAGTTCGGGAGGGGCCTTGTTTAGTGATGATAGCGCATCCAATGACCTCTTGAATTGTACATTCTCCGACAACCACGGAACCAGCCATGGCGGGGCGATAAGAGGAACCTGGTCCGCAGAAGTTGCCGTTGCCAACTGCATTTTTTGGGACAATTACGCCCCGGATGGTCCACAGATCAGTTTGAGTCGTGCCACGGCGACGGTGCGTTTTAGCGATATTCAGGGAGGGGAAGGGCCGATCCATGTGGATTCTTTTTCAGAGCTGGACTGGCAGGAAGGGAATCTGGACGAGGATCCTCTCTTCGCAGATTATCTCGAGTACCGCCTGGGCGAAGGATCCCCGTGTATCGATGCCGGCGATCCTGAGCCGATCTATTACGACTGGTGTTTCCCTCCCTCCATGGGCGGGGAGCGAAACGACATGGGTGCCTACGGCGGCTTCAAGGCGTGCGGGTGGTTCCCATGCTTCGACGATGACGGCGACGGGTACAAGGACTTGGCGTGCGGAGGGGACGACTGTGACGATACGGATCCGCAAATTCACCCTGAAGCCCTGGAGGCGTGCGACGGCATCGACGACGACTGCGACGGGCTCACTGATGAAGACTTCGACCTGGACGGCGACGGATTCAGCCCCTGCGCCCTTCCCGTGCCGGACTGCGACGATGTGTCTCCCGAGATCTACCCTGGCGCTCCGGAGACCTGCGACGGCCTGGACAACGACTGCGACGGCTCGATCCCTCCCGATGAGCTCGACCTGGACGGCGACGGGTTCCTGGCCTGCCTGGACGACTGCGACGACACCGACCCGGAGGTGAATCCCCATCATGAGGAGGTCCCGGACAACGGCGTGGATGACAACTGCAACGGCCACATCGACGAGCCGTGGGCCACGATCTGGGTGCCCGAGGCTCACATCACCGTCCAGGAGGGGATCGGTGCCGCCGAGGACGGGGATGTGGTGATGGTGGCCCCCGGAACGTACACCGGGACGATCGACTTCCAGGGAAAGGCGATCACCCTGCGAAGCGAATGGGGCCCCGAGGAGACCGTCATCGACGGGAAACAGGCCGGACCGGGGGTGGTCTTTACGGGGGGAGAGGGAGAAGAGACGGTCCTCGAGGGATTCACCATTCGAAACGGCAGCGGCCTCTACGTGCCGGAAACGGGCGTCACCATAGGGGGCGGAATCGTTTGCGGCGAAGGAACCTCGCCGACGCTTATCAACTGCACCATCGCCGAGAACGGGGCCACCAACGGGGGTGGCCTCTATCTCAACGAGGACAGCACCGCGAGGATCGAGGGCTGCTCGATAGAGAGGAACTGGGGGGAGAGCGGCGCCGGGATTTTCTGCTATCGTTCATCCCCGATCATCGAAGGCTGCGAGATCTTCGAGAACGCGGCCGACCAGACTGGTGCCGGCGTCGCCTGTGTCGAGACCGCTTCGCCGGCGATCCATGACACATCGATTTTCGACAACGTCGCACAGATTGCGGGCGGGGGGATCGCATGCCTCAACAGTGCTTCCCCTCAACTTGACGAGTGTACTCTATTGACAAACAGCGCCGAATCCGGAGGAGGGCTCCACAGTGACGCTACATCATGGCCGGTGATCGGCCGCTGCACAGTCTCCGAGAACAGCGCCGCCGAGGGGGGCGGGCTCTACT
This sequence comes from uncultured Thermodesulfobacteriota bacterium, assembly GCA_964522545.1. GTDB lineage: Bacteria > Desulfobacterota > DSWW01 > CAZFWM01 > CAZFWM01 > CAZFWM01. Next base: position 5,059 of record CAZFWM010000348.1, read on the forward strand.
ATGCCGGGGGCTCGCTGGCTGTAATCGAGGCTTCCACCCTATCCGGCAATCAGGCGACCTCCGGGGCCGGAATCTTCCTTGTCGATGCGTCTCCGACGATCATTGGATGCGGGATCTCCGGAAATGAAGCCGAATCGGTCGGCGGAGGGATCCTCTGTTCCGGATTGGCTTCGCCGACCATCGACAGCGGCACCTTCGTGGAAAACGAAGCGGCGGCGGGCGGTGCCATTCTCTGTACGGATCAATCCTTATCATTAATCGAATCCTGTACTTTCACATTGAACCGGGCGGGGAGCGGGGGCTCGATCGCCTGTCAGATAGGTGCTTCGCCATCGATACAGGACTGCTCCTTCAATGAGAACAGTGCAAGTTATGGAGGGGCCCTCTATTTCGAGGATCAGTCATCGCCGATCATCACAGACTGCTTTTTTGTGGGAAACCGAGCGGAGGATGAAAGTGGAGGTGCTATTGCCTGTGAAGAGGAAGCGTCCCTTGTGTGCGATCGATGTGCTTTCGTGAGAAATTTGGCCGACAAAAAAGGGGGCGGCATCTATTTTGACTGGCAAACCGGCAAGGACCTCCCCTATGTGTATCTTACGAACTGCACATTTCATCGGAACAAAGCTCGATATGAAAGGGGCGGCGCCATCTACGGCGCCAACGACACGAACGGATCGATCGAGAACTGCACCTTCTCGGCGAATACTGCCATGGACCGCGGGGGAGCAATCTGTCTCTACAACTCCAATGCCTGGGCGCTCGTCAATGTCATCTTGTGGGGGGATCAGGCCAAGCAGGGTCCAGAGATTGCTCTTTGCGGAGACGCGTGCTTGATTGTCAAATCCAGCGATGTCCAGGGTGGAGAAGCCGCTGTATACGACGAATGGAGCTCCACTCTGCTCTGGCTGAATGGAACCCTCGATGTGGATCCCCGATTCGTCAGCGAGGATGATCTTCATCTCTCCTTTGGATCCCCTTGTATCGATGCGGGATCGATCGTTGAGGTCGAAGCCGACATCGACGGGGAACCGAGGCCCCTGGGAGAAGGCTATGATATGGGCTCCGACGAATATCCGGCCGGATGCCACGACCTAGACGGCGACGGATTCGGCGACGCCGCTTGCGGAGGCCACGACTGCGACGATGCGGCACCCGGCGTGAGCCCCAGGATTCAGGAGGACTGCGGCAACGGGATCGACGACGATTGTGACGGCGCCGTCGATTCAGATGATCCGGATTGTGTGTTTCTATACATTCCTTCGGACCATCCTACGATCAAGAGCGCCATTGAAGCGGCTCTGGACGGAGATGTCATTCTGGTCGCTCCCGGCACGTATTACGAGAGTGGAATCGACTTTCTTGGAAAAGAGATCACCATCAGGAGCGAGGCCGGGGCCGAGCATACGGTGATCGATGGGGATCACGAGGGACGGGTGCTCCAGTTCATTAGCGGCGAGACCCGGAGATCGATTTTGGACGGCTTCACGATCCGCAGAGGTCGATTTAACCAGGGGCCCGGGATATTCTGCCAGTTCTCTTCCCCGACGATCACGAACTGCCATATCTTGGGGAACATCGCTTATGACTTTTACAGTTATGGAGGGGGCGTTTACTGTTACATGGCGTCTCCGAAGGTAACAAATTGTATCATTTCGGAAAATGAAGCGACAAATGGCGGTGGGATCTACTGCACAGAGGATTCCTCACCGAAGATTATCAACTCGATCATTGCTAATAACGAGGCTGACTATGGCGGTGGGCTACACTGCGTGTACTCCTCCTCCCCCGAGATCCTCTTCTGCACGATTTCGGAAAACAGCGCCGAAAAAAGGGGCGGCGGAATCTATTCCCGCGAATCCTCTCTGTCCATCACGAACAGCATCTTGTGGGGGAATTCGGCCCCGGAGAGCCCTGAAATCTATGTATATTTAGGATCGCCGGCCGTCACCTACTCCGATATCCAGGGGGGCTGGCCCGGAGAGGGAAATATCGACTCAGACCCCCTCTTCGCCGGAGAAGGGGACTATCACATTACCACGGGATCGCCCTGTATCGATGCGGGTATCGATACAGGCGTCCATTCCGACATCGACGGTGGAGTGAGACCCCAGGGGGGAGGTTTCGACATGGGGGCCGATGAATATTGCGAGCCGGGCTTCGACGGCGACGAGGACGGCTCCGATGCCTGCTTTGACTGCAATGACGGAGTTCCGGACACGTACCCCGGCGCCCCGGAGATCTGTGACGGTGCGGACAACGACTGCGACGGGGTCGTACCGGCCGGTGAAATGGATGGCGACGGCGACGGGTGGAGGATCTGCGAGGGAGATTGCAACGACAGCGAGGCGCAGATCAACCCCGGACACGAAGAGGTGCCCGGAAACGGCGTGGACGACGACTGCGACGGGCTGATCGATGAGGGGTGCTTTATCTGTTCTATACTCGCTCTCTCCTGATCCTGCGCTTTATAGCCACTGCAAAAAGGGCCGGCGCCAGTATGATGATGACTACGGCCCCTCCGAGGTATTCACCGCTCCCCGTCGTCGAGATGATGGTTCCGCACCCCTCCGGATCGCACTCTTTGGCAGGGACACCCATGTAGGGGCCCTGGTTCACCCAGTAGCTCAAGGGCCCTCCGCAGGGCCCGGCATAGGGATCGTCCGTGCCGTACGAGGGAGTCCATACCTGGAAGTGGAGGTGTGGACCCGTGGAGTAGCCGGAGCTTCCCACCGCCCCTATCCTCTTTCCGCAGTAGACCCTATCCCCGACGGACACGGTTACCGACCATTTCTTCAAGTGAAGATAATAAGTCTTCT
>CAZFWM010000349.1:0-7873 GCA_964522545.1 uncultured Thermodesulfobacteriota bacterium
TCAGGTCATGTAGCCTGGGGTGCAAACCCCAGGGCAGTCCGCCCGAAGGGCGATAGTTCAAGGGGCGACCGGCCGGTCGCCCCCTGCGTTGTCCGTTAAGGGCGCAGCAAGCAGCGCCCCTACCGGCCGGCTACCGTGATGAAGCAGATTTCATCCACCATTCCATCGCAGTCGTCGTCGATGCCGTTGTTCTGGATCTCGGGGTGGGCCGGGTGGGCCTCGGGATTCCCGTCGTCGCAATCTCCCGAACATTCACTCCAGCCGTCGGCATCGGCATCCGCCTCGTCCGGAGGGAGCGAGCCGTCGCAGTCGTTGTCCCTCCCGTCACACATCTCGGGTGCGCCCGGAAACGTCACGCCATCGACATCGTCGCAGTCCCCCTCGCAAGACATCCAGCCGTCGCCGTCTACGTCTATCTCGTCCAGGCCCGGCGATCCGTCGCAGTCATTGTCTACGGCGTCGCAGAGCTCCTCGGCTCCCGGGTGGATGTCGGCGTCGAAGTCGTCGCAGTCCTCGGGCCCGCAAGGCCCCCCCTCGGCGCGGTAATCGTCCCCGTCGGCATCCGTACAGTCGGGGCCGCAGGCCGGATCGTCGTCGTCGACGAGGCCGTCGCAGTCCTCGTCGATCCCGCCCTCGCAGAGCTCGGGCGCGTCCGGGTTCACCATGGGATCGGTGTCGTCGCAGTCCTCGCCCGCGGGCCAGCCGTCGCCGTCCCCGTCGTCGTCGAGGGTCGAGGGGTCGCAGTCGTCGTCGATTCCATTGAAGGGGATCTCCTCGCTGTCGGGGCCGACGTCGGGATCCCCGTCGTCACAGTCCCCTTCACATGGATCAAAGCCGTCGCCGTCCGCATCGAGAGAGAGTATCCGGAGCGTGGGATCGCCGATCAGGGTCATGCCGTAGTGCCACTCCTGCTCGTCCAGGCTGAAGGGGGCCAGGCTCTGGAACCATTCCAGGAAGGACCGGCCCAGAGACTTTCCCTCGGAGAGAGGGCGGTAGAATTTGTCGAAGTCGAGCATGGCTCCGGACTTGGTGGAGCCGATCGCCGCGAGCCCTCCCCAGTTCGCAAAGACGTACTCGCCGGCCATGTAATCCTCCTCCACATAGCGGGCGTTGGAGCAGGCGAAGAGGTTGTAGAAGAGTGCGGTGGGGTCGATCCCCGGGATCTCCGAGGCGTAGAATTCGCCGCCGATGTGCTCGTGGCCGATCTGGAAGGAGTGCATGGCCGGCGAGGAGTGCACGTGGACCTGGATCCACTCGTAGTTCTCCTCCAGCCGCACCCGGTAGTCCTCGGCCACCGTGGCCTCCTGCTCGGAGATGACGACTCGATCCGGGTAGACCGGGGCGATGTCGGCCGACCATTCGCCGGTCCAGTAATCCCAGTCGTCGTCGATGTAAACGAGGGCCCTCTCGTTGCACCCGAGCAGGCAGTCTCTGTACCGGTTATTCTTGTCTAGGTAGTTCTTGATGAGCCCGGACTCCAGTCCGAGAGGAGAGGCGGTGAGACGGCCCACATAGATCTCGGGCGCCTGATCGCCGCTGCCGTTCGTGTGCTCGTCGAATATCCCGTCACCATCGCCGTCGTACCACCGGCCGTCGAGGTCCATATAGTAGAGATCGGTGGGGAACTCGTCGTGATCGTAGGGATCGGGGATCTCGTACCACGGCACCGGGAGGTCTCCGATCAGCACGGCCCCGACGAGTCCCGAGACGAGGCGGGAGCTCAGGAAGTCTCGAAGCTGCTCCGGGGTCCCCTCGGCGGAGATGTAGGTCTCGACGAGGGTGCCGTCCTCGGCGATGCGGTTGGCGTACCGTGGCAGCTTGGATCCCATGCTCGTGTAGATAGAGCTGTTCACCACCAGCACCACGAGATCTGCGTCGCCGCCTTCTTCCTCCGATCGTCCGGGGCCGGAAGCCGCGTCGTACGGCCCGACCCGGTCGACGAGCTCCATCGACAGAGCCCCTCTCACGGGCCGCCGGGCCATGAACTCGGCATGTGTCAGCGGCACCCGGCCGTCGGCGTCGACCCACCTGAGCCTGGGTATCCCGTCCTCGGCCCCGGGCGAAGGTCCGGCCACGCGCCCGCGGTCGGTGCTCCGGGCGGCCTCGGTCAGGGGGGCGAGGAAGAGAAGAACACCCAGAACTGTCAGCAGGACAACGGCGAAAGAAAGCTCCGCGGCCGGGACAGATCGGGATATCCGTGCTCTTTTCTTCTCAGCCATCTTGGTCCCCTCTATGATCCGATTTTTGAGTAGCATCATTTTCTATAGAGACAACGCCAGGCAGACAAAGATTACGCTCGGGGGGGCCCCCGGTTGTCAATAGGTTGTAAAAAGGACTAATCTCAAAATGCGTCGTAATGGGATGGGGGCGACTCACAGCCTGATCACAGGGATTTGATTCATCAAACCCGATGGGAGTTCGAATGAGCGCAAGGCGAACGTGCCTGGTAACCGGTGGGAGCGGAGTGCTCGGGCAGGCCCTTACCCGGGCCCTGCTGGACCGGGGAGAAAAGGTGCGGATCTTCGACCTGAGACCGCCCGGGCCGCTCCCGGACGGGGCCGAGTTCGTTCGCGGTGATGTGCGCGGCCGCAAGTCGGCCATGGTCGCCTGCGCCGGGTGCGATGCGGTCTTCCACCTGGCCGCCTGCATGCCCCAGGCGCGTCTCGGCCCGGCCGCCTTCTGGGCCGTCAACGTGGGGGGCACCCTCAACCTCCTCGACGGGTGCGTGCGCCACCGGGTGAGGCGCTTCGTGTTCGCCTCGACCATCGAGATATACGGTCCGCAGCGAGACCTCCCTCTGGTCGAGGACGCCCCGAAGCTCTTCACCGGCACCTACAGCCGCAACAAATGGGAGTGCGAGGCCCACTGCCGGAGCTACCGCAGGAGCTACGGCCTCGAGGTCTCGATGCTCCGGATGCCCATGATCTTCGGCCCCGGCTTCTATCATGAGAAGACCACCCTCGCCCTCTTCGAGCGCGTGAGAAAGGGCCGGATCATCCCGATCCCGGGCCGGCCCGATATACCCTACTCTTGCGTGGCTGCCTCGGATGCTGCGGCCGCCTTTCTTTCGGCTTCGGACCGAAAGGAGTCCGACGGAGAGGCCTTCAACATTGCGGCCCCGGACTCGCCCACGGTCAGGGAATTTCTCGATGGATTCATCCGAGCCGTGGGCTCGAGGTCGCGCACCGTGGTGGTGCCCGCGTGGCTCATCGAGCCCGGCCTCAAGCTCCTGCACTCACTCGACCTGACACCTCCCATCATCCGCACACCTCCTGAGCTGATCCCCTTCGCCTTCACCGGCGGGGCCTACTCGATCGACAAGGCCCGCCGGCTCCTCGGCTACGCCCCGGAGCACACCTGTGCCGAAGCGGTCGCGGCGACCTACTTGTGGTATCATAGAAAAGGGAAAACAAGCTGATTTTTCCTAGGCCCTGTCCGGAAATGTCATTCCGAGGCGATAGCCGAGGAATCGTAAAGTTGCCAACTCTCCGCAATTATAAGATTCCTCACTTTGTTCGGAATGACATGCTGGCAAAGCAGGCTATTGCTGGACGGACGCTAGCTATGGCTGCTCTTTCCTCGATCGTAACAATCCAATGAGAACAAGGACCAGGGTGACCGCGCTCACGGTCGCCCCGACATAGAAGGCACGCGGTCGGAAGCGGAAGATCACCTCGTGTCGGCCTGAACCGAGCACCACGCCCCGGAAGGCGAGGTTCACGCGATGGATCGGCCTGTGCGCGCCGTCGACCAGGGCCTCCCACCCGGGATAGAAGGTGTCGGAGAGCACGAGGAGCCCCCGGGCCGGCATGTCCACAGTGAGTGAGACTTCTTTGCGCGTGCACCTCGTTATTTCCGGGAACGGCGTGGGAAAGAGGACGTTCGAGGTCCCGGGGAGGTCGAGGTCGGCCGGGCCGGCCACGGCTGCCCAGGCCCTGGGATCGTACGCGGAAGAGGAGAGGGCCCGGGCGGCCGCCTCGTCGTCGGGCAAGACGCGGGCCGCAAAGACACAGTAGGCGCGGGGCAGAGCGCCGGGGTCCTCGTACAGGGCCCAGCCCGGGCCGGAGCCGACCAGGGGCAGAGGAAGGTCGGCCACCGGCTCGGAGAGGAGGATGTAGCGGCAGTTGGCCGCCCCGAGGAGATCCGAGATCTGCCGCACTTGGCCATAGGCGTTGTGGGAGTCGAGGTGAAAACCCTGAGACAGGTTGATGTATCGGTTCGGCCCCCGAATGATACCCGCCTCGAATCCGCCCACCATGTCTACCCCATAGAGCATTCCCTGATTATGCAGTCTTCCGAGGTTGAGGATGCGGAAAGGCTCGGCCTTCTTTTCAAGGGTGGATACCAGATCGTCCGGCCATTGGACCCGGTCCAGGGAAAAGGTCCGTGCATAGGGAGAGGCAAAGGTCCAAAGGTCGAGGAGGAGGATGAGGATCACGATGATTTGGAAGGCCCGGCGCGGCAGGCGAGTGCGGGCGTATCCGACAAGGAGAAGAAAGAGGATGACCGCAACACCTGCTCCACGTAGGACGGAGTGAAGGCCCCAAAGGAAGGCACGATCCGCAAGGGCCTCGTCGGCCATCGAAAAAGCCTCGCTCGAGTCGGCGAGCCACTGGAGGATCCTCCTGCAAAAGGGCTCGCCCGCGAACCACAGGGCGAGCAAGGCGAGGAGGCAGGCCAGCGAGAGGGCACCCCAGAGCAGAAGCGGACCCCGCAGCCAGGAGCCGCGCTCTTCCACCTCGGCTTTGCGCGCTCCCTTCCCTTCTCCCTCGCCCTTTGTGTCCGGAGGTCGTCTGTCTCCGAAGACACGCCCCAGCCAGACGCCGGCCAGGGCTGCTTCCGCAAAGAGGAAGAGGAGGCCGAACTTGGAATAGCCTCGGAATATATCGGCCCCGGGTATCAGGGTCAGGAAGATCTTCAGCACAGGCGTGTATTTTCCAATGGCCAGGACGAGGCAAAGGCACCCCATGACGGTCAGGGCCCGCGGGAGAGGGCCGCGCAGGAAGAACGCTCCGGCCAGGGCGCTCATCCAGATGAGCACGCCCGCGTAAAGGGACATCTCCCAGACGAACTGCCACCTTCCCCAATACGGGATATTGACCGCATCCCCGAGGAGGCCCGGGAAGGCCATGGTGAGTAGATTCTCCGGAGGGAGGGAGTAGACCGAGGCAAAGTCATACCCCTCTCCGGCGCGGGCCGAAAGGGTCCCCAGCTCCAGTGTCGGGATGATCTGGACCGCCGCCAGGAGGACGCCGGCCCCTCCCATCAAGGCCAGGGCCAGGGCCGTCCGGAGCAGAGACCGGGCCGGTTCGCCACGGCGCCACTGGATCAGGAGCCGGACCGTCACATAGGCTGCAAGGCCGACCGTGGCAAAGAAGACCACCTGGATGTAGCCGCACAGGATGGCCAGCCCGTAGAGGAGAGCGCCGGCCAGGGCCGTCCTCCTTCCGGGATTTCGCAGGAGGATTTCGGCGGCAAGGAAAATGAGGGGGAGAAGAGCGGCCGTGGTCAGGACATTGAGGTGCCCGGCGTAGATGCGCATCACGACCCCGCTGCCCAACATGTAGGCAATGGCTCCTGCCAGGGCCCCGAAGCGGGTGGAGGCGGCATACCTGACAAAGCCGTACATGGATGCGCCCGCGATGAAGACGTGCAGAGCAATGATCCAGTTGAGCCCTGTCTCGACGGGAAGGAGAGAGAGAAGGTAGTTGGGCGGGTAGAAGAGGGCGGACTGGAGCTGGGCCAGAAAGGGGGCTCCGAAGAATATGTGCGGGTTCCAGAGGGGGAAGCCTTCTCCAAGGGTCTTGAAGCCGAAGAAGCGGTTGAAAAAGAAATATTGGGCCATGTCGGCCGAGGGATGGCCTAAGAGAAGGCCGGAGGAGAAGAGGGCGCGTCGCAGCAGGCAGAGGGTGAGGCCCAGAAGGAACGCCACAGCGGCCCAGTCCCTGCGGTCCCATCGCCCAAGTCCCGTCTGCTCGCTCATGGCGTTCCCATGCCGGAGGTCTCCGCATCGAGATCGGCCAGCATCCTGCGAGTCTCATCGTCCCCGGCATTGATCGCGAGGCTCTCTTGAAATGCCTTGCGCGCCTCATCGTACTCGCCCTGCAGGGCGTGAAGGACGCCCAGGTTCTTGAGGGCCAGGGCGCGCTGCTCGCCGCTCGCCTCCACCGAGAGCGCCTCGAAGATCTCCCGGGCCTCCTTGCTGTGGCCGAGCCTGGCCAGGACCACGGCGAAGTTCAGCAGATACTTCGGCCTCCCGGGCTCGAGGCCCAGGGCCTGGCGGTAGCATTCGAGGGCGGCCTCATTCTTTAACAGCATCTGATATACGCGCCCGAGGTTGTAGTAAACCCTCCCGTATCGGCTCTCGGCGCCCACGAAGAAGCGGTTGAGGGGGGCCGATAGGGAGCGGTTGTACAGGTCCACGGCGGCATCCAGCTCGTTGAGTCTCGTCATTTCATTGCCGAGGTTGTACAGGGCGTCATGGGATCCGGGATCGTGGGCGACCGTGTGGCGCCAGAGGGTGAGGTCGTCCCGCCACCGAGTGTTCTGGAATGCGGTCATGGCACAAAGCAGAATGATGAGCCCCCCTACGAGGGCGGTCCCGGTCCGGGTGCGTGACGCCCTCTCGATGACCAGTCCGGCCGTTCCGCAGAAGAAGGCGCAGGGGATATAGAGGTAGCGCTCGGCAAAGAGGATGTGGAAAGGGATTGCATTGGAGACAGGCAGCAGCGCGACGAGAGAGGCGGCCACCAGAAATACCGCGGCAAGCCTTTTGCGCCAGGTCGCGGCGATCCACAGGCCTAGACCCGCGAGGAGGGCCGCGCCGAGCAGGGGGCGGGCTGCCGCAAAGCTCTCATAGACGTGCACGGAGTGCTCCGGCCAGAGCGGCCATGGCACAAGAAGGAGCCGTGCATAATCGAGAAAGATGGCCGACATGGTGGCCCAGTTGGAGATGAGGGCGTTGCCGGGAAGAAGGGCAGAGGTCGGCTCCGGTTCGGCCATGAGAAAAAAGCGAACAGGGAGAAAAGCCAGCGTCACCACAAGGGCCGCGGCCAGGGGAATGAAGGGATTTAATACCGTGGATTCCACGTCGGCCTTATTATCCTGCTGAGTCCAAAGCCCCCAAAGCCCGAGGAACAGCGGAAGAGAGAGGGCCATCTCCTTGCTGAGGAGCGCAGCCCCTGCCGCGGTGGCGCCGATGATCAGGCGTACGACGCGGCCGGGGCGGTCCGACCTTGTAGCGTCGATGAGAAAAGCGGCCGCGAGGAAATAGAAGGTGCCGCAGAGCATCTCCTCGCGGAACCCGATGCTGACGACCGCCTCCGTGTTCACAGTGTGGACCGCGAAGAGCAGGGCCCCGAACCATGCAGCCCTGCGATCGTCGAGAATCTTGGACAGGAGGAGATAGAGCGCCAGCACGGCGGCGAGGTGCCATAGCAGGTTGACCAGGTGGTAGACCAGGGGATTGCGTCCCCAAAGTGCATAGTCGAGGATGTAGGTGGCCGTGACCAGGGGGCGGTAGGACATCTCCTTGGAGAGATCGAAGTAGGCCCGGCCGACCAGGGCCGAAGGCCTGCTCACGAGCTCCTCGAATCCCTCATTCTCCCAGATGATGATGTCGTCGTATGTGACGCCGTTGAACAAGGCCGTGGCGTAGGCGGCCAGGACAGCGGCCGCAAGGAGGAGTATGACGGCCGCGGGCCGGCTTTCGGGGAAGCGGTCAGTCCTTGATCGGTGGCTCTCTTTAGAGGATGTCATAATAGAACTATCTGTTTTCACTGTATGGATATTCTAAAGGCTGCCCTTTTGTTTCGTTTATCTCGTTCCCAGGCTCTGATAATCATATAAAAGGCACCTCCAAAAGCATTGCCAA
>CAZFWM010000350.1:0-7873 GCA_964522545.1 uncultured Thermodesulfobacteriota bacterium
ACCCGCTCGGTCTGGGATCCCCTTCCATGTCGGTGAAGACCTCCACGGCCTTGCCCGCGTCGATGCAAGGGGATCCGGCGGTGAGGTGAAAATCCTCCGGACCCGCGAACAGGGGATCCGAGTGGATGATCCCGACGCCCGGCCAATCCCCTTCGACGGCCGAGTAGAGGATGACAGCCGGTCCGAACAGGTCCTTTTCTGAATAGGCCCCCGGGTTAAAAACGGAATTATCCCACATGATGCAGTTCGTGATGATCAGGTGGTCGCTGTTCCAATCATAGTAGATTCCGCCGCCGGCGCCGTATGTGCCCATGGCGGCGTTCTCCACGATCGTGCAGTGCGTGATCGTCGAGGGGGAGCGGTTGTTGCAATAGATCCCCCCGCCGCTGTCGGCCCGATTCCCCGAGATCGTACAGTTCGTGATCGCGGCCAGGTCCCCGGAAAAGTAGATCCCACCGCCGGAGTATCCGCCGGAGTTGTCCGATATTCCGGAGCCCCGGACCAGAAGAGAGGACTCAACGAACAGGCCGATCCCTCCTCCTGTATAGTCGGCTCGGTTCTCGGCGATCGTGCAGGAAGCGATCGCCGGTGAAGCGTACCGGTCGCCGAAGATCCCGCCTCCGTGATCGGCCCCGTTTCTCGAGATCGTGCAGCTCGACACGTTCGGGGACGAGCCGTGGCAGAAGACGCCTCCTCCGCAGTAGGCCATGTATCCGGGATCCAGCTCGTAATAGGTCCCGGAGCCGTTTTGAATCGTGAATCCCTCGATCGCCGCCTCTTCTCCTTCGCCGCTGGTAAAGGTCACGACCGACCCTGTCTGACCTCCGTCGATGACCGTCGCCTCGGCTCCCAGCTCACTGCGAAGGGTGACGGCCTTGCCGAGGAAGTCGATGTTCTCCGCATACGTGCCGGGGGCTACCAGGATAAGGTCCCCGTCCAGGGATTCATCGATCCCGGCCTGGATCGTGGTATAATCTCCGGGCACATGGATCGTAGCGGCATGGGATGCACAGGGAGTGATAAGGAGAAGGGAGATGAGGATGGTGAGTGGAGCCGGCCGGTCTTTGTGGTGAAATAGAGTGGTAAGCATTTCTAACCATACCAAAAACGGCTGATTTCAGCAAACAAGAAGAGCCTTTTGCGCCCAGTCAGGACCGCAGCCGCTTCTCGATCCGGAAGGCCAGGTCCTTCCAGATCAGGATCGAGAGTGCCCACCAGAGGACGATCCAGAGAGGAACGCCCCCGAACCAGCCAAGGAGATAGCTGTGGAGGCCGCCGATTTGGATGTAGAGGATCTCCACCACCGGGCCAAAGAGCAAGAAGATGAGCACGAGCTTGACATCGTGCCGACTCGGGCCGAAGAGGGCCGAGAAGAGGAGGATGGCGGCCAGGAAGGGAGCCCAGGAGAGGACCGGGTCCTCGTAAAGCCGGTAGACCATCCAGCGCGTGGCCAGCACCAGGGAGAGCTCGGCCGCGATCTTCAGGCCGGGGCTTTCGGCCCGGAGCCTGCCGATGCCGACCCTGTCCGAGGCAGCCTCCTCCGGCCCCAGCCGCTCCCACCGGGCGAGCCGCGCGATGAACCTCAGGATCATGCCCCAGAACAGCAGCATCCAGAGGGGGATCGTGGAAAAGTCGAAGTAGTGGGGGACCGTGTAGTCGTAGATCTTCTTGTGGCAGACCGAGTTCCAGTCGTTGAAGGCGCCCAGGGCCGTGCATAGTGCGAAGAAGATCAACTCGGCCTTCATCGACACATCCTCACGGCCGGCCAGCACACACAGGGCCAGAAACCGTGCCAACACGACCGCAGGCACCAGGGCGGTCATGAAGAGGAGGTGCCGGCTCGCCAGGCAGATCGCCAGGCTGACCGCTGCGACACAGGCCGCGTCGAGGGCCAGAAGCCTGTCGGAGTCGGGCTTCACGGATTGCGCCTCTGGGTGGTGAACTCGATCAACTCCTGGAGGAGGCCGCTCTTGAGGGGGTATCGGATCCCCTCCATGTAGCGGGCCGTGGTGTAGTTCTGCATCCAGGCGCATTGGCCGCCGCACTGGTTCCGGGCCGGGCCGTGGAAGAAATCGGGGTTCACGAGCTTTCGTCCCGCCTCGTAGGCCTCGTCGAAGCTCGTGTGGTCCAGGAGGTTGATATTGGCGGGCTCCACGTTGGCCGATGCGCGGCAGGGCCAGCAGATCGAGCCGTCGGACCAGACGTGGGGCTTGAGCGCGGTGAGGCATGTGTAGGGCTCGGCAAAGAGAAGCGCTCTGAGAAGCCGCGGCGAGCCGATGATCTTATGTCCCAGTCGCTTGCGCCCCAGGATCTCGCCCGCCAGCTCCCGGTAGGCGGGGTTCTCCAGGAGCTCCCTGTTGGGGGCGTGCTTGAAGTTCACCGGCACCGGCACGAACCAGATCCCGAGATCACAGGCGAGATCGAGGACGGCCCGCGCCTCATCGATCGCGTCGGGGGTGATCACCGTGTTGACGACGAGCTTGAAGTTCGTGGTCCTGTTGAGCTCGCGCATCATCAGGAGGTTCACCACTACCTGCTCCGCCTGCTTGACTCCCCAGAGCTTGTTCAGCCGTCCCATGTGCAGGCCGTCCAGGCTCATGATGATGGTGTCCATCTTCCAGAGGAAATCGCTCCACTCGGGCTTCGCCAGCCTCTTGTGGAGGAGGCTGCCGTTGGTGTTGATCATGTTGGGGAAGTAGCCGAGCCGCCAGGCGTGGTCCAGGAGCTCGGGCAGATCGTTGCGCAGGGTCGGCTCCCCCCCGCACCAGTAGATGGCCAGGGTGCCGGTGCTCATGATCTCCAGGAGCCGCTTGCCCTGCTCCGTGTCGAGCCTGCCGGGGTCGGGGATGTCGAAATAGCGCTCCCCCTGGTGATTGTCGCAGTAGGTGCAGCGGAAGTTGCACGCATTGAGCGTCGTCCATATCACGTATAGGGGGCGCAGGGCGTGATTTCCGCGGCGGTACCGGCTCCGATTGATGCGCAGATTCCCGGCCAGCTGCTTTATCGATCGGGCCTTGCGGCGGGCATCTCGCACCTTGTCGGCGGTGCCGATATCCGCGTCCTTTTTCACGAGGGGCCGGATGCGGTCGGCCAGGTCGAGAGCCTCTTCCCTGCACCGGTCGAAGTCCGGGTGCCCGTCCATGGGTTTGTAGAAGTGAAATTTCATCCTTACACAACCTCACCAGAATTTCGCCGGGATGCGAATGCCCGCGGACAGGACATTGGCCGCCCGGAAGTTCTTGCCCGGGATCCAGGTCTGATTCCTGTAGCTCGCATAGAGCTGAAAAGGAAGGCCCAGCCGGAGGAAGCTGAACAGGGCCATGCCCTGAAGAGCGTTCTTGTACCCCGGCCGCCAGTACTTTTCATTGCTCCAGTCCCAGAGCTCCGAGTCCGACTCCCAGTCGGACTGGTTGAGATGGGTGAATGTGTAGCGCAGGGTGAGGGTGAGAAGCGGGGGGAGCGAGGCCGCACGCTCGGGGCTGCCCTCGCTGAGCCATGTGCCCCGCGCCGGCCCCTTCCAGGGAATAAAATCGATCTGGCAGGAGGCCCCGGCGAAGTCTCCGGGGTCGATGGTGTAGGTGTCTCCCACGTAGGGCTTGTAGTTCAGCAGCAAGGGGTGTTTCGTGCCCACGGAGGTCTTATATTCGTGGCGGAAGAAGGTCTCGTAGAAGAGATCGAGGCCGAGGGTGAGGCGGTCGTCCAAAAATTCTTTGAAGAATTTGTCCATTGACAAATGGATGCCGAGCTCCCCCTGAAAGTGGAGGTTCCACACGGTCGTACCCGCGGTAACGACCTCCTCGGGGTCCGGGGGAGAGCCCGTGGGCAGGGCCCCCATGACCGTGACCGCACAGGCCAGCTCATGCCTCTCGAACCATGTGAACCTGTCGGTGAAGCGGTAGCGCAGCCCGATGACCATGTCGGTGAGCGTCCCCTGATTCCCGGACCAGTTGCCCGGCCTGGGCTGCCCCATGCTCTCGGCCCACTCCCAGAAATCCTCCTCGCTGTATGGGCGTCCCAGGGTCCACTGGTAGTCTCCCTCCTCCCACTCCAGGTTCGGCTTCACCTCGGTGTACAGGACCACGGGCATTGCCAGGGCCAGGGTGAGGTCGTCCAGGATGCCGTATTGGAGCAGGTTGACCAGGATTCCGTACTCCGCCTCCACCTTCGGTCGGATGATACCCTGGAGGCTCCCTCCGGGCTCGTATCTCTCGATCTCCTCGATGATGGGCCCCAGGTTGCCGTCGTTGTCCCAGGCGTTGTCGAGGCGGGCTTGCATAAAGCTCTCTTCGAGGAGAAAGGCCCCCTTGGGCAGAGTTTCGGTGAGCCCCGCGTGGGCCGGTCCGGAGGTGAGAAACGCACCCACGAGATATATGATCAGAAAAGACTTAAAATATCTGAGATTATAAGTCGATGAGGACAAGATCGAGTTATCCATCTTAGGGCCGTTCCCCCTTTCCCAGTGCCGCAGCCAGATCCAGCGGGATGAAGGGGCCGTCCGGGGCTGGAACCTCCCCCATGGCGAAGTAGAGGCGCAGCGCCTCCGGCTCGAACACGACCGCGTTCATGCTGTCCCGCTTGTCGATCAGGTCGGGTGTTCGGATGATCTCGATCGCTTTCGAACGGTCCAGCTCGCCGTAGGAGGCCTCGATCAGCTCGCCCAGGATGGAGAAGGCCCGCAGGGACCGGAAGTAGAATGTGGACACACAGCGTTGGGGCTGGAGCAGGGGGATGCCCAGGATGGTGAGATCGATGTCTTCGGTGTTGCGCACGTAGTGGGAGTCGTTGCGCAGGTCGTCCGGGCCCGCGCTGGCCCAGCGTCTCCCCCAGGGATCGAGATTGTCCGGGTCGCCCGCATCCGGCGTGAA
Organism: uncultured Thermodesulfobacteriota bacterium; assembly: GCA_964522545.1. Lineage (GTDB taxonomy): Bacteria > Desulfobacterota > DSWW01 > CAZFWM01 > CAZFWM01 > CAZFWM01. The sequence continues at coordinate 4,866 of CAZFWM010000350.1, forward strand.
GGCATAAAAGCCGCCGTCCCCGTGGTCCAGGATGTTCGAGTCGATCTCGGCGGACGCCATCGCCCCGGTCCGGTCCGCCAGGATGAGGTTCCAGCCGAAGGCGTGTTCGCGGTCCTCCAGGATGCCGAGGCCCTGGTCCACGCCGCCGGCGTTGGCGAGGACCTCTCTGCCCACAATGCCGATGGGGACGCCGCTCGCCAGGAGCCTGGCCCAGAACAGGTGATCGAGGAACTCCCCGGCAACAGAGTTGTCCAGCGTGTCGGCCACGTTCGCGAGGTAAACGAGGCCGTCGCTGTTCATTCCGGAGAATCCCCAGATAATGCCGGTCCACCCCACAACCGCGTGGGGCCTGCCCCGCTCCGGCCGGTGGATGAACAGGGCCGTGTGCTTGTGGGAGGTGTTCGAGTCGAGCAGGGCAAAGTGGTGGGCTGCCAGCACGCTGCCGTCGACCGTGGCGGAGCCGCGCAGGGCAAAGCCGATCGAGGGCGGCTGAAACCGGTCGTCCCGGCCCCCCTTGTTCGGCACCTGGTGGGGCGTTTTGCCGTATCCCTCGGTGGTGAAGACGATGCGCTCGTCCCGCATGACCCGGGCATGGCTGGGGGGCGGGTCGGTCAGCAGGGAAAGATCGGCCGCCTGGAATTGCAGAGAGACGACGCCGGCCGGCGCAAGCGCCTCGGGGGGGGTGAAGAGGATGTGCAGCTCATTGCCGGGCACCTTTTTTAATTCTATGCTCGGATCGCCGGCCTCGAAGACCTGCTGGTCGAGCTGGATACGGACCGAGTCGGGATCCACCCCCTCCGCGTCCTTCAGGCGGACCCGAAACCTCACGTCCACAGGCACCTCCACCATGGATGCGTACGGCGATGCATCGTAGGGGCTCAGGTCCCCCTCTGCCGCCTCGTCGATCACCCCGTCCCCGTCGTTGTCCACCCCGTCCGAGTCGAGCCCACCCAGGAACTCCACGCCCAGGGTCTGGGGCGCCTGCATCAGGCGGATGAGGAAGGAGACCGACCGCAGGCCGAGCAGGGTTTCCACAAAGGTGTTGAGCACCAGGATCTGCTCGAAGGGGAGGTCGGCGCCGTCCGCCACCCCCCGCATCTCCTCCAGGTAGGGCTCCGGTATGGTGCGGGCCAGATTCTGCCCGCTCTGGAGCAGCACCTGGTAGGAGAACTGGCCGTCGTCGTAAAGGGGCTTGCGGTACTCCACGAGGAGGCTGGCGAGGTCGGGTTGCTCCCGGTTCAGCCAGGGCAGAAGGGATGACGTGAGCATCTGGGTGTAGAGGGACCGGATCTTGTTGGAAAAGTGCCGGCCGTGCTGGTACCCCCTTTCGTAAGGGCTTCCCACGAGTTCGACGATCTCGAAGTGCGCCGGCTGCCGGGCCGTGTCCGGGCCGCAGGAGGAGCAGAGAGCCAGGAGGAGAACGACCGCGGTGAGACGGAGCGGAAGGGTGCCGGAATCGAAAATCGCCCCCCTGTGTGGACTCTGGACTGAACGGGCCCGGATGCGGAGCATAAAGTCCCCCTTTGTGGTCCGATGAATCGGGCCACTTACTATTCCCCTCTGGACGGGTCGGCCAAGTCTGAACCGGTGGTCGATCCTCCACCCTACCATTTCACAATTCACCTTCGCAATGGATCTGTGCCTAGTCGGGGATCATACGGGTGGGAGCAGTCTGACGCAGGGGTAGCGCTTGTACTACCCGCCAAATGGAGTGAGCGCGGGTAGTATCATCAAAATCGAACAGGTCCAAATCGTGCCGTTGCTAATTTGTTGCTCGAAGTGCGTTGTCTGGTGGACAGTTTTTCGCAATACACTGGCTCCTAGAGCGGCGAAGCCGCAACCAAATTAGCCTGACATGGCAAAGCAAATCCGAAATTGAGTCCTAAGTCGACAGTCAACAGTTCAGAGTCGAGAGTTACCGGATTCTCACTCTCGACTGTCGACTGTTAACTGTAAACTCACTTGGCCCATTGACATTGAGCCCACATCTACGCAAGCCGCGAAGATGTACGGATAAAAGGCTCTAACGAGATAAGAGCTCACCGATCGCCGGAGCCGATTCGCCCTCTGCTTCTGCCCAGGTTGCCAGCTGCACCAGCATTTCTCGATCCTGCCGCGCGATCTTCCGTAAGTGATCCCATGCGACCTGCCCCCAGCCCCATCGCGTGAGCGGAGCCATGATGCGGCCGCCGATCCCCACCACCTCGCCGGAGATCGCCGCAGCCAGTGTCGCCCCTTGAAGGGAACGGCGGCTTCGCTTCCGGGCCAACCGGACAGCCTCCCGGGCGGCGCGAGCGGTCAAGGTGCGCTCCTCGCGGTCCTTGGCCAGGGCTGTAAGATCGAAGCCCTTGCGCTCTATAGCGATGGCCCAGGGCAGGGCGACCGCCAGCTGAACGATGTAGTGATGGCCGAGGTCGGGCCGGGTCCGTGTGGGTATGCCCGCCTTGCAAAGTACCTGGGCCAGAGAGGAGGAGGTCTCGGTGACGGCGCCCTCAAAGGGCCCCACGGCTGTGCGCGTCAGGCTGTATCGCACGGCGTCGTCAACGTTGCCGGCGATGAGCCCGGGAACCAACACCAGTCGCTCGTCGAAGTTGGGGAGGGTGAACATCGGATCCGGCCCCCAGATGGCCGTGCAGATCACCAGTGCGCCGGAGCGACTCTCCCACTGCTCCAGGTCCTGCATGATTCGGGGCAGTTGCTCGAAGCGCACCGCGATCAACACATGGTCGAAGCGACGCCCTTTCGGGAGAGCGCTCACCACACGCGTCACCCGAACGACCTCCGGCCGGCGGCGTCCATGACGCAGCACCAGGCCGTTTTTCTGCAGGGCTTCGGCCCGTCCCGGCCGGGCTACCAATGTCACCTCGTGTCCGTCGGCGGCCAGCAGGCCCGCGTAAACCTGCCCCACCGAACCGGCGCCGACCACCGCGATCTCAAGCTTTTTGTCATTCATTCTTTTCTTCCAAAGTCAGCCCGAAGGGCGATAAGTGCATTCAATAGGAAATCCA
>CAZFWM010000351.1:0-7734 GCA_964522545.1 uncultured Thermodesulfobacteriota bacterium
CTAACCCAAGTAAAAGAAGGGGGCTTGACAAGCTTATGACAGCAATCCCCCGAGCGCCCAGGCAAACTGAGCGCAGCGGATTGCTTCGTCGCTGTCGCTCCTCGCAACGACCCTCGATTGAGTCCATTTGAATCGATCGATTCATATCTCTTTGCGTCTTAGCGCCTTTGCGTTAATATTCTGAGAGCAAAGGTTCGCCCGAAGGGATAAGGTCAATAGGCCCCAGTCTTCCTGCCGGTGCGCCGGGGCGCGTCCCGATCATCTACTCATCTCTTTCTCGATGATGTCGGCCGCGGCTATGCCTGACTGGATCACCGCCGACTGCCCTCCGCCCGGGAAGGTCCAGGCCCCGGCGAGGAACAGGTTGCGGATCGGCGTCCTCTGGGGCAGGCGCTCGAACAGGCTCTGCTCGGGCGTGTTGTCCCAGCCGAAGATCGTTCCCTTCGGGTTCAGCGTGAATCCCTGCATGGTCCGCGGCGTGCCGACCTCCATGACCTCGATGTGGTCGCTCAGGCCCGGGAGGTACTCTTCGGCCCGGCGGATGAAGACCCCGGCCAGGTACTCCTTGAGGTCGCGATAGGACTCGTATCCGAGGTCGAGGTTCCACCCCGGGGCCTCCTCCCAGTCGTAGGGGAGCACCGAGGTGAGGACGATCACGTTCTTGCCCTCGGGAGCGGCGGTCGGGTCGACCATCGAGTAGTTGACCGCGGCCAGCCCGGCTCGCTCGGGGTCCCCCTCGGAGATGTACCGGAAGTTTTCGCTCTGGTCCCAGGAGGTCATGATCGAGAATTCGTGGATGCCGTTGAAATAGTCGCTGAAGTCTTTGTCGACTCCGAGATAGACCTGGAAGCACGACATGCCGATTTCGGTATTCTTCAGTTGGTCGACGTAGTCGGTCGGAAGATACTCCTCCCCGATCATGCCGAGAAAGAGGTCGGGAGCGTTGTTGTTGGCCACCACGTAGCAGGATCGGTAGCAGACGTCGTCCTCCGTGTGCACCTGCACGGCCCGACCGTCCTCGATGTCGATCTTCGTGGCCAGGGTGCCCAGCCTGATCTTGCCGCCGCTCTCCTCCACTACATCGGCCAGGGACTCGGAAACGGCCTGGGAACCGCCCTCGAAATAGGTCCAGCCGCCGAAGTGGTAGCTGTTCCAGATGACGATGTAGAACATGGCCGCAAGCCGGTCCGGCTCGGCGCCTGCAAAGGGTGTGAGATAGGTCCAGATGGCGATCAGCTCGGGGTTCTGCGTGTAGTCTTCGATGAATTCGCTGACGGTCATGTTCAGGTACGTCAAGACCCGCATCAGGACCAGGGGCCTGGAGATCAGGGTCAGGATCGGCTGCCAGCTCAGGCCTTCGTGCTGAATGCCGATCAATGCCTTGAAGACCCGGTCCACCTCGGCCAGATCGTCGAAGAGCCGGTCGATGTCTCCGGCGTCGTCCGGGTACATCTCCTTGAGCAGGGCCCGGTGCTCCCCGGCGTCGGCGGGTATGTCCAGGGTGCGGCCCGGGAAGTGGAGGCGCATCGTATGGCCCGGGAGGACGGGGGTGATCCGGTCCCAGACGTCGAGACACTTGAAGGCGCCCACATTGATGCCGTCGAGGGCCTCGTTCATGCCGTCCATGGCGTGGAGCGAGACCTCGAAGCGGTAGTCGCCCCGCTGAAACCGGCTCATGTAGCCGCCCACTTGGTGGTGCTTTTCGAGCAGCACCACTTCATGGCCCGCTTTGGCGAGCGCGGCGGCCGCTGCCAAGCCTCCGCCGCCGGCGCCGATCACGACCACGTCGGTCTCCTCCACGGCGGGGCAGGAAGCGGAGGGCACGAACTTGTGGCAGAGTGTGCAGTCCCCGGGGCTCTGGAAGTCGAGCCCTTGGTGGACCACCGGGTGGCAGGGCGTGCACTCCGATATGGAGTGCCACAGGGAGCGCTGAGGGATGCCTGCGCGGCCGTGGCAGGTGACGCAGACCGGGGCCCGATACCCGGCCCGGTGGACGTCTTCGTGGCAGGCCAAGCAGTTGGCGGTCTGTTCGAGCCACTCGCGATGGTCCTCTCTCATGGGCCTGATCAGCAGGCCCGGTGTGGCCGCGGTCACGGCATCGAAGGCCTCGGCGGGGGCCTCCACGTCTGCCGGCCCGATTGTCTTCCCGCACGAGGCGGCCAGGGCTGACAACAGGACGATAGTGAAGAGAGCTGCCGCGGTCTGTTTCCATCCGCAAGTTGAAGTGCGTCGCTGATGAGATTTCGTCCTGTCATGATGAGAAGAAATTCTCTGAGGAACCCAGGAACCCATGAAAAAAATCAGGATAGTTTTGGAGTTGATGAAATCCTCGATGAAATAAAAGCATTTAAGTGCTATTCTCATAATCCCCTTCCTATATTCCCTCCTGGGTTCCTGGGTTCCTCAGAGGAAATTCTTATGTGGTTTTATTATGTGGCGACTTGCACGCCTCGTCACAAATAATCCAGATTGGAATGGTGGAAGTCGTATTACGTTTTATACAGCTTCTCCAGGTACTGCGTCTTCTTGTCCGACCGCTCCAGGGTCATCGGCTCGATCCACTCTATCTTTGGCCGGATCTTGACCTCCCTGTGCATCTTCTCCTCAACCTCCCGGTTGAGCTCCTCGAGCTCTTCCTTTTTCACATCCTCGCCGAACTCGATCTTCAGCTTGAGCGGAGGCACGACCCGGGGCGGCGGCTCATCGAGGAGGATGCGGAACTCGCCGGTCGTCCTCGGGATGAAGGACTCCACCACGTCCTTGATCTGCGCCGGGTAGACCATCACCCCCTTGACCTTGAGCATGTCGTCGGTGCGGCCCACGATCTTGTACCGGAACCCCGACTTGCCGCAAGGGCAGGGCGAGGTGAAGACCTGGTGCACGTCGCCCAAGGTCATGCGGAGCCCCAGGATGCCCCCGCCGTCGGCCGACAGGGTCGTGAAGACTCCGAGCCCGGTGTTTCCGTCTTCCAGGGGGACGCTCCCGCCGGTGTCCGGGTCCACGAGCTCGTAATATACCATGTCGTCCGCGATCCAGTGCATCCCCTGGTATTCGGGGTGGTCGCAGGAGACCCCGGCGCCCGCGCCCGCGTCGAAGAGCTTGGCCCCGTAGGCGGTCTCGATGCGCTTGCGGACCTCGGGGATGCCGGCCCCCGGCTCGGCGCCGCACAGGAGGATCTTGAACCCGAGGGTCTTCACCCCTCCGTCGATGATCTGCGGGGCCTTCTCGATGAGGTGCAGGGCCAGCGAAGGGGTGCAGAGGAGCACGTCCCCACCGAAGAGCCGCGTGAACATGATGATGCGGTCCGTGCCGGCCTCGGCCCCCACCGGGATGATGGTGATGCCCGGGAACTCCTGCAGGGTGAGCAGCGTGGGCGAGCCGGCCAGGAACATGCTCAGGCCGAAGGCGAGCACGAGCCGGTCCCCCGGGCGAATCCCGGAGCGCCAGAGCATCCGGTTGTTCACCTCCTGCATAAAGGGCAGTCCGCTGCGGACCACCGGGTAGGGGGTCGGCATGCCGGTCGTACCGGACGTGGCGGCCATGACGTAGACGTCGTTTGCCAGGTCCCCCATGAGCAGGTGGAGGAGCTTGTCCATGACGAGATTGAACTTGCCCGGGTCGAAGCCGATCTCCGCCATGAACTGGTTGATGAGATCGCGCATCTGGGGCTGCCCGTAGACCGGGACCTTGGGCAGATCGTCCAGGCTCTTGATATCGGCCGGGCCCACGCCGGCCTCGTCCATACGCTTCTTTATCAGAGGGATTTTGTCGTACATGGACCGGATGTTGCCGACCAGCAGATCGTTCTGAGTCTGCCGCATCTCCGGCGTGTTCAGCTTGGGCTCGACCTCCATGTTCCAGTAGGGCCGTTCGAGATCCATGGTTTCCTCCTCAGAACTTGGAATGATTCGTTGCGATCAATCGATCGTAAAGATGATGGACGGAACGTGATGCTTCGAAACGGATCCTGCAATCTCCAGGAATTCTCCGATTTCTTCTTTCGGCCTGTCCGCCCTTTTGAGCGTCAGCTGTTGGGTGACCTCCAGCCGGCCTTCCGAGATCTCGTAGGCGCCCCAGATTTCTCCAAAGGTGTTTTCGTGCTGATAATCTTCAAAGGTGTTGTGGATGTCCCAGTTTTCCGGGAATCGAAGGGTTATGTTTTTCTTGTATCGCTCATCGCGGTGAATCCGAATCGGATTGTTTCTCTCCTCGGGATCGATCAGGAATTGGGCCTTCGAAGAGGGTGAAAACAGGCCTCCGGTCTGGAAGATCACTTCCTCAGGCATCGTGGTGACCAAGTTGTCGATCTTGTAAGTCAACGTTATGATCAAGGGCTTTGTATAGTCATCGAGGTTTTCTATTTTCTTCGATTGAATGGTGACGTCCCCTTCCGTGTAGGTGAGAAATTCCTTCAGGGCCTTATCGACTTCGTCATCCTTCACCATGGACAGCGCCAATCTTGCCGAGTAGGCAAAAGAGCCGCGCATGACCTTTTTCTCCTCGACCCGGATCGTGCTGTCCGGGTGAATCGAAAGGTCGTATTCCTCCTCAGTATGATTCAAAGTGAGGTCTCCACTGGGGACATCCATAAAGTGATCATAGCCCTCCGAATAGATCTTCATTGCCCTTTGACCTTCCATGTACTCTGGAATGAGGTTGACGGGAAGGTTTCGGATATAGGGAAATACTACATAGAGTGTGCCTTCAAGCTTTACATAGATCCCAGGTATATGCAGTTGAGCCAGGCTGATGAATTTTTGATCGAAATATCCTTCCTCCGCAGAATGGATCAGTAGGTACTGCGCCTGAATGTCCGCCTCGGCCAGCATCATTAGCGCCAGGCCGGTGATCATGAAGGGATTCCCCTCACGCCTTTTGAGGAGATCCGCGTAATTCCCCTCCAGCGCGGAGATGGTCGGGCTGATTTCCTTTTGAAGATAGCCGATGATCGCTTCGAGTTTGTCATAGGGCGTCCGACATTCACGGATGATCTCCTTCGTGGTGTTCGTCACCCGCCTGGAGAACACGGGGTCCTTCTCGATGACATAGCGCTTAAATTCTGTGACGAGTTCCTGCCAATCCTTTGAAGCCTTATAATGTGTGCTAGGGAAAATGACCTCCGTTAGCTTCAGTTCGATGTAGTCGGCCATCTCTTTGTAGTACGGAGAATAGGGCTCATCCGTGACGGCCTGCACATTTTCGGCCTCATAAGAGAGAATGTTTCTTCCGTAATTTTCATCATAGGTCTTCTTTGTAGGCAGAATCTTCCCTTTCCCTATTCTTTTTATTTTCACCTTCCAGAGCACAGGACAGATGAACCTGAAGCGGACCTTTTCACAAGGCATGGCGAATTGAAGGGGCACGAAGTGATCGAATACAGGATTCCCGAGCAGGTGCTCATAGGCGACCTCGAAGCGCTCCTCGATGATAGACCCTTTTTGCACATTCGGATAGGCGAATTTGTATGTCCTCGTTCCGTCCGAATCGGTCAACAGATTGATGTCGGCGAGGCCGTAATCTTCGACGGCGCCTTCGGGAGAGGTGACCCTGAGATAAGCTTCGCTCAGGAAGCCGGATGCGTCGATTTGGAACTCGAAGGTGGTGAGCTCGACGGCATCGGGATTCAGGACGAGGTACTTTCTTTTCGTGACCCTGTAGACGGACCACCCGGGGGTGACGTGCTCGATATCATCTTCATAGTAGAAGAAGAATCCGCCGTATCTTCCATACTTCTCCTCACAGGCCTGCAGGTCCGGGAGCGCCTCTGTGGGCACCCCCACTTCCGGAGGGAGTATCGATGACACTCTCATCGGGCCTGAACAGGCGGCGCAGGCCAGGATAACGGCGAACAGGGATAGATGTTTCTTCACGGTTCCCTCCGAGTAAAAGTGAACATCTTGCTCTTGCTTTTCAGATACTCCCGGCAAAAGGCGATGTATTGCGTCTTGCTATCTCCCTCGAATCGTCGAGTGTGCTGCTCGACCTCGTAACAGATCCGGGCCTTTTCTCCCTCCGGGATCACCGATGCCTTGAACATGGCTGTTTCCTTGTTTCCGAGCTCCCGATATTGTTGTACACAATCATAGTGCCGGAGAGGAATCTCCAGGGTCAATTTTGCTTTCGGCCTGTACGGAGTGTATATGGCAAAGTCATCGTCCTCACGGTCGAGAACATCGGCGTCGACGATCTGAAAAGGTATCTGGGGAAAGTACAATTTTTTCTCTGAGGAGATGGCAAAGTCGGAGATGTCGGCCCGGGCATCGAAGGCGATGAAGTCATCTCCACAAGATCGGTACTGAAAATCGTCCAGCAGGATCTTGTTGAGCCTCTCTGTAATGAGAGAGGCCAACAGGTTTTCCAGATCGGTCCCCTGAAGCTCTCTGTGAGCTCTCGAGGCCGTGGTAAAGAAGTCGTTTCTGAGCGTGATTCTCGCCGCGCCGTTTTTTACATCCTCTTCCTCCACCTGTATCTCCACTTCCAGGGAGATTTTCTGTTTCGGAGAAGGGATCACGAGACGCTCCGGCTTTTCCCTGTCGAAGAGGAAGGCCTGGGCGCCTATGACCTGATCCGGCAGGTTCCCGAATTCACAATATTTGCAGCTCGGGTCGAAGAAGTGATGCCCCCCGTCGTCGACGTAGGCACAGATGATATGGTCATAGAGATCGGTATGAAGCCCCTCGAAGACGGGACTCGGTTCGGTGGCCAGGGCCACCATGTTCACTTTGATTCCGCTGGCTCGGGCCAGGGCGGCCAGCAGGTAGGCCTTGTCCTTGCAGTCTCCGTAGCGACGCTCCAGGACAAGGGAAGGTGCATGGGGCAGGATGCTGTAACCGGTATGCTCGTAGGATGCGATATACCGTATGTTCTCCCTCACGAAATCGTAGAGGATGCGAAGCTTCTCGAGCGGACTCGCAGCCGCCTCCAGCTGATCTCTCAATAGTGATCGATCCTCCTCCTTCAGGGTCGGATCCCCACCCAGAAGATCCAGGTACCAATCATTGAACTCCCCGGGGCTCAGGGCGGTCAGGTTCTTGCCGTTCTCGGAGAACCTGGGCAGGATCGCCGCCGCCACGTCATTGAAGGGAAAATGAGAGAGGGTTCCCTGGTCGGGAAGATCATGGAATCGCAGAACGGTCCGGTCGGGGCTCTTTCGACCGATGGTGTGTTCGAGTCTCTCCCTCGGGAAAAAGAGGTCGAAGTCCACGGCAATCGAAGAGGGGTGCTCCACGATCACCTCGTATTTCTCGACCCTGTCGATATTGGGCACTTCCAGGATCGAAGCGAAAACGATGTCCTGGTATTTCTCCTTGTACCGGTACGCGGCCACGTCGCCGGGCTTCAATGCCTGGGAAAACAGGATTTCGTGTGTCAGATGCTGAACGAGAAATATATTCACGGGTTCCGCGAAGCGAGTGCTGATGTTTCCCCTCGAGATCTTTTTCCTGTTGTATGTGGCTTTGAGCTTGACGACTTCTTTGTAATAAGGCTCGTGAATGGAGAATTTCTTCCAGAAAAGAGATCGCTCGGACAGGTACCGATTCTCCACGAGGACCGAGGAGGAGAGGCGGTGTTTCCCGTCTTTTTCTTCATGGATCTCGAGAGTGACCGTCTTGGAGTAAGATACATCGGGTTGAGGCTCTCCAGAGATAAGGGAGGGAAACAGGAGCAGGCATAGACAGACTAGCCCCAAAATAAGCGCAGTTTGACTCGGTTGTAGCTCACTCGAGAAACAAA
>CAZFWM010000352.1:0-7729 GCA_964522545.1 uncultured Thermodesulfobacteriota bacterium
CGCCGAACCGCTCCTGCTCGGCTCGCTCGACTTCTACAAACCTCTATTAGTTATTATAAGCGGCGGGCTTTTCGAAGCCCGTAGCCCAGCGTTAATTATAAATAGTATTATGAAACGTAATGATCGATAAGTCAAGAATGAATTTCGATAGGTGGTGCGGATCGCTCCGGAACCTGATACTTGCGGCCGCGATCTTCCTCTGTGGCCCGGTTTCTTTGCAGGCCGGCGCCCCGGTGGTCGTGACGCCCCCGGACCTGGAGACGGCGCGGAGCGGCACTCTTTCACGGGACGACCTCATCTTCCACAAGCTCGACCACAGCGACTACAACGAGAGCTGGTTCTTCCAGTGCCACCTCGACGACGGCTCGATCCTCATCATCAACCTGAGCGTCCACAACGCCGGGCTCCGCAAATGGGATTCCTCGATGGATCTGTGGCTCCGCATGGAGGAACAGGTGATCACCTCTCACTCGGAGGTCCCGGCCGGCCGGCTCGCCTTCGACGCCGGGGTCCCTGAGATCCGGATCGGCGGGACGACCTTCAGCGGATCGCCGCCGATCTTCAAGCTCTCTTTCGATGAAAAAGACCTGGCCGGCAGCCTGACCATCGACCTCGCCGGGAGGGGCCGTCCTGTCCCGGAGGATCTGACCTATTTCGATGCAGAGCGCACCCGGTTCAGTGCATTCACGATTTTGGCACTGGGGGCCGAAGTGAAGGGCCGTCTCCGGAACAAGGGTTTGGATGTGGACATCTCAGGCACGGCCTATGTCAACCATCATCTGGCCACGATCCTTCCACCCCAGTATTGCAGTACGTGGTACTCTTTCGCCGCTTTTCACCAGGACCTGATCTTCTACGTCGCCTTCAAGGAGCTCACCGACGCCTTCACCGGAGGTCCATGGAAGTATCTGGCCGTGATCCGGGACGGCAGGCTCGCTCTCCTTACCCACAATTTCGAGTTGAGTCCGGGTGGATTCAGGGTTCACGAACGAAGCGGCCAGCGGTACATGACGGAGTGCACCATCAGAGCCGGCGGTCAGGGAGCTGGCTGCACTCTGTCCGGAAGATTCGAATTGAATGAAGATTTCCTGTGGCTGGACGTGTTCCGGCATCTCGGATCCGTCACGCGATGGCTGGTCAAGACCTTCTACTCCAAAGCGTGGAACCAGAGGTGCTCTTATAAATACGAGCTCACCTTTGAACCGGCGGGCGGCCCGGCGCACAAGGTATCGGGTATCGCGGTCGCGGACAATACCTATTTTGAGTGATGTTTTTTATCGATCCCAGGTGCCTGGGATCGATAAAAAACATAGGATTTCTCCCTTTGGTCGAAATGACAGCTTTGATTGAATAGTATGGTATTTCCGGATCAATTTTTATCGAGGCCCCGCAGCACGCCTCTCACCACGGCGGAGAGGCGGGGGGCCACGATCTGTGAGACCTCGAGGACCTCTTCGTGGAGGGCGTCCTGATCTCCGTCCTCCGGAGGCGTGGCGTCGGCCGCGGCCATGTTGGTGATGCAGGAGACGCCGAGTGCGCGCATGCCGGAGTGTCGGGCCACGATCACCTCAGGCACGCTCGACATGCCCACGGCGTCGGCGCCGATGAGGCGGAGGAACCGCACATCGGCGGGGGTTTCGTAGGACGGTCCCGCCACGCAAATGTAGACGCCCTCGCGCAGCTCGAACCCGGAGCTCGATGCGGCCTCGCGGGCAATGGCGCGCAGCTCCGGATCGTAGAGCCCGAGCATTCCCGGGAAGCGGGGGCCGAGGTCCGGGTCGTGGGGGCCGCGCAGAGGGTGGTGGCCCGCCATGCCGATCAGGTTGATGTGGTCGGCGATCAGCATCAGGTCGCCCGGCCGAAAATCCGGATTGAGGCCCCCCGCGGCGTTGGTGACAATCAGCGTGCCTACGCCCATGGCCTGCATCACCCGCACCGGCAGGGTGACCCGATCCATGGTGTAGCCCTCGTAGAAGTGGACCCGGCCCTGGAGCGCCATTACGGTGCGTCCCTCGAGCATGCCGAGGACGACCCGTCCGGCATGGCCCGGCACAGTGGAGACGGGCCAGTGAGGGATCTCCTGTGTGTTGATTGCATCGGGGTCGCTGATCTCGTCGACCAGGTCCCCCAGCCCGGAACCGAGGATCAGTCCCACCTCGGGAAGGGTGCGGCTCCGCTTGCGAATGAACTCTGCCGCCTCATCGTAATCGGCTTTTGTTGTTTTTGTGCTCATGGTCCACCTCCTGATCGATTCATTGAAGACTTACCAGAAGCGGCCTGTCAGGTCAAATCAATCAAGGATTAATTGACCGTACGACCTCTATTTGATAGGTTCGGAAAGAGGGGGATTTTACTCGTTCCCGGGCTCTGCCCGGGGCGGAAGAAACCACGAAGAAAGGTATATGTCATGAGAGTCTACCGATCCCGCATCCTGAATCCGATCTCGACAACAGAGTTTCACGAGTACCGCGACGGCGTTCTCGGTGTGGGAGACGACGGCAAGATCGTGTTTGTCGGAAACTGGGATCAACTGAGCGATTCAGATAAGCCGAGGATCAAGGAGATCAACGACCTCAATGATCGCGTCATCATCCCGGGCATGGTGGACGCCCACCTCCATCTCTCCCAGTTCGACACCATGGGGATCTACGCCAAGGACCTGCTGAAGTGGCTCAACGAGTACATTTTTCTCGCCGAGAACAAGTTCAAGGACACGGAGTACGCCCACGACGTGTCCCGCCGGTTCTTCAGGAAGGTCCTGTCCAGCGGGACCACCCTGGCCGGGGTCTATTCATCCGTCCACCCCGAGGCGACCCATATCGCCTTCGAAGAAGCGGCGCGGGCCGGGATCAAGCTCGTCCTGGGCAAGGTCATGATGGACCAGAACTCGCCAGAGTACTTGATCGAGGATACCCAGGAATCCCTTCGTCAGAGCAAGGAGCTGTGCCATCGCTGGAACGGCTACGACGACGGGCGCCTCAACTATGCCTTCTGCCCGCGGTTTGCGGTGAGCTGCACCTTCGAGCTGATGAAGGAGGTCGGCCGGCTTGCCCGCGAGGAAGGCTCCTACATACAGACCCACCTGTCGGAAAACAAAGAGGAGATCCAGGTGGTCAGGCGCCTCTTTCCCGACCACAAGAGCTACACCGATGTCTATGCCCAGGCGGGCCTCCTCACCCCGAAGGCCATCTTTGCCCACGCCATCCACCTCGATGATGAGGAATTCCGCATGCTCCGGGAGTCAGGGGCCAAGGTCGCCCATTGCCCGGACTCCAACTTCTTTCTGAAGAGCGGCCGGATGGACATCTACGCCATGGAAAAGAACAAGATTGACTACGCTCTCGGGAGCGATATCGGTGCGGGAACGACCCTGTCCATGTTCCGGATCATGAAGATGATGGACTACATGCAGGCCCGCAAGCACGTCCCCCTCGAGAAGACCTTCTACCACGCCACCCTCGGAGGGGCCCGGGTCTTCAGCAAGGATGACACCACCGGGAACTTCGAGGCCGGCAAGGACGCCGATTTTCTGGTGCTCGACATCTCCAATGTGGACAAGACGTTCCGGATAGCCGAGCACACGGCCAGTGAGATCCTCTCGTTCCTTGTCTACGAAGGGAGCGAGCGGGCGGTCAAGCAGACCTTCATCCGGGGCAAGAAGGTCTTCGAGCATAGATAGTCGAGAGTCCAGAGTCGAGAGCGAGGAGCAGAAAACTCTCATTACCTCGTTCCGAGGCTCTGCCTCGGAACGGAACTTCACAGGGGCTCTGCCCCTTTTGGTCTACAAGTTCGCTATAATTCGATTGAGGAGGCGGAGCCTCCCATCATTTCGTTCCCAGGCGGAGCCTCGGAACGAGGGAGAAGCTCGTCATCGTAAGAAAGGAGCCAGAGTGGAAAAATACGAAGGGGTCGTCGAGGCGCTGAGGCAGAAGATGATCGAGGGATCGATCCCTCCCTGGCGGGGGGAAGATGAGCTCGTCCGGGTCCACGAGGTGCCCAGGCCCGACCACTTCCGCCTGGCCGCCCTGGCCCGCAAGGCCTACATCGAGCACGTCACGGGGGAGCGCTTCGATCACCTGGAGGTGATGGAGAAACCCTACATCGTCCCATGGGTCTGCGATGCGGACGGCACGGTCTGGAACCTGGAGGCCCAGGACCGGGACCTGCACTGTTCGCTCTGCGGCCGGGATCTGAAGCGGTACGAAGGCCCGGAGTATTCCTATGCCCCCCTGGTAGCCAGCTACGTGGCGGGGCAGGAGGATTATATCTCCTACTGCGGGCGTATCACGGTCAAGGGAGACGTGGAGAAGCAATTCCTCAACCTGACCGCCATGGGGCCGGGGATGTCGGCCATCGGGCTGGCCCGGGGCTGTTTTCTCGTGGACCGATATGGCGGCGCCGAGGTCAAGGTGGAGGATAGGGCCGGGGTGGCCCGGTGCATGGGCTTCTGCTTCGCCACGAGCGAGGAGCGAGTCCGTGCCGCCGGCATCATCCGGGAGGCCCTTCCCAGGATCACGGCCCTCATAGACGGGCGCATCGCCAAGGTGGGCGGAAAAGTGACGTGGACCGAGTTCCTCACCGATAATTTCCAAGAGGACCACTACCTTTATGTCTGCTTCTACGCGGACACCCCGGAGTTCCGCGCCCACGGTGAGATGGGGTGGTCCGTGGGCGCCGCCCGGGAGCTCACGAACGAGATTCTCAGGGAAAAGGGGGTCGATTTCAACCTGAGCGTGATCGCCCAGGGCTATGATGGCGACTACAAGCCGAGCCCGGCAAACAGGCGGGGGCGGCAGGCGGTCGCCCAGGTACGCGTTCCGGTAGAAAAAATGGAGGCCCTGCTCGGCAGGCCCGTGGACCGCTTCCTCGCCTTCATCGATATGGACCGCCGCGGGATGGAGAAGCTCGGCTGGTTCGGCTACACCGGGATGGGGGCCGAAGTCATTTCCGGGCTCTACAAGGCGACACGCGTAAACCCCCGCATGCCCCTGACGTCGTGCCTGCAGCGGATCTTTGCCTTTCTGGACAAAGACGATCTCGTCTACGGCGTGGAGCTCCCGACCCTGGAGGTGGGCGTGCTCTCCTCTATCGAGGGGGGCGTTCCGCCCACGGGCCGTGAGGTCCTGCGGATCATGGGGATCCGGACGGCCATGGAGTTTTCAGCGAACCTGGTCGCCCAGGTACTAGCGGGCGAGTTCAACCTGGCCGTGGAGATCGTTCGGGAGAAGCTCTACTCTACTCAGGTCAAGAGGCTTTACTGAGGGAGAAGGGTAGGTGGGGCCACCCCCGCCCCCCCTCCAAAAAAAATTGCCGACGAGGAAAAATCGGGGCCTGTGTGCATGCAGGCCCCGCATGCAATTCGCTCACCCGGGGGGGGAGGCATTCCACTCACTGGACGTCATTTTTGACCCGCCTTTGGCTACGGTCCACTCGAATCGACAACTCGGCCCGGATTCTTCATGAAGAATCCGGAGCCTCAGACATGTCGATTCGCCCCTTCGGGGGCGTTCCCCTTCGCCAAGGCGGGGCCCCAAAAATGCCGTCCCAAAAATCCCGTCCGATGTCCGCTTGAATGCCTCCCCCCCGGCGGAGCGAATTACATGCGGCTCACTAGGTCGGATAGGTTTTCTGAGATCTTTTTGAGCGATAGGTTCTCGGCCTGTAGACGGGCGTTTTCTTTGATGACGGCGCGCCTGTGATTCAGGTCGGACATAGGGCGGGCCGTGCCCGCCGACCCTTTTCTACGTACCCGTAGGGGCGCGATTCATCGCGCCCGGGAAGGGCAGGGCAAGCCCTGCCCTTACATTCCAACTGCCTCTCAGATGCCGCTTCTTCTGGTAGCAAGGCCCGGGAGATGGTTACTATATGACCGAACCGACAAAGCAGCTCTCGTCGACATAGCCGTCGCAGTCGTTGTCGATCCCGTCTCCCTGGATCTCCTCCATTCCTGGGTTGGCGAGCGGCTCGGCGTCGTCGCAGTCGCCGGCGCAGATCATCCAGCCATCCGAGTCGGCATCGACCTCGTCGGCCGGGATGTGGCCGTCGCAGTCGTCATCCTTTCCGTCGCAGACCTCGGGAGCGCCCGGGTGGACCTGGGTGTCCTCATCGTCGCAGTCCTCTCCACCATGAACGATTCCGATATGGCCGTCTTCATCATGATCGAGCCGGTTGAGGAGAATCGATATGCTATCATAACTCGTAATGGCCATGTCCTGGTGGCCGTCCTCGTCGAAGTCCCCTGGGGTCATTGATCCCGTCCCGCCGCCGTACTTGACGGCGTCCTGGAAAGTACCGTCCCCATTGCCGAGGAGGATAGGGACGTTATTAGAGGCCGCGAGGGCGAGGTCGAGATAGCCGTCCTCATCGAAATCCCAAGTGGCAATATCTTTTTGATAAAATGAATCGCTAAATTCATATTGGGTGTAGTACTGAAATGTACCATCCCCGTTCCCCAGGAGAATCAGGAGCTCGCCGGCCCACGTGGGAAAGGCAAGGTCGAGATGGCCGTCCACATCGAAGTCCCCCATGGCCACGGCATTCGGCCTCTCGCCGGCCGTGCAATAAAGGGGCTCATGGAAGATACCGTTCCCGCTACCCAGGAAAATAGAGACATTGTTGTCAAATTCGTTCGGCACGGCGAGGTCCAAGTGGCCGTCCTCATCGAAATCCCCGATGGCCACATCAATTGGGGTCCAACCAGACAAGTAGTGGACGGTCTCCTGGAAGGTGCCGTCCCCGTTTCCGAGGAGAATCGAGACGTTGTCGCTTCCACCGTTCGCCACGGCGAGGTCGAGCCGGCCGTCCTCATCAAAGTCCCCTATGTCCGCTGCCTTCGGAGAGTCGCCGGCCTCGAAGTGGATGGCCGTCTGAAAAGAGCCGTCACCCTTTCCAAGGAGGACCGAGACGTTGTCGAGTCCGGTGTTAACGACGATGAGGTCGAGATGGCCGTCATCGTCGAAGTCCCCGATGGCCACATCGTTCGGCTGGGAAAAGAAGCCGGTGCTTAAGAAGCTGGGCTCCTGGAAGGAACCGTCCCCGTGGCCGAGGAGAATCGACCCGCTGATGAAGAATCCCGTACAGCAGGCGACAGCGAGGTCGAGATGGCCGTCCTCATCGAGGTCCCCTGCGGCCGCACTAGCCGGGCCAGGGCCTGCGTAATAGTCGGAGGTGACCTGGAAGGAGCCATCCCCGTTTCCGAGGAGAATCGAGGCGTATTCCGATGCATTCGCGAAGGCGAGGTCGAGGTGGCCGTCTTCGTTAAAGTCCTCTGTGGCCAAACCCTTTGGAGAAGACCAGTGGGAGAGGGCGTCCTGGAAGGTGCCGTCCCCGTTGCCGAGAAGAATCGATACGTAAGGATAGCCAGCGACGGCGAGGTCGAGGTGGCAGTTCCCGTCAAAGTCCCCTATGGCCACAGCTTCTGCCTCGTAAATGTAGTAGTCCACAGCGCCCTGGAAGGAGCCGTCCCCGTTTCCCAAGAGGATCAAGACGGTGTAGTCATAACTGTTCGCCACGGCGAGATCGAGGTGTCCGTCCCCGTCAAAGTCCCCTGTGGCCACAGCCTTGGGCCCGCTGCCGACGTCGCAATCTATGGCATCCTGGAAGGACCCATCCCCGCGGCCGAGGAGGATCGAAACATCGCCGCTGAAGATGTTCGCCACGGCGAGGTCCTGATGTCCGTCCTCATTGAAGTCCCCGGTTGCCACATCCTCGGGCTCAGTGCCGACGCCGT
>CAZFWM010000353.1:0-7727 GCA_964522545.1 uncultured Thermodesulfobacteriota bacterium
GTGAGGCAAGCAGCGTGAAACCGGTTCAGGCGACAACTCTCTTGACACCTACCGGAATGCTCGTCCTTGATCACTCTGCCGCGGATGCCCCGGATCTCCAGGTCATTGAGTACCGCCTCCTTGTCGGCCTCTGCTATTCGGCAGGCATCCCAGCCCGTATAGCTGATCGCAATCGTATTGAAACGCCCGTTCTCGTTCACTTCGCACATAAAACCGAATTTACTTCCCGTCAACTCTTCGGCCAGTGTCAGACACCTCCTGGCCAGCTCCTCTTCGTTATCGGTCGTAAGGGACTCCAGGAGGACTTTGTTGATGGCATTCAGCACAGCGCTTTGCTTCAGGATTTGCTCCTCGGCTTGTCTGCGCTTTTCTTCCGATTCTATCGAGTGTAGTGCAAAGGCGATATCGCCGGCAACTTCTCCGAAGAGATCGCTCTCCTCCTTGTTCGCTATGAGGTGAGAGGGGAGGGAGGTGTTCATGATCCCGTAGATTTTTCCGTCGTATTCCAGGCGAACCGCCATCCTGCCGCTATCGGCGGGCAAGTGTGACAGGGGGCAGTCGGCGCAGTCGGAGATCCTCCTTTCGATTGCCACGGCCGTGGATTGCTCCAGCGCCTTCTTGCTGCATTCGGGCCAATTGCCGCGCGTCAATTGCTCGACCAAGGCCAGGAAATCCTTGCCCAGTCCCGCCTCGGCCGTGGCGGCAACCCGGCCGGACTCATCCAGCAGGGTGATCCAGGCGTTGTAATAGCCGCGGTTCTCGATGAGCAGCTCGCACGTACTTTGAATAAGACGATCCCGGTCCTTCTCCTTAGTGATGAGCTGGTTTACGTTTCGAATCGCACGGAGCACGAGGTTGAGGTGCTTTATCCTCTCTTCCGACAGCTTGCGCTCGGTGATGTCGCTGTCCGCGCCCCTGTACCCGAGCAGAGCCCCATTCTCGTCGAGTATGGGAACTCCGCTTGTTGAGAGCCAGACCGTCTTGCCGTTCTTGTGGATGTTCCGGTTGATGAATTCGCGGAACGGTTGTTTTTTGGCGAACGCCTCTAAGGCCCCTCTTTTCAGGGCTTCCCTGTCCTCCGGGTGGAACAGGTCGTAAAAATGTCTGTCGAGGATCTCCTTGGGCGTATACCCCAGGATATCCTCTACGACAGGGCTCGCGTATGTGTATTTTCCATCCGCATCAACCTCCCAAATCCAATCGAAGGAATGTTCCGCTATATCTCTGAATCTCTTCTCCCTCTTCTTCAATTCTTCCACGGCCTGTTTGCGCTCGGCTATCTTCTGCTCCAGAAGCGTGTTGGCCTTTGAAAGTTCGACGGTTCTTTCCTCGACGCGCCTTTCCAGCGCTCCTCGGGTTTTTTGAAGCGCCTCCTCCCCCCCTTTGAGTTCGGACTCTGATGCCTCCAGTTCAGCAACTCGCCGGCGCAGCTGTGCCAGCTCCTCAATGAGCTGCTCTCTGCTCTTCTCTTTTTCGTCCATCTGAAAAGTGCCCTCTGAAAAGGAGGTGAAATATCTCTTGACCTCCTGAGATCGTAAATACAATTAAATCTATAGCATATTTTCTTGATTCAAACCAAGTGGAATTCGTGCACAAGGATCGTCTGTCTCAGCACAGGAGCACGGCCTCAGAAGTCCAGGATGTTCATCTTGGGAATGGTTTTAAAGTAGTGGTCTGATTGGAGCTGCACCGGGTCGCTCTTAGCCCTTTGTCGTAGCAGGGCTGCCATTTCGTCCAGGCCCATCGGACGGCTGTACAGGAAGCCCTGGACCGCGTCGCAGTGATGTTCGCACATGAACGCGAGCTGGTCTTCGGTCTCCACCCCCTCGGCCAGCACTTTGATCCGAAGGCTGTGGGCAAGGGCGATGATCGACTGCACGATGGCCGCGTCGTCAGGGTTGCCTGGAGACCTGTGCACAAAAGAGGTGTCGATCTTGATGATGTCCAGGGGGATCCGATTCAGTGTGCCGAGAGAGGAGTAGCCGAGGCCGAAGTCGTCCATCGCGATCCTCACCCCTGCGTCACGGAGCTCCCTGAGGCTAGCGATGACATCATCCATGCGCAGCTGGCTGATCTTCTCCGTCACTTCGATTCCAAGGGTGCGTGGGTCCAGGGCCGCCTTGGCAAGAGAATCCTTCACGAGGGACACGAACTCCGCCTTGCGCAGCTGAGACGTGGAGATGTTGACGAACAGGGGAAACGCGGGGAGGCCGGCGGATTGCCATGCCTTGTTTTGTTTGCACGCCGCGGTGAGTACCCATTCATCCAACGCCAGGATCAGGCCGGTCTCTTCAGCGAGAGGGATGAACTCTTTCGGCCCCAGCAGACCTTTTTTCGGATGCTGCCAGCGCAGAAGGGCTTCGGCGCCGAACATCTCTCCCCCGGCCAGGTCCACCATGGGCTGATAGAACAGGCGAAGCTCGTTCCGCTCGGTGGCCCGGCGCAGTGCCCTCTCCATTTTCAGACGCCCCTGGGCGCGGACGTTCATGCTCGAAGCATAGAGCTGGTAGTTGTTTCGTCCATGTTCCTTGGCGCGGTACATGGCCGTATCGGCATTCTTCAGCAGGGTTTCCGCATCCTCGGCGTCGTGCGGGTAGAAGCTGATACCGATACTTGGCGTTGTAGAGAACTCGTGATTATCAACCGTAAAGGGCATTTTGAAGGAGTCGAACATCTTCTGCGCAATTTTGAGAGCGTCTTCCGTATGGCCGACGCGCGAGGCCAGCAAGGCGAACTCGTCCCCACCCAGTCGCGCGAAGATATCGTCCTCACGGATTTTGCCTCGTATGCGTTTCGCCACCTGCTGCAGCAGTTTGTCCCCTGTAGGGTGTCCGAAGCTGTCGTTGACCACCTTGAAATGATCCAGGTCCATGAAGAGGAGCGCGAGCATGTGGCCTCGGCGTCGGGCATGGGCGATTTCCCGGTCGATGTGCTCGTTGAAGAGAACGCGGTTAGGCAATCCCGTGAGTGGGTCGTGGTAGGCGATGCGTCTGATCTCGGACTCGGCCTGTTTGCTTGCCGTGATGTCCTCCACGGTCACGATGAAGTACTTTGGCGTCCCATTCATCTCTCGCAGCAGCGAGAATTTCATTTTGGCCCAGATCCCTTCCGCCGATGCGGGCACCAGAGGCGTCTCTATAGTGTAGTCGGCCCGGGTTTTTTCCAGGATGTGGAGCAGCCGGCTCAGATCCGGCCCCCTGTCGTCTGCGCCGTAAAATTCCTTCAGGCTCCGACCGATCAGCTCCTCTCGAAGATAGCCGAGCATGCTGCAGAAGCTGTCGTTCACCAGCTGGATTCGCCCCTCCAGGCCGACATGGGCCATCCCGACCGGCGCCAGGTCAAAGGTGAGGCGAAACTTCTCTTCACTCTCGGCGAGCTCCCGGGTTCGGCGCCGGCGCAGGATGCGCTCCCTGTGCAGGTTCAGTGCCACGCGCACGCGCGCGAAGAGCTCGACGTCATTGACCGGTTTCGAGAGGTAGTCGGTGGAGCCGGAAGCAAAGCTCTTCTCGAGAGCCTCGTTCTGGTACAGGGCCCCCCCCGTAATGACGATCACGGGGATGTGCCGCCACCGGGCATCACTCCGGATCCGCCGGCAGACTTCATAGCCGCTCATTCCCGGCATGATGATGTCCAGAAGCACAAGGCCGATGCCGGGGTGGGCCTCGAGCTCCCGCAGCGCCTCCTCACCCGAGGCGGCGAGATGCACGGTCGTGTATCCCTCGATGACCAGCAGGTCTTTCATCACTTCCCGGCTGGCTTGGGCGTCATCCACCACCAGAATCGGGATCGAGGACAATAGCAGCTCGTCCTCGGCTCTTTGGACGGTTTCCAAGGGAGTGTCGGATTGCATTATCCGGAACCTCGTGTACAAGACCCCGGGTTGTCGTGTCGTCCACGGCCTACAGGTCAGGGATCGAACCCGAGGACAGGCGTTACGACAGCCCGTACGCCTTCAGTTTATTGTAGAGAGTCGTCCGTTCTATGCCGAGTATTTTTGCAGCCTTCGACCTGTTTCCGTCCACCATCTCGAGGGTTTTGAGGATGTGGAGCTTTTCCATTTCTTTGAGGTCCATTCCCATGAATGGAGAGCCCGCCTCATGTGAGTCCTGCGGCGTGCCGCCTGGAATTGCGAGGTCCTCTTTCTCGATATTGGAGCCGGTGGAAAGAAGGGTCGCCCGTTCGATCATGTGCTCGAGCTCGCGGACATTGCCGGGGTATTCGTACTGAAGCAAGAGCCGGAACGCTTCGTGGCTGAATCCCTGTATCTGTTTGTCATACAGGCTGCCGTAGCGGCGGAGAAAGCTCTCCGCAAGCAGAAAGATCTCCTCCCGTCTTTCGCGCAGGGGCGGCAGGTTGAGGGTGACCACGTTGAGCCTGTAATAGAGGTCTTCACGGAATCGGCCGTCCTGGACCATCGCCGGCAAATCCCTGTTCGTGGCGGCGATGATCCTGACGTCCACGGTGATGGGCGATTCGCCTCCGACTCGCGTGATCTCCTTCTGCTCGATGGCCCGCAGCAGGCCGAGCTGGGTCTGCTCGTTTATGTCTCCGATCTCATCGAGGAAGAGGGTCCCTCCGTCTGCGACCTCGAACCGGCCCTGCCGGCGC
Source organism: uncultured Thermodesulfobacteriota bacterium (assembly GCA_964522545.1). Taxonomy (GTDB): domain Bacteria; phylum Desulfobacterota; class DSWW01; order CAZFWM01; family CAZFWM01; genus CAZFWM01. The sequence continues at coordinate 4,609 of CAZFWM010000353.1, forward strand.
TCCACGGCGCCGGTGAAGGAGCCTTTCTCATGGCCGAAGAGCTCCGTCTCGAGGAGAGAGCTTGGCAGGGCCGCGCAGGCCACGGCGATGAAGGGGCCGTCGGCCCAGGGACTCAAGCTGTGGATCGCCCGGGCAACGAGGTCCTTGCCGGTTCCGCTTTCGCCCAGGATCAATATCGTGGCCTTGCTCGGAGCAACCGCCCGTATGGTCTTGACGATCCGGGACATGGAGTCGCTCTTGTAGATCAGGTCCTCGAGCTTGTTCTTTCCCTTGAGAGCTTTGCGGAGCATAAGGTTCTCGTCGATCACCTGGTGATGATTCAGCAGATTTTCGACGAGGCGTATGATCTTCTCCGGGACGAGCGGCTTTTCCACGTAATCATAGGCGCCTTCCCGGATGGCCGCTATGGCGCTCTGAATGGAGGCATTCCCTGTTATCATGACGACCGAGATCGACGGGTTCAGTTTCTTTGCCTCCTGGAGGAAGGCGATGCCGTCCATGACGGGCATGATCAGGTCGGTAAGGGCTATATCGAGAGGCCGCTCCTGCAGAATCTCGAGCCCCTCCCGGCCATTCGTGGCGGTCAGGGCCTCAATCCCCTCCTCCGCGAGCCAGGACGACATGGAGTCCCTTATCATGGAATCATCGTCAACAATGAGGACTCTTGCTTTTTCTTTCATCGTGGTGATTTCCCCATTTCCGGGCAGGGATTCACAATATCCTTCTGCGTGGCCTTTAAGGGGTTTCCATTAGCTTTCTGGTGGTTCGAAGCAAGTTTAATTTATCATAAGGCTTTTCTAAAAGCCAATACCCTTTTTCCCGGATAATTTTGAATTCCGCCGATTGATTGCTCAAATACCCGCTTCCAAAGAGAATCCGTTGCCTGGGCGTGAGAGCCCGGAGGCGATCGGCAAGTTTTATACCGCTTTCGTCGGGTAGGAACACATCGGCGAAGACCATATGGAAGTTGCCGTCCTCCTTCGTGAAGAGGTCGAATGCCTCCTTTGCACTTTTCGCCGGAAAAACGATGTACCCGTTCTCACGGAATATCCATTCGATGAGTACCCGCGTAGGCTCTTCATCCTCCACAATCAAAATTCTCTCTCCCCGGCCCTGATATTCCTCGATGGAGTCGATCTTGTCCACCACTTCTTTCGGTAGCTCGGGTATGATCGGGAAGAAGATTCTGAATGTAGAGCCCACACCAGCACGGCTCTCTACATCGATCCACCCATTGTGCTTTTTGACGATCCCGTAGACCACGGAGAGTCCTACGCCAAATAGCTTTCCCGTGCCTTTCTTGCTGTAAAAAGGCTCAAAGATACGGGCCAGGGTCTCTTCATCCATTCCGCAGCCTGTGTCCGAGACGGTCAGACATATAAATTTACCGGGCTGTGCATGAGGGTGTGCCTTAGAGTAACCTCCCTCCACATGGAAATTCTGGGTTCTGACGCTGAGGGTTCCCCCTTCCGGCATGGCATCCTTTGCATTTAGTACCAAGTTCATGAGGATTTGTTCGATACACATCGTATCGGCATTGGTTGTCCATAGATCCTTCTCAAGGTCCCGGACGATAGAGAAGCCTTTGCCCATGAGCTGATCGAGGAGGCCGAGGATCTCCAAAACCGCATCGTTGAGATGGATGGGACTCAACTCTACAGGGTGCTCCCATCCGATTTGCAGCAATTTGCGCGTGAAGTTTCCTGCCGTAAAGCAAATATTGCGAATCTCATCCAGATCCTTACGGGCCGGATTATCGTCAGTGAGCTTCCGCGAGGCCTTGTACGACTTTGCCTGGATGTTTGACAGCACGTTGTTGAAGTCATGGGCCATACCGCCGGCCAGCAATCCTATCGATTCCATCTTCTGCGCCTGGAAGAGCTGGGTCAGTATCCGTTCTTTTTCCTCCTCCGCCCGCTTGTGCTCGGTGATGTCGCGTGTGACTCCCATAATTCCGATAGGCCGATCATCAGGGTCGCGCAGGAAGCCCATCGAGATCCCGGTCCAGACTGTGGAGCCGTCTTTACAGGTCAACTCGAGCTCGAGTCTGCGAGTCCGGTCGAGTTTTTTTTGATCTCTAGATTCAATTGCCATCTCCTCTTCAAAGGTCTTCAGGGCGAGATCGAGAGAGGCCGGGGTGAAATGTTCCTCCAGCGGCTGGGCCAAGGATTCTTCAGCACTGTATCCTCTAAGGCGAGTGACGGATGGACTGACGTATGAATAGTGCAGGTCCATATCCATGGTCCAGATGACGTCCGTGGCATGATCGGCGATGAGACGGTATCGGGCCTCGCTCGCCCGCAGCTCATCCTCCGCCTGTTTGCGCTCGGTGATCTCCGTGCAAATGAGCGTCACGGCGATGACTTTGTTATCCTTTTCGATAGGCACGGCACGGGTTTCATACCATGCCGTGTTGTTTCCCTGCGGTCCCACCCCGAGGACCAGGAAATTGTCCGGCTGTCCCGTCCTAAAGACCCCTTCGATTGATTTTCTCATCATATCGAAATACGCGGGTGCTATATAGTCATATACCCTCTTTCCGATCGCCTCTTGCACGGGAGTCCCCGGCATTGTGCGGTTGGCGGACAGAATCGAGCCGTCCTGATCCAAGAACAAAATGATATCGGGAATGTTCTGTACCAGGGAGCGCAGTTTCTCCTCTGATTGCCGCAGGGCATCCTCCGACCACCGGCTCTCGGTGATGTCCGTAAACGTGTCGACGACCCCCTCTAGAGTACCTGACTTGTCGATAATCGGCGAAGCATTGACATTGACCCAGCAGGTGGTCCCGTCCGGACGTTCGACGCCCATGCCCATGTTCGTCACCGGACGCTTTTCCTTTATCGCCTGGGCGGCGGCCATCTCTTCCGGCGGCAGCGGCGTTCCATCGGCGTGGATGAATTTGAGCTCCGAAGAGAAGTAATTGCTGCCTTCGAGCTCGGAGCGCTTTAATCTCAGGATCCTCGAAGCCGCCGGATTGGCCTGGACGATCCCGCCGTCCGGGGCGATCATGATTACGCCCTCACCCATGGTCTCGAACAGATTCCTGAGGCGCTCCTCGCTTTCGCGGAGCTTCTCCTCGGAGCGCTTGCGCTCTATGGCATAGCGAATGGAGCGCT
>CAZFWM010000354.1:0-7705 GCA_964522545.1 uncultured Thermodesulfobacteriota bacterium
GCAAAGTCGTTCCTCGCGTCGAGGAGCCAGTCCGCTATGGGAAGGCCGGGGATCTTGTCGAGGCAGGGGGAGAGGTTCTCGAAGAGGATGAGGGAGGCCCCCTCCACGGGCGAGCCCTCGAACCGGTTCACTTCGTACCGAAGCACGAGGACGTCCCGGTCGGGCAGGACGAAGCTGATGAATGTGACTCGCACCGACAGCTCGGGATTGTAGTGCTCGGTCTTGAGCACGTTGGACGAGTCGGTGAGATAGGTCTGGGACGTCACCCAGGGATCGTCCCTGAACCAGGTCATGCCCCATCGGCCCCCAGCGAAGTACGCGAGCCCGGCGAAAATCCCCATGTTCTCCTCGGCCCCCATTCTCGGCATCTTCCTGGCCCCAGGAGTCAGGGGCCGGGTCATGTAGCTCAGCTGATCGTAATAGCTGGGACTGGGCCACCGAAGCACGGTGATCTCTCCCCGCCGGGAAAAGGCCACGCTCAGGCCGCTGTTTCCCAGAGCGGCGTTGATGTTCGTAGGTCCATACAGGAACTCCCACTTGTCGGCTATGGTATCGAAGGTGCATCCGGGTGCAGAGAGAAAAAGCAGCGGGAGAGACATGGTGACGACGAGCAGCTGAGCGAGCCCCTGATTTTTTCCGAGAACCATGGTCGCCCTCTTTTTCGAGCTTAAATTTCAGATCGAAAACTATCCTTGCCAAGCACTTTCTTGTACAATGCAAAACTCTATACGATCAAGCGCTGGAATGTAAGTTTGATTCCTGTGAAAAAAAAGGATTCACCACAGAGGACATAGAGGTCACAGAGAGTCAGAAAAAGATTTTCAATACTATTCACAATTAAATTCTCTCTCTGTGCCCTCTGTGTCCTCTGTGGTTGAAAAGGTCTTTTACGCATAGAACAGAGTTCATAGGTACATATTCCAGGAGATGAGAGCAATGTCGGCATCCAAGGCCATTCGGTTCCTCCCACTTCTCCTCCTTCTGACCGGGCCGGCGATCTCGGGATGCCACGGTGAGAGCCGCCCCCCGGCCGAGCGGGAGGGAAAGGCTGTCGCCTGTCGGATCACCCAAGAGGATCAGCTGATCGGAGGGGAGTCGGCCAGGGGGAGGGTAGGGGATTATCTGCTCGAGAACGAGAAGATCCGCCTCGTCATCCGCCGGCCGGGAAGGGTCGTGGGATTCAGTGCCTACGGCGGGAACATCATCGACGCCGACCGGGTGAGGCCTGCGGGAGCTGCCGGGAGCGATTCCTTCGGCCAGCTCAACCTCTTCTTCGATCTCGGCCTGACGGTCGACCATAAATCAGTCCGGGTCATGGAGGACGGCTCGGAAGGACGCGCCGTGGTCAGGGCCGAGGGAGAGGACGCCATCTTCGACGCCATGAACATCTGCGCTGAGCTGAGCCGGCTCGGCCTCGCTCCCCTCTTTCCCTATGACATCGACCGGGACTTCCCTCTGAAGATCACCACCGACTACATTCTCCGGCCCGGCCGCTCCTATGTCGAGGTGGTCACCACCTTCGAGAACACCGGTCCGGATGCCCTCCACCTCCTTCCCGGGGAATTCATCGACAGCGCCGGAGATCTCGATATATTCTTCGCCGGAGGCGAGAAGGGGTTCGGGGACCAGCTCCTCATCGATATCGACTTCATCGCCATGGCCGGACACGGAGTCTCCTATGGTTACGTACCGGACCCATTCCCCCCGGACGAGACATGCCTGACTCCACTGAGCCTCGGTATCCAGTCGGTCAAAGGGTCCACCATCCTCCCCAACCAGGACATCCTGGGCGTGCTGCTCAACCGCAGGGACTGCAAGGTCGCGGTGCCCCCCGGCGGCGAGGGCCGGTACAGGCGGTACTTCGCGGTCGGGGATGGGGACGTCGCCTCGATCCGCGACGTGGTTCACGAGATCCGGGGCGATCCGGTGGGGATCCTTGCGGGACAGGTGGTGGAAGCGACCACTTCGGCTCCGCTTGACGAGGTGAGTATCGCAGTGCTCGGCCCCCTCCCGGGCCGGCAGGCCTTTTCCCAGCACACGGCGAAGAACGAGGGCCGGTTCGAGGGAGATCTTCCTCCCGGGAAGTACCGGGTAAGGGCACACCAGGAAGGCCGGCCCTTTGGAGACGGGCTCCTCATCCCGAAAGAATACACGGTGGAGATCAGAGCGGGGGAGCGGGTAGAGCTGGAGATGAGGCTCCCCAGGACCTGCAGGGTTCGCTACACGGTCCGGGACGGAGAGGGGACGCCTCTTCCTTCGAAGCTCTCCGTGGTCGGCATCGACCCGAGCCCGCCGGAGAACCTCTTCGCCGACTTCACCCGGAATCCCATTCCGGAGGGTCTGGCCCGGGTGGACTTCACCCGGACCGGGGCAGGGGAGTTCGGCCTCGAGCCCGGACGATACAAGCTGGTCGCGTCGAGGGGGATCGAGTACTCGATCGATTCCAAGGGGGTGGAGCTCTCCGCTGGGGAGACCGTGGATCTGAGCTTTCGTCTGGACAGGGTCATCGACACGGCCGGGACCATCTCGGCAGACCTCCACATACACGCCCTGCCGAGCTGGGACAGCGACATCCCCATGGGCGAGAGGCTCACCGTCTTCGCCGCCGAGGGGGTGGAGCTCCTGGGTGCCACAGACCACTTCGTGATCACCGACTACTCCGGCCTCCTCCGGGAGCTCGGCCTGAGTCGGTGGGTCTGCTCCATGCCGGGCCAGGAGATCACAACCACCTCCTACGGCCACTTCAACGGATTCCCGATGCGGTTCGTGCCGTTTCCCGATTCGATCAACGGTGGAGCCATCGACTGGGGGATCGGCAACGGGCGGAGATATGTCATGACCCCCGGGGAGATCTTCCTGGCCATCCGCGAAAACCTCCCCGAGATGGAGCCGGTGGTCCAGGTCAACCACCCCTACGGCAGAGCCGCGGGCCTCTTCGAGATGGGCTACTTCAACGTGGTGGACCTCACTTTCGATCCGGCCGTGGGCAGGGCCTTTGCAGGGGACAAGGCCCTGGACCCGGAGGTGCTCCGCATGGGGCCCGGCGCCGAGGTCCTCAGCCTCGATTTCGACGCAATTGAGGTGATCAACGGCCTCTGGACCTGGGCCCGCGAGCAGAAGGGACGCTCCATCGAATACAACATTCACATCCGGCTCTGGGCCTGGTTCAACTTTCTCAACATGGGCCGGCTCTATACGGGCACGGGCAACACGGACAGCCATACCTCCGTGGACGTTGGGAACGGGTATCCGAGGAATATGATATCCGTCGGCCATGACGATCCGGCCGGGGTGGATATAAGTGAAGTTGTCGAAAGCCTCAGGGGGATGAAGAATCTCATTACCAACGGGCCATTTGTCGAGATCCGGCTGAGGAGCCCGGCAAGCGGCGAGGAGGGGGGCATGGGGGCCCTGGTCCACGCCCCGGACGGGGATGTGGAGCTGGCGATCCGGGTGGCCTCGCCCATCTGGGCCCCCTTTGACCGGATCGAGATCTACGCCAATCCCGACCTGCCCGGGGACCTCGATCGATTCAATCCGTACCGGCTGAGCGAATACGCGGCCAGGATCATCGGGATCGCTCCCGGGCCGACGGGGCCCAAAGCCACCGTCGCCGAGGTGGAGGATGCCGGCCGGGGAGGGCGGATCGAGTACGAGACCGTCGAGCCCTTTCACCTGGGCAGGGACACATGGTTCGTGGTGAAGCTCACGGGATCGAGCCCCCTCTTTCCGGTCCTGCCCAACGGGATCAGCGCGGGTCACAGCCTGGAAGAGCTGCTGGAAGGGGACTTCTGCGAAGGGGAGGGCGTGGACGCCTGGGCCATCACCAATCCGGTCTTCGTGGACGTGGACGGGGACCGGGACGGCGATGGATACGATTTCGAGCCGCTTTGGCCGGGGCGGTAGGGGATTGTGTCCATGCCCGGTTCGGTGACGTAGCAATGTAGGGGTTTGATTTATCAAACCCGGGGCCCGGGCGCGATGAATCGCGCCCCTACATTTTCGGGTTGAAGACGCGGCCCTGTTCCAGTACGATACGAGACCACAATCACTCACGGAGGTGGATCATGAATGAAGCTCTTCAGAACGCATCCCTGATCGCTGTGCGCGATTGCATGGGAATCACGAGCGATGAGGTTGTCCTCGTGGTGACCGACACGAAGCTCCGTCCCATAGGGCTGGCCCTCTATGAGGCGGCCCTCTCGCTCGGGGCCGAGTCCTTGCTCCTCGAGATGGCCGAGCGCGAGACCCACGGAACCGAGCCGCCCCCACTCGTGGCCGAGGCGATGAAGGCCGCCGCCGCAGTGCTCTGCCCCACGGCCAAGTCGCTCACCCACACGGCCGCCCGCAGGGCCGCGTGCGAGGCCGGGGTCCGGGTGGGCACGCTCCCCGGGATCACCGAGGACTGCATGGTCCGGTGCATGAGCGCCGACTACCATGCCATCGCGGAGCGCACCGACAGGGTCGCCGCCCTCCTAGACGCCGGCCGGGTGACGAGGCTCACCACAGCCCTGGGCACGGACATCACTATGCCGATCGAGGGGTGCCGTGCCATTTCCTCCACCGGCCTCATGCTCGAGCCCGGGGCGGCGGGAAATCTCCCGAGCGGCGAGGCCTTCCTCATGCAGGAGGAGGGGAAGTCCGAGGGCGTGGTGGTGATCGACGGGGCCATGGCCGGCGTCGGTGTGATCGAGGGAGACCCGATCCGGATACGGGTCGAGGGGGGCTATGCCGTGGAGATCACCGGAGGCGAGGCGGCCGACAGGCTCAACGCCCTCGTAGAGCCCCACGGCCAAAAGGGCCGCAACCTGGCCGAGCTCGGCATCGGCACCAACGACCAGGCCAGGATCACCGGCATGATCCTCGAGGACGAGAAGGTGATGGGCACGGTCCACGTGGCCGTGGGCAACAACATGAGCATGGGGGGCTCCTGCGACGTGCAGCTCCATCTCGACGGGATCATCACTGGGCCCACCCTCTCGGTGGACGGCCGGGAGATCCTCGTGGACGGCAAGCTCGTAGTGTGAGGTGTACGGCATGATACGGGATCCCCAGATAATGCTCTTCGACCTGGCCATCTGTCTCTCCGATGCGATGGACCTCGTCAGTCCCGCCCTGGTCGATCATCACAAGCAGGTCGCCTATATCGCCACGAGGCTGGGCATGGAGATGGGGCTTGATGCCCAGAGGTAAAAGGATCTGTTTCTCGCCGGGGCTTTTCATGACCTGGGGAAGCTGGCCGTTTCCAAGGAGATTCTCGAGAAGGCGGCGAAGCTGACGAAAAAGGAGTATGAAGTGATTCGAAGTCACACGTATTACACCTATCACATTCTTGATACGCTGGATGACTTCGACACGATCAATGCCTGGGCCGCCTTTCACCATGAGCGGCTCAACGATGACATCGAGGCAACATCTATGCTGCTCGAGTAGATCTTTCGATGAAAGTTTTTATTAAAGGGCGAGCTCTATTATGACAACCTTCGAAACCAAGCGCCCTCTATTGTTTTCGTAGGCCACCGTGGCGAGGATCTTTTTGCCGTCAGGGCTCCAGGCAGTATCCGCAACCACAACGCGGCCGCCTATATATTCCGGATGGCCGGGCTCGTTGAAATAGGTCACTCTTCGCTTATCGGATCCGTCCGCATCCATGATCCAGAGATCGGTTTTCAGATATTTTTTCCAATCATGTCCCTTGACCGACTTGAACTGGAGGTTGAACCCGCTGCTCGATATCCAGGCGATCCTCTTGCCGTCAGGAGAATAATGAGCGTGTTCATCCCAATCGTTGGAGCTGTCCGTTAGTCGCTTGAGCTCTTTGGTCTCCAGGGAAAGCTCGTAGATGTCGAGACCGTTGATCGGCTGCCCTGGTTGCAAATCGCCTGAGAAGAGTATCTTTTTGTCATCCTTGGAAAAGGCGTGCCCTTCATAAAAGCTGCCCTTCTTCCCTGGCTGGTAGGTCTTAATGTCTTTGAGTCGAGCGCCCTTTTCGTCTATGACCAAGCGAGCCACTTTGAGCGCATAGGTTCCCCACGGATCGCCACGCCCGACTCGTTGGGACCACAATAGCTTTTCGCCGTCGTGAGAGATCTGAGGATGAATCACGGACGTCGCAGGTATTTTCATCGGCAGGTCGGTGAGTTGATAGAACTTCTTGCCGTCATGGCTCCCAAGCCAGAGATCGCAGTTGAATCCAGTGCCCGGCATTGCATATTGCTTTGCTTGCTTCGATGTAGAGTTTTCCTTTTTTTCGCCCGTAAAGACGATGTACTTCCCTGATGGATGCCATGCCGGAACTCCGTTGTGCTTCTGCGGGCATCCGGGGCCACCGCATGTAATGCATTTCTCGTTCGATCCGTCCGGCCTCATGACATAGACATCAAAATATTCATCCCTCCCCTGTTTTGCTATGGTAATGAGATTATTCTTGCTGCACCAATCAAGAGCCTTGCCGAATTTGCTGATGGTTGTAATCTTTTTGACCAGCGAATCCCGGGATTCTGCGGCCGCCTTGTCGGTCTCGCTATAAAGGGGAGACCATGAGCAGGACACAACGATCAGGGCAACACAGAACGACAGGATGTGATGAGTGCGCGCTTTTTTCATGACTATAACCTCCTTGTTTATTGACAGGTACTCTTGCGCATTGTCTCTTAGACCCTCAAGATCCAGTTAGAGTTAATTCCAACGTTAAATACCTTTCATTCCTCTCTGAGGAGCCTCCCATAACGGATTACGCGGTACCAGCCGTACCCCGCGACGGCCATGAGCACGAGGGACAAGAGTTGGGGGAGGGTGAATCCCACCAGGTAGCTCACTTCACTGCCTGACACGGTTACTACCCTCTCGACTTTCCATATGAACCCCCGCGTCGGATCACTCCGGAAGATCTCTACGATGAACCGGCAGATCGGGTAGATCGTGAGGTACCAGAGAAAGACATCTCCCGTGAACTTCTGGCGCTTGCGGCCAAAGATCAGTGCAAAGAGGAGAACGGCGAGGAGCCCGTTATAGGCGACCATCATGAGCTGGGATGGGAAGAGAGGCTCCGTCGAATAGGGGACCATGATCGAGAACCAGGAATCGGTAGGGATCCCTTGGCAGCAGCCGCCTGCGAAACAACCGATTCGCCCTAGCGCAAGGGCGTATGCGGCGATGGGGCAGAGGGCGTCGGCATGGCGCAGGAAGTTGCGCATGTCCCGCCCTAAGTAGATATAGCAGACGACGATTGAACCGAGCAGGGTCCCGTACCATGCGAATCCGTAGGATTTCAGAAACCGGAAGGCTGCAAGACAGTCCGGCTCGGTCGCCGGTCCGAAGGGGGGAGGGGCGCTCGCGGGATCGACACAGAGATAATAGAGACTGTCGGCGTTCTGGAGGATAAGATAGACTTTCGAGCCGAAGTAAGCGCTGAAATACCCAACCACACTGAATTCGAGGAGGTCCCACACGGACTTGAATAGATGGTATCGCCTGTTGATATAGAATGCATAAGCAATCCCCACGACAGTGGAGAAGACGATCGAGTACGAGTAGAGATCGTATTGAAAGAAGCTTTTGGAGAGAAGGGGTCTGAAATCGTAAAGCATGGATACTATCCCCTCACGGTAGTCTGAACGGAGATTGCCACGGATCATCGTAGCTATCTGGTACGACCTGCTTCTGAATGAATGTCTCAATTCAGAAATGAATTACACTCCAACGA
>CAZFWM010000355.1:0-7683 GCA_964522545.1 uncultured Thermodesulfobacteriota bacterium
AGCCGGTCTGGCCGGCGGTGACGTCCATGGAGTAGTCGCCGCCGGTCATCTCGCCGCCGCCGGTGCCGAGGTCGCTGAAGGAGATCTCGTAGTCCCCCCCGGTCATCTGGGCCTGGGCGGCTGCGCAGAAAAAGAGCACGGCCGTCCAGGTCAGAAATCCGGTGACAAATTTTCCAGTTTTCATGTTTGCCTCCCTTGAAAAATATTCGATTTGCCCGCAAATAGCCTATGTCTAGATTTTAGCGGGTTAATCGAGAGGTCGAGATGGCCTAATCACAGTAGGCGCATAGCCGACGATTCGATCCAGTAACCAAAGTTGTACCGATCTGACACGCCGGTTCAGAAGTGATCCAGATCCTGCAGTCCATGCCTTGTGGCGACATCATGAAGATTCCGCCGCCATGGCTGTCCGATGTCTGACGTATATTCAATACGCCCTGCATGGTCGTCGTCCCGATACCGACTTTGCCAGCAGTGTCAATAGCAAGCCTCTCATGATTGCCGCCGCCATCGGTGTGTACCAGTCTGAATCTGTCAATTCCATCTACGATAAGGGAGTAGTCGTTATCACTGTTGGAAAGTGCAATTCCAGAATCGCTGCTGTGGTATATCTGCACGAGCTTACTCATAGACAATGGATTGGAAATGTTCACCGTCCCGATCCCGACGTTGCCCGTGAGCGGCTGAACCGATACCCTTTCGCTTCCCCCGGCTTTTATATGTATAGTGCCTGCAGTCGTCAAACTTCCATCATCCGCATAGATACCTTCGTTGGCTCCATTCCACTGAATACCTGCCGGTCGATTCATTAATATATTTTTGCCTGAGCCTAACGTAACGCCTTCAGAAGGGCTCGCCGTGCCGATCCCGACGTTGCCCCCGATCGTCGCATTGCCCGTGACATCCAGGTTCGGCAAAGTCCCTACGTCATCGGAGGTGCCCGCCCTCAAGGCAAAAGGGGTGGAGGTGATCTTTCTTCGGGGAGTGAGCGGGGTGCTCACCACCGTCACCTGGATCCAGAGGATGTCGTTCTCCGTTGGGAGGGGATTCAGGGCGGACCCGAGATAGGCCACGTACACGCCCTGGCCGTTCGGGGTGACGATCTGGGTGTCGGACCAGACGTTGGAGCCGCCGGTCGCATTTAAAAAGAGCTCGAAGGTCATGCTCGTAGGCGAGGTCACAGGATTTCCGCCTTGAATGAGTCTGCCCATGAATGTGATCTCGTCCGGCACCCCGGCAAGGGCCGACGCGCTCATCAGAAAAAACAGGCCCACGGTCAATAGGATCGCTTTTCTTTTCATGCTCCCTACCTCCTTTGTTTGTTGTTATTTTCGATCGGACTATATTTTGAGGCTTTCGCCTATATCCATGCATTCCGTGGTCGCCGATTCACGCTCCCCGCAGCAGCTCCTGCACGACGATCAGCTTCTGGATCTGGGTGGTGCCGGCGCCGATCTCGATCCCTTTCATGTCTCGATACATTCGTTCCACCGGGAATTCGCTGATGTAGCCGTACCCGCCGAGGATCTGGACCGCTCGGTCCACGACCCGCATGCCGACCTGGGAGCAAAAGAGTTTAGCATAAGATGCTTCGAGCCGCACCCTCCGGCCCCGGTCCGCCAGGGCCGCGGCCCAGTGGGTCATGAGGCGGCCGGCCTGGATGTCGGTGGCCATCTCGGCCAGCATATCCTGGATCATCTGGAAGGTGACTATGGCCGATCCGAACTGGACCCTCTCCCGGGCGTACTTGAAGGCCACGTCGAAGGCCCCCTGGGCCACGCCGACCGGCGCCGCCGAGTAGACGATCCGCTCCCGGTCGAGGCCGCTCATGAGGACCCTGATCCCCTGGTTCTCCTCGCCCAGGACGTTCTTGGCCGGGACCTCCATATCTTCGAAGATGAGCTCCCCCGTGGGAGAGCCCCGGACGCCCATCTTCTTGAGGCTCTTGCCGGTGGAGAAGCCGGGCATGTCCTTTTCCACGATGAAGGCGGTGATCCCCTTGTGGTGTGCCTTGGGGTCGGTCTTGGCGTAGACCACCACCACGTCGGCCACGGGCCCGTTGGTGATGAACATCTTCGTGCCGTCGAGGATGTATTTGTCCCCTTTTTTTACGGCCCGGGTCCGCATGGAGATGGCGTCGGAGCCTGCCTCGGGCTCGGTGATGGCGAGGGCGCCGATCTTTTTTCCCGAGATCAGGTCGGGCAGGTACTTTTCGCGCTGGGCCTCGCTGCCGTTGCGAAAGATGTTCTCGGCGCAAAGCAGGGCGTGGGCGCCGAAGGTGTTCGCCGTGGCGGCGCAGCCCCTGGAGAGCTCCTCCATCACGAGGACGCACGAGAGCAGATCGGCCCCGATTCCGCCGTGGGCTTCCGGGATGGAGATGCCGAAGAGGCCGAGGTCGGCCATGGCCCTGAAGTTGGCCTCGGGGAACTTACCGTCCTCGTCCACCTCAGGGGCCCGGGGAATGACCTCCTTGTCCACGAACTTGGCCACGGTCTCTTTCAGCATCTTTTGCTCGGGGGTCAGGTCGAAATCCATTCAATTGCTCCTTCCGTTGGAAAAAGGACTATGAGGAACCCAGGAACCCAGGAAAAGAGTCAACAGAGAATAGAGGTCAAAAAAGATTTCTCGCTTCAGTCGAAATGACAAGTGGGTCGCCTCGGAACGAGGGAAAACGGCCTCGGCCGACACAGAGGTCGGATCTCCTTGTTTCCCCTTTTTTTTAATTCCTGGTTTCCTGGGTTCCTCAGAGGAAAATCAAACGAGCGCGAAGTGCCGGATGTCCATGATGCTCCCGGTGCGCTCCTCCTCGAAGACGGCCTTCACTCTGGCCCCGACCTTCACCTTCTCCGGGTCGGTGCTGTCGATGAAGTGGGGCAGGGTCGAGTCCGCCCCATCCAGCTTGATGAAGGCGCACGCGTAAGGGACCGGGCGCTGCACCCCGGTGCTGGGATCCACGAAGCCGAACTGGAGGATCGTGCAGACCACGATCTCCCCCGCGTCGGAGAGCGGCACGATCTCGTCCATGGCTATATAGCAGGGGCCGCAGACCTTCCGGGGGGGCACGTAGACCTTGCCGCACCTGGAGCACTTGATCCCCACGAACCGTTTATTCTCTTTGATCTCGTGAAGGAGCCTGGACCCGTACTTCCCCACGCTCCAGTCGAAGGGCTGAAAGGCCTCCCCGGACTCGATGGTGAGGAGCTCCACTTCTGGTTTCTCTTCCGTCATCTTTATTCTCCTATATGTCTACGACGGCTTTTCCTTGCCCAAAAGCATGACGTCGTTCCAGTTGCACCCGCCGAATCCGGTGGTCAGGGCCAGCCGAACGTCCTTGTCCACCTGCCGATCTCCGGCCCGGCCCATGACCTGCAAGGCCGCCTCCCCGACCCGGATCAGGCCCGTGGCCCCGATCGGGTTGGAGCTCATCACGCCCCCCGATGGATTGACCGGGAGCTCCCCGTCCATGTCGGTTGTGCCCTCCCAGGCGAGTCGGGGCCCTTCTCCGGGGCCGCAGAATCCGATCGACTCCATCCATTTGAGGCCCGCGTAGGAGTACGGGAGGTAGAGCTCGCACACGTCGATCTCCTTCAGGGGCTCCCGCACGCCCGCCTTTTCGAAGACCACCCGGCTCGCCTTCTCGAGGGTGTCGTTGCAGTCCCAGTCGAGATCGCCCAGGAAAGTGTGGTCGTGGCGATTGGCCGTGGCCACGACCCACGCTGGGACCGGCGCGAGCTTCTCGGCCGTGTCCTCGGAGGCGAAGACGGCTGCGGCCGCCCCGTCCGTGCGCGGGCACATGTCGCTCATGCGCAGGGGGTAGGCGAGCATCTTGTTCTGGTCCGAGGCGACCAGGAAGTCGGCGAGCTGCTCGGTCTCCATGCCCCGCATCCACTCCTGGTGAAGGTGTGCGAAGGGGTTGTTCAGGGCGTGAAGCCTCTCGCGCACGGCGATGCGCGCTCCGTCCCGCTCGGTCACACCGTAGTTGTCCATGTACTTGCTCGCTTCCACGGCCAGGCCGGCGATGGCCCCGGCCATGTTCGGCCTTTCCCAGACCGGGTGAAAGGCAGTGATGATGGCGCCGGTGGTGTCGGACTCGGAGTTCTTCTCCCAGCCGATGGCCAGGACCCGGTCGAACATGCCCGAGGCGGCGTGGTAGTAGGCGCACATGGCCACCGTGGTGCCTGTTGTCCCGCCGGTGGTCACCTTCAGGACCGGCTTCATGACGGCCCCGGACCCCTCGGCGCTCCACATGTCCACGTAGTTGATCCCCTCGAAGTGGTCCATGTTCCCGATGACGATGGCATCGATGTCGTCGATGCCGAGGTCGGCGTCGGCCAGGCAGGCCCGGACCGCCTCGTTGATGAGCTCCACGCCGTTCACGTCCTTCCTCGAGCTCCGCTGCACGGTCTGGCCAAAGCCGACTATGGCTACTCGTTTTCCCATGTTCTCCTCCGCTGGTTACCAAGAAGAATATTTAACGCCCTTAGTACGAACTTTTACTTCCAGATTATTTTAACGCAGAGTCGCAGAGTCGCAGAGGATTGTTTATAATTCGATTCAGACCAATAAGTATAACGATCGTTATTTTTATAATAAATCGAAACCTGTCATTTCGACCGATAGGGAGAAATCTTATCTTTTCATTTTTGTTTCTCTGAAAGATTTCTCACTTCGTTCGAAATGACAAAAATCATAAGCCATAGATTTCCTTCTCTCTGCGCCTCTGCGTCTCTGCGTTAATTTTTTCCTCAGCTCCCCACGACGAACACGCAGTGGGACTGCCCGCAGGGGCCGTTGATCCCGTGGGCCAGGGCGGTCCGGGCCCCCGGGATCTGCCTGCCGCCCGCCTCGCCCCGCACCTGGAGGGCCGCCTCGATCACCCTCGCCATACCGGCCACCAGCACGGGGTGGGCCGATAGGACCCCGCCCGACGCATTGACCGGCAGCTCTCCGTCCGGGCCGGTGGCCCCGGACCGGATCAACTCCGCCCCCCGGCCCTCGGGCGCAAGCCCGAGCCCCTCGTACCAGAGGAGTTCCATGTAGGAGTAGGCGTCGTAGAGCTCGGCCGCGTCGAGCTCCTTCATGGGATCCCCGATCCCGGCCATGGCGTAGGCCTTGTCCGCCGCCTTCTTCAGGGCCCTCGGCCGGGCCAGATCCCTGTACCCGAGGTTGTAGGCGTCGGAACAGTGGCCCACGCCCCGGATCCAGACCGGGTCTTTGGCGAACCGCCCGAGCCCCTTCTCGTTCGAGAGGACGACGGCGGCCGCCCCGTCGCTGATGGGAGAGCAGTCGAGGAGCTTCAGAGGATCCGCGATCTTCCGGGAGGCCATCACCTCCTCGACGGTGATCTCCATGGGGAGCTGGGCCATGGGATTGTTCAGGGCGTTCCCGTGGTTCTTCACCGAGACCCGGGCGAAGTCCTCCTCGCCGGCGCCGCTCATCTCCATATAGGCCCGGGCCTGGAGGGCGGCCGAGCTGGTGGCGTCGATGCCGAGGCCCCGCTGGGTGATCGGGTCGAACATGGCGTTGGTGATGAGGTTCATCACCCCCTCGGACCCCTTGACGTGGGAGACCACGAGGGTCGTGTCGAAGGAGCCGGACAGGATGCGCATCATCCCGTACAGGAGGCCGAAGGTGCCGTCCCCCTCCACGGTGGAGATGTCTTTCCCGTACGTGCCGGCCGCCTCCTGGATGGCCATGGAGGATATGGTCCGCCCGTCCCAGAAGTCGTTGGAGACGGTCACGATGTTGTCGATGTCGGCGATCTCGCAGCCTGCATCGGCCAGGGCGTTCGTGGCCGCCTCGAAGACTATCTCCTCAAAGGTCTCCTCTTTTCTGCGCTCGAAGGGGGTCTGCCCCACCCCCACGATGGCTATCTTCTCCATATCGCTTCCTACCTTTCCTAAGATCTCTCAGATCGGAGCAAAGTGCTTGATGTCCAGGATGGAGCCCTTCCTCTCGTCGGCGAAGACCGCCCTGACCCGCATCCCGGCCTTAAGTTCATCGAGACCGGCATCCCCGATCAGGTGGAGGAGCGCCCCGTCGGCGCCGTCCAGCCGGACCAGGCCGAATGCAAAGGGCGGCTCCACGGACTGCATGGCGTGGGCGTATCGCACGACCGTGAAGGACTCCAGCGTCCCGGTCTCTTCCACCCGGACCCACTCGTCCGTGAGGACGAAGCACTCGCCGCAATTCTTGACCGGGGGCACGTAGACCTTCCGGCACTCGGGGCAGCGGATGCCCCAGATCTCCTTGTCATCCCTAAGCGCCGTGAGGAATCGGCTCCCCACCTCCCCCACGTACCATTTGTAGGGGACCTTGATCCGTCCCGAGTAGACAATGTTCTCCACTGTGTCTTTCCAATTGGCTTTTTCGGTCATGTGGTCCTCCGAGTCGGGCCGTAAGGCACAAAGGGGAGGGGGGAGGCACTTTGTGCCTCTGCCCCGTTGCCCCTGAACGTTCATTCTGCGCATAAGTGGAAACATTCCATCGCAAATAACGGTAAAGACAAAGAACAATTATAATCGAATCCGAATATACCCCACCGGATAAGCCATACAGGGATGAATGTACCCGAACAGGGCGTCCGCCTTCTTCGGCGTCACCATGGGCGGGACGAACACGTCGCCCCGGAGGAGGCGGACCCTGCAGTGGCCGCACTCGCCGGAACGGCAGAGGGCGTCGGGGGCGACGCCGCTGCGCTCCAGGGAGTTGAGGAGCGGCTCCGCGCACCGGGCCTCGATCTTCTCCGGTTCGCCGTCGATCTCCACGAGCACCGTGGCGTTTTTCTTGATCTTCTTCGGCCAGCCCTCGATTGCGGTGATATCGGGCGGCGGCCCGGGGAGCTCCATCTTCACCCGCCGGTCCGGCACGCCGAGCTCCCGGAGGGCACGGGTGCAGAGGTCGTACATGGCGAGGGGGCCGCACAGGAAGAAGGTCCTCTCCTCCAGTTTTCCCACCAGCTTACCGATCGTCTTTGCGTCGAGGAGGCCGCGAAGGCCCCGGTACCCCTTGGGTGGTTCGCTGATGATGAGGTCCATCCTGAAGTTATCGAGGCGCCCGGCCAGCTCGACGAGCTCCTCGTGGAAGATGATGTCGTCCGGGACCCGGCTTCCGTAGATGAGGTGCATGTCCAGGCCCTGCATGGCGTCCGCCTCGCTGCGGATCATGCTCATGAAGGCCGTGATCCCGCAGCCCCCGCCGAGGAAGACGAGCCGGTCCGTGTCAGTGAGCGGCTCGTGATAGGAACAGCCGGCCGGGCCGGAGAGCTCGAACCGGTCGCCCACGATGGCCCGCTCACAGAGGAAGGCCGAGACGAAGCCGTCCGGCATCTTCCGGACCGTGATGTCCACATGCCCCGACCGGGTCGGCGGGGAGGAGATGCTGTAGGGGCGGCTCGTGGCGATACCGTCGATGGTGAGAAAGAGGTTGACGAACTGGCCCGCCCGGAAGGGCGGAAAGCCCCCCTCTTCGGGGATCAGCCGGAGCGTCCTGGTGGAGGGGGTCTCCTCGAAGATCTCCGCCACCCTCGCCAGCATCCGCCTCGGGTGCAGCCGGTCCACCATCTGGCTCACCATCTCGGGCGAGATGTCTCTCTCGTCGGCCCTTGCCCGCTCCCGGCGCTTCTTCCTTATGATGAGCCCGGTCCTGGCCAGGTCTCCGATCCCGTATCCGATGTCCTTGAGC
>CAZFWM010000356.1:0-7574 GCA_964522545.1 uncultured Thermodesulfobacteriota bacterium
ATATCCGGTAATATTATATGGTTAGCCGTCGTCCTAAAATAGCCACACCCAAATAGAACAATAAAGAGGACAAGTGCCGTCGTGAAAGTAGAAGCATTTATGCAGTGTTTCAACGGATATTCTAATCCTTCTGTTTCCAACGAGACCTTCTTATAGATACTGTATATCGCTTTGGCGATAAAATAATACAAGGGGAGGATTACCAGATAGCATCGCACCAAATTTGGACCACCCAGCCCGCTGGCCAGTCCGGGTATCAGGCCGGTAAAAAACAACAGGAGGACGGAATAGGATTCAATGGATCGTCTGGTAATAAACTGATAGACGGTCATGACAAATCCAAGAACGAAAAGGGGAACCAGGAATCTCGGATAGAAAACAACGTCGTTATTCTGATAACTGGACGCCAGATCGGGATTCCAGAAACTCTCCAGCCTGTTGACCCCCAGGAGAAATCGACAGTGGCACGCTATGTTGTCAGCTATTTTGTCGAAAAAAAATCGAAAATCGAAATCCCCATCCACGGTCGTACTCACCGAGACGATATTTTCTCCCCGAGCGACGAAATAGTTGCGAAAGGATGTCTGAAAATCGCCGGCCTGCAACAAAAGGAAGACGAGAAGGATTCCCACAAAAAGCAGCATTCGCCCGGATCGGACACGCCTCCGGTGGAAAAAGACGAAGAGGATCAAGAAAGGCGCAACAGGCCGGGTTATGGCGTGGCCGTACGGTACCAGGGCAACAGCGATTCCAGCAAAAACAGGAGAGATCGAATCCGTGCCACGCAACAATCGAAGGGTCACACACAGAGCGATGATGACCAATGTCAGAGAAAGGCCGGTGATTCCCCCCGACCGCGTCATGACGAGATACCAGGGCGAGGAGGCGAGAAGCATCATAAAAAGGAGGACGTAATCCAATGGCCACACCCTCCTCAAAACCGTGTATGCAAAAAGGAGGGCCGCAAACGCCAGAAGGGCGGAAAAGAATCGCACTCCGAAGAGAGTGAGGCCAAAAATGCGCAGGCCGAATTCTATCAAGTAGCCATAAACAGGAGATCGTCCGCCGCCGTGTTGATGCATACTCTGCCACTGCCACGTCACCTGGTCGGAAACGTCCTCGCCGTCGAACACCTTTCCTACCTGGTGACGAATCGTGAATGGAACGTAGGGATCCAGGCGATCGGGATAATATCCGAGGTTGGAAAAGATGATCAGAAAAAGAGCACAAGCAAAAAGAATGTGCCATTTGTTGGCTAGAATTACGACGCCCGACCTTCGCAGAAAATCCATAGAACCATCCTTTCGGACAGTCTATATGGACGGGATGGCAACGTCAATAAAATCAGGCGTGTGTCTTGACGCAGGGGCACGGCACGCCGTGCCCCTGCGTCTCACGGTCGATCACTTCCTCAGAGGCAGCCTGCGGCTGATCTCGAATATGACCACACAGACGAGGAGGCTGAGGAAGAGGAGGGAGAAGAGGCCGAGCGACCGGATCCCCTCGCAGCTCGGGCTGATCTGGCAGGACGGGCAGATAACCTCATCGCTCGCGTTCCGGTCCGCCGCAGGCAGGGCCTTCGCATCGATCTTCAAGAACGAGACCTCGCCCGCTCGGGACAGGAGGTCGCCGAAGCCCTGTGTGTCGAAGTGGATGGCCTTCTCATCATAATGGGTTCGACCTGGATCGGAAATGGTCGACAGAACATCCAGGCCTTTCTCACCCTTTCCAAGGGTGAACAGGAGTGCACCGATCAGCACCACGGCCATCCCGCCCCGGATGAACAGTGTCCGTTTGCCTGTCCGCTTCTGTTTCATTTGACTGACTCCTTTCCTTTTTCCCTCGGGGGTCTCTCGCCCCCCCCCACTCGCGCAGCGAGGCCGGCCGGGGCAATTCGGGTTGGAATCCCGCGTCTCCAGGCCGTCAGCTGCTTCCATTTCTCAATTAGACAGCCCGGATCGCGTTTCCGTGACATTTCGGCTGGGGGCAGTGGAGTCCCGGCCATGGAGCGGGGGCCGCCCCCCAAAGGGCGGCCCCGCTTTCCATCCGATTACTTCTTCATCGAAAACCTGCGACTGACCTCGAAGATGGCCGCGCAGGCGAGGAGGCTCAGGCGAGGAGGCTGAGGAAGAGGATCGAGAAGAGGCCGAGGGACCGGATCCCCCCGCCGGCCGGGCTGATCCGGCAGGAGGGGCAGAACGTCACCTCGATGGTGTTCTGGACCGCCACGTCCTTGGCCAGGCACACGTCGGCAAGGCCAGAAATCGAGTAGACGTCGAAGAAGTCGACGAAGTTCTCTTCGTGGTGGTTCTTCCAGAGGTCCCACAGGTAGCTGAAGCTATCCGTGTAGGTGTCGACCCCGTCCACGTTCGTGTCGACCAAGTCCCACCAGGCGCCCGCCACGCGGCCCTCCACCCAGGACCCGTCGTCCCAGCCGCCGCCGTAGGGCTCGGTGTTGATGGAGCCACCGCCCGGGTAGTTGCGGACCGCGTCGTCGTTGACCATGAAGTGCCAGATGTGGGCCCACCCCTCGGTCCAGCCGCAGTGCTCTCCGCCGGCCTGCTGGAAGTAGTGGGGATCGGGACAGTCGTTGCTCGGGAAATCGGCCCCCCAATAGTTGTACATCACGTTGTGGCCCATCTCGTGCAGAACCGTGTCGTTCGTGTCCTCGGCGGCCGTGCCGGTGAGACGGATCTTGCCTCCATGCGTATAGTAGGACCCGTCCGTGCTGTTGTGCTCCCACTTCACGGTCACGTCGCCCACGCCGTCGCTGGTTTCCCCGAGAAGGAAGTGATGGCCTGCAACGAGGTCCTGGTGAATCCAGAAGGAATCCTCGTTCTGGTTACTCTCGGAGACGTTGTTCTCGATCGACCAGGAGCCGCTGTTATAGGTGCCGTTGATCATGTCGAAGCTGTCCGTGGTTGCGTGGAACGTGTCGTCCCACTGGGACCCGGAGGGAAGGACCAGCAGCTCGTTGCCGTTCGGATAGGCGTAGCTCCAGAAGCGGAGCTTTGCCTTGCTGCAGGACGAGCAGGTGCCGGTCACGGAGAAGTAGCCGCTGTGGTCCGTGTAGTCGAAGCCGAGGTGGCCGCCGGTCTTCTTGCGGAGCTGCACGAGGCCGTGCTGCACCGGCTCGAGGCTATCGCTCCGGTCGTAGTAATAGAGGTACCCGGTGACCGTCATGGTCGTGGACCTCGCGGAGGAGTCGGCGGAGCCGGAGGCGTCCTCTCCCGGCAGTTCATCCTCCTGGCAGATCGGCGGCTCCACCGTGGGGTCCGGGGGATCGGTCTGGATCTCGGGGATGTTGTGGTCGTCCTCCTGCCCCGGAAGATAGCCCGGCTCGATTATCGTCGTCCGTGTGAATGTCGGGAACTCCGCGGGCAGATGCCCCGGACCCGCTTCCTCCTGGAGGCTGTAAAAGTGGTAATCCTCGACCGTGGTGTGAAGGTTCTGATCCTCCGGAGCCCGGGCATATAGGCGAAATGTGTGATCCCCGGCCTTGTTGACGAGGATGTCGGCCTTGAGGATGACGGGATCCAGGCCGAGGGGCCCGTCGTAGGCCAGAGTACCGCCCACGACCTTCGCCCCCTCGTCGAGGCGGACCCGAATCATCGCCGCGGGCAGATCCAGAAGGGCTTTCGCCTCGATCCGGAAGGACGCGACCTCGCCCACCTTGGGCACGAGGTCGCCGAAGCCCTGGGCGTCAAAGTGGATGGCCCTTTCATCATAATAGATCCGGCCGGGATCGGGCCCGGATGACCGGGCATGCAGGCCGCCGCCGCCCCTCCCATGGACGAACAGGATCGCGGCGACGAGCGCCGCAGCCATCCCGCTCCGGATGAATAGAGTTCGCTTGGTTGTCCGCTTTCGTTTCATTGAACTGTCTCCTTTCCTTTTTCCCCCTCGGGGTTTCCCGCCCCTCTCTCGATCCGCGCCGAAGGCCGGGGCGATCCAGGTCCAAATCCCGCGGCGCCCTGCCGGCTTCGGCTTTGATTTTTTTCATTAGACAACCTGGATCTCGTATTGTGACATATCGGCTGAGACGGAGACGAAGGAAGGAGGCCGGATATCAACCGATTCCCACCCGGACATGTCATTCCGAGGCGATAGCCGAGGAATCTAAGGCTGCGGACTGATTGCAGTTACAAGATTCCTCACTTCGTTCGGAATGACAGGTTTGGCTCGGAATGAGCGTACCGGCAATAGTGGCTAATGCTTGACAGGCCCTGTTGAAGTGACCCGCACCTCGACCTCTCCGCCCGACTCCCCGAGGTCGAGCCGGACCCAGAGGGTTTCGCTGCCGGGCTCGTGGGCCCAGCCGCGGCCGGCCGCGAGGAGGGCCTGGACCGAGGTCCGCCCGGGAAGGTCGGAGGGGCCGACCGAGACACCCGACGGGGCGGAGCCTTGGCCGTGGAGCTTGACGAGGAGGGATCGATCCGGAGGTTGGAAATCCCCTTCGAGCTGAGCTTGCGTAAAGAGGAAGCCCTGGGCCGACGGCGCCAGGTCGAAGGCGGTGAGGCGGTAATCCCCGTCCCGGTAGCCGTACCCGTCGCCCGCGTCCTCGTAGAGGTGCCCGCGAGCATAGCCGCCCGCCAAAGGAAAGACCTCCAGGATGAGCGGATCGACCGGACGCTCCCCCACGTACTGGATCGCGTCCCGCATGGGAACGACCGATCCGCCCCGGGCCAGGAGCGGGAGGACGTCGAGGGGAGCCTCCACGGTAATGGTTCCCGGTCCCTCGTGGGCGCGGCCCGAGCAGAACTCGTACCACGTCCCGGCCGGCAGGTAGACCTCGCGGGCCTCGCACCCCGGGTGCACCACCGGGGCCACGAGCAGATCGGAGCCGAAGAGGAACTCGGTCTCTTCTCTGTAGGTCGCCGGGTCGCCCGGATAATCGACGAAGAGGGGGCGCATGGCGGGCACCCCAGTGAGCGAGGCCCGCCAAAACTCCGTGTAGATGTACGGCAGGAGCCTGTAGCGCAGCTCGATGGAGTCCCGGGCGATCCGCTCCACCCGGGGCCCGTAGGACCACGGCTCCTGGGGCAGGCTCAGGTTCGACGTGTGGACCCGGTAGAAGGGGTAGAAGACGCCCGCCTGGATCCATCGCGCAAAGAGCTCCGCAGAAGGGTTGAGGATGAAGCCGCCCACGTCGGGCCCGGAGAAGGGCTGGCCCGAGATACCGAGGCCGAGGCACATGGGAAAGCTGAGGCGCAGGTGATCCCACGAAGCGGTGTTGTCGCCGGTCCAGGTCGCGGCGTAGCGCTGGGTGCCGGCAAAGGCTGCCCGGGTCAGCACGAAGGGCCGCGCCCCGGGCCGCAGCGCCCGGAGACCCTCGAAGCTGGCCCGCGCCATGAGCATGCCATAGACATTGTGGGAGCGGCGGTGGTCGGTCCATCGGCCCCGGTCGCAGTGGAGGACGTCCGGGTCCATGGTCTTGGTCGGGGAGTCCATGACTGAAGGCTCGTTCATGTCGTTCCAGAAACCAGCGATGCCGAGGTCGACCAGCTCGTGGTAGAGAGAACCCCACCAGGCGCGGGTCCATGCGCTGGTGAAGTCGGGGAAATGGCAGGGCCCGGGCCAGACCCTGCCCACGTAGAGGGTTCCGTCCGGATAGGCGCAGAAATGGCCGCCCGCGCGGCCCGCCTCGTCGACCCAATACCCGGGCTCGGCCTTCACGCCGGGGTCGATCATGGTGACGGTGCGGAATCCGCTCTCTCGCAGATCGGCCACCAGCCCCTGGAGGTCGGGGAACCGGCCGGGGTCCCAGGTGAAGATCCGGTAGCCGTCCATGTAGTGGATATCGAGCCAGATCGCGTCGCAGGGGATGTGCTTTGCTCTCATGGTGGAGGCGATCCGCCGGACCTCTCGCTCCGGGTAGTAGCTGTACCGGCACTGGTGATAGCCGAGGGCCCAGAGGGGCGGCAGAGGCATGGTCCCGGTGAGCTCGGCAAAGCCCTCCAGGACCTCCCTGGGTCCCGGGCCGCTGATCAGGTAGTAGTCGAGCTCGCCCCCTTCGGCGCCGAACAGATAGGAGTCGGGCCTGGAGTGCCCCATGTCGAAGAAGGTGCGAAAGGTGTTGTCCAGGAAGAGGCCGTGGCAGGTGAAGCCGTCCTCCCCGTCGGCCCGGTCTTCCGGGTCCCCGTCGTTTTCCAGTGCCAGAAAGAAGGGGATCGACTGGTAGATCGGGTCGGTGCCCCACTGGTAGCCGGGGGTGTCGCTGTTCCACATGGTCAGGCGGGCGCCCCGGCGGTCCAGGCCCCAGGCCTTCTCCCCGAACCCGTAGTAGTGCTCGCCCGGCGGCATCACCCTCTCGAGCGAAAAGCCCTCCCCTTCCCACGAGAGCCCGCCCGGGAGGTCCAGGCTCACCGCATTGCCATCGGCATCGTAGAGGATGACCTGGTGGGGTGATCGGACCACCTCGACGGCGAGGGAGTCGGTCTCCACCCGAACGCGGCCGCCGAGGTCATTCACGGCGTGAGGCACGGGCGGCCGCTCCCGCGCCACGACCGCCCAGGAGTCATCCGGCTCGAAAATCCCGTCGGGCGAGACCCGCACCCGGACGATCCCGGGCGCGACCAGGTCGAGCCGCACCCGGCCCGCATCGGTCGCGACCTCTGCTTCGGGGTTCTTATCGGGGGAAGATCGTGGGTCGGTTCTGTCGGAGCCGTCATGGCAGGCGACAACTGCGACCAGGGCCAGGCAGGAGGCGATCGACAGCGCCCTGTACAAACGTCTTTTCACGTACGGGCTGTTGCCATTTCGACTAGCTTTTCTTGTCATTTCGACCGCAGGGAGAAATCTTATCTTTTCCGCTCCGGGGGTGATCCTGTTTCTCCTGGATCGAACGATACTTGAAGACTCCGTGTGGGCTTTCGGATTTCGCTGATGTCAAAAAGCGATGAAGAGCCCAGCGGCGGCACACGCCTTCCCAGATTCTCGGATCTCCCGGTTCGAGCCAGAGATCCTGTTCGGCTTCCGCCAGACTGCGAAACTTCTTGACCGGCATTTCAGTCCTCCAGTCCGAACCTTTCCTTCAGCTTCTGGGCGTCGGCCCTGTCCTGCAGGCGAATCGTGTCGTGCTTCATAGCATACAGCGTCTTGGGAGTCGCAACGACAACTTCTACATCACCATAGGAATGGATCTCGAAATCCAGATCGTCAAAAGAAAAGGCCTCGCCGATGCTGGATAGAATGTCGATCCTGAACCCGTCGGGCGCGATATACTGGATCACCGGATAGCTCCCTGCCAGATCTTCCGCTGTGATTTCCCGGATCGACGGATCGTTCCACACACGGGACAGGGCACTTCTGAGATGACTTATATTCTCATGGGTGGGCCTTACGAAGAGATCGATATCCTCGGTCAGTCGACCGATGCCGAGTACGTCCAGCGCCACAGCCCCGACCAATACATATTCGACCTTCGCCTCTCGCAGTGCCAGGAAGAGGGAGCGAACTGTTTCTGGGTTCATGATGATCTCTACCTTTATA
Source organism: uncultured Thermodesulfobacteriota bacterium (assembly GCA_964522545.1). Lineage (GTDB taxonomy): Bacteria > Desulfobacterota > DSWW01 > CAZFWM01 > CAZFWM01 > CAZFWM01. Next base: position 7,492 of record CAZFWM010000356.1, read on the forward strand.
TAGTCGCTTTCAAAGTAAAAGGAAGCTTACTAGTACTACAGCGACATTTCAATTTTAAGATTCTCCAATAATTCGAGGCGTTT
>CAZFWM010000357.1:0-7517 GCA_964522545.1 uncultured Thermodesulfobacteriota bacterium
CTATTCGAAGAGGTGCTATGCTGAATATTAGGAAGGGTGTGAATTATTGCTGATCCTTGAGATATAAATGAATTCCTCCTCCGGCCCTCAGCAACAACTCCAGACCAATGATGCCGATGATTATCGACGGCATGATCCTCTTGATCGCTTTATTCCAGATGAATTTACGGATCGCGTTCATGGGAACAAAGTCCTTACCCTAACGTTGCATAAAACGCAGAGCGGAAACGCGTCAGAGCGCGTCAGATGTGGCCGCGCGCAGGCTCGGACAGGCCGGAGCGTACTTTCCAGTACGTGAGGACCTGTCCGAGATGAGCACGGCCGCAGATGGCGTGCTCTGGAGCGAGCATCAGCGGTTTCCGCCTGCGATTTTATGCAACGTTAGGGTTTATTCCTCCAGCACTCCCCCGGCCAGTGAGAGGCGCATTCCGGTCCTCTCCTTCACGAGGGCCTTGCAGCAGTTCAGCAGCTGGATCTCCTGGGTTCCCCCTCCGATCCCGATGAGCATGGCGTCCCTCATGAGCTGCTCCACGTGGTACTCGCGCATGTAGCCGTACCCGCCCATCAGCTGCACCGCCTCCTGGGCCACCTCGACGGCCGCCTTGGCCGAGTAGTATTTGGCGATGGTGTAGTCCTGCTCTTTCGATTTGCCCTCTTTGACCGCCCAGGCCTGCTTGAAGGCGAGATTCTTCACGTTCTCCAGGTGCATGTACATCTTCGAGATCTTCTCCTGCATGAGCTGGAACTCGATGAGGCGGTGCCCGAACTGCTCTCGGTTGGTCGCGTACTCGATGCAATCGTCGAGGCAGCGCTCGATTATGCCCCATGCCAGCGCAGGGGCGCCCTCACGCTCGCCCGAGAGGGTCTCCTTGGCCTCCTGGCGTGCCGTCTTCTCCTTTTTGCCCAGGAGCTGATCCCTGTGGACCCGGACATCATCGAGGAAGACCTCACCCGTGGGAGAGCCCTGCATCCCCATCTTGTAGAACGGCTTGGATACTGAAAGCCCTTCTGTCCCCTTCTCCATGACGAAGGGATAGATGAGGCGCTTATCTCCCTTGCTCCCCTCCTCCCGGTCGATGTGGGCCCAGATGACGAAGATGTCGGCGTGAGGGGCATTGGTGATGAAGGTCTTGGAGCCGTTCAGCACATAGTGGTCACCGTCCGGCCTGGCCGTGGTTCTGAGGGCAAAGGCGTCCGAGCCCGCCCCCGGCTCTGTGAGGGCCCAGCAGCCCATTTTCTCGAAGCTGAACAGGGGAAGGCCGTATTTTTCGATCTGGTCGGACGTCCCTTTGGCGACGATGGTGTTGGCGCAGAGGCCCAGGTGGCCGGCAAGGACCAGGGTCAGTGAGGGGCTTATCCGGCAGATCTCCTTCACGGCGACGAACCCGAGGATCGGCTCCCCGGCCCCAAAGAATCCGCCTCCCCTCTTCAGCTCCTTTCCCATGCTGTCCGTTTCTTCTTCCGACTCTTCACTCTTTTTCTTCTTTTTTATGAGCTTACTCACCCCCTCCTGGGCCATCGCGGTTATTCCCAGAGTCTGGAAAAGCTCCCTGGCCACGTCAAAAGCGAGGATCTCTCCCGTTTCGATTGCCTCGTTCTTGGGCGCGATCTCCTTCTCGCAGTACTGGCGAAGGGTCTGTTCTATCATCTTTGCACCTTCGGGAAGCTCGAACATTTTTCGTCCTCCTTTCTGCAACGTGGCCCCGGGAAATCCCGCTTTTTCTTGACTATCCTGCGCGATCGCATTATAGATAATCAGATACGCATTCACAATAGTAAAAGCCAGGACCACTACCGTCCCGGTTCAACCAAGAGAGAAGAGAGGAGTGCTGTCGATGGTATCGTTCGAGATGGACGAAGATCAGAGAATACTGAAGGACTCCATGGCCGGCTTTGCCGCCGATCTCCTTCGGCCGGCGTCCAGAGAGGCCGACGAAACGGGAGACATCCCGGAAGAGGTCATTCAAAAGGGCTGGGATCTGGGGATCCAGGCATCCACCATTCCGGAAGAGTACGGGGGGTACGGCGGCTCGCGATCAATGCTTTCCGGAGTCATCGGCCTGGAAGAGCTTGCCTGGGGCGACCTCTCCATAGCGCTCTGCCTCTGCGCCCCGTCCCTGTTCACCCTTCCTCTGCTGGAGATAGGCACGGAAGCACAGAAGGAGAAGTATCTCCGGGCGTTCTGCGGCGAGTCCTACAAGGCTGCGACCATGGCCGTGATGGAGCCTTTCTTCGATTTCGACCTGGCCTCGCTCCGCACGACGGCAACACAGGACGGGAAAGGCTATGTCCTCAACGGACACAAGTGCTTTGTCCCGCTGGCCAAGCAGTCGGACTGTATCCTTGTCTTTGCCGGCCTGAACCCCGGCACAGGATACGCAGGAGTGGAGGGTTTTTTCGTAGAGAAAAGGACCATGGGCCTCAAGGTAGAGGATCGGGAGAAGAATATGGGGCTCAAGGCCCTCGAGACACATGAGGTCCTTCTCACCGACTGCCGCGTGCCGCCCGAAAACCGCCTGGGAGGAGCCCGGGGGAGCAACTTCCTGGCGCTGATGAGCTATGGCAAGATCGCCCTGACCGCCGCGGCCGTGGGCATGGGGAGGGCCGCCTTCGAATATTCGCGGGATTACGCCAAGGAGCGGCACGCCTTTGGCGAGCCCATCGCCTCCAGACAGTCGATCGCCTTCATGATCGCCGAGATGGCCATCGAGATCGATGCGGCCCGACTCATGCTGTGGGAGGCGGCCTGGAGGTACGACCAGGGTCAGGACGGAAGTCGCGAGGCCTACCTGGCCAAACAGTACGCCGCCGAGGCGATCATGAAGGTCACCGATCACGCCGTCCAGGTCCTGGGCGGACACGGCTATATACGAGAACATCCCGTGGAGCTGTGGCTGCGCAACGCAAGGGGATTCGCAAGCTTCGAAGGCCTGGCCATGGTGTAGCAATTTCCATGTGTAAGCATAAGGAAAAAAGGGAAAGGGCGGAAAAGGGAAAAGTTTGATGGTTTCGTAAAAAGTCAGATTTATTGAAAATGTCATTTCGACCGCAGGGAGAAATCTTATCTTTTCAAATTGTACAATCGGAAAGATTTCTCGCTTCGCTCGAAATGACATACAGGTTGAAAAAAAGTCAAAAAAAATCTATGAAATTTCCCATTTCCCCCTTTTCCCTTGCTTACACATCTTTTCGATTGCGGCTGTGCCGCAATAGGAGGAATCCATGATTTCTTTTGAACTGTCTCCGGGAGTTAAGAATATTCAGGGAATGATGCGTGCTTTTGCCGTGAACACATTTCGATCCATCGCCAGGGAGTATGATGAGAAGGAGCACGAGAAGCCCCGGGATCTCTTCAAGAGGGTGCACGGCTTCACCCGCACGGTCGGCATGAAGGGAATTGCAGGCGCAAGGCCCCCGAAAAAAGACAAGAAGAGCAAGAGTGGCAAACGATTCGAGCGCAACTTCATGGGGGCCGTCCTGGCCGAGGAGATCTTCTGGGGTGACGCCGGGCTGGCCCTGGCCATACCGGGTGCGGGCCTGGGCGGGACCGCCGTCATCACCACCGGAACGCCGGAACAGAAGGAGAGGTTCCTGAAGCGGTTCGAAGGGGACGAGCCGGTGTGGGCGGCCATGGCCATCACCGAGCCCGGGGCCGGTTCGGACTCGGCGGCCATCACCACCACGGCGGTTCGCGACGGGGACTCCTGGGTGCTGAACGGCGAAAAGATCTTCGTCACCGGCGGCAAGAGCGCCCTGGTCGACTCCAACGGGTTCGTGGTGGTCTGGGCCACGGTGGACAGAACAGCGGGCCGGGCCGGCATCAAGCCCTTCGTGATCGAGGCGGGCACGCCCGGCCTGAGCGTCACCAAGGTCGAGGACAAGCTCGGGATCCGGGCCTCGGACACGGCAAGCGTCGTGATGGAGGACTGCCGGATCCCCTACGATAATATCATAGGCAGCCCAGAGGTGGTGGACAAGACCAAGACCGAAGGATTCAAAGAGGTCATGGCCACCTTCGACGCCACCCGTCCGATGGTGGCGGCCATGGCGATCGGCGTGGGCCGGGCCGCCCTCGACCTTCTTAAAGAGGAGCTCGCCGCACGGGGCGTGGAGATCCGCTACGGCCTGAACCCCGGCCGGCTCACTACCCTGGAGCGGGACGTCATCGAGATGGAGTCCAACCTGAAGGCGGCCCGGCTGCTCACCTGGCGGGCCTGCTGGATGCTCGACAACGGACTGCAGAACAGCCTCGAGGCCTCCATGGCCAAGGCCAAGGCGGGCCTGGCCGTGACCCGGGTCACGCAGAAAGCCGTGGAGCTGATGGGGCCCCTTGGATATTCACGGAAGAGTCTGCTGGAGAAGTGGATGCGGGACGCCAAGATCAACGATATCTTCGAGGGGACCGGTCAGATCCAGATGCTGATCACGGCGCGCCGTATCTTCGAGTACGGCCGGGATCAGCTGAAATAGAGTTGCAATAGCCGACCCCGGTATTCCCACTAAGGTCCAGCCGCGCCGGCATCCCAGAGGGAATAGAGCTGCTCCGCAAATCCCTCGCCCGTCACTTGGACGCCCCTGAAGGTCCCGGTCACCGATACACTCCCTTCGTAGAATGACCCGAGGAGCGGCATCCAGGCGAGCTGGTCCACAGCGTCGACCTCGACCCGGATGTCCAGCCCGTGGGCCGGCTCTTTGATCGACCACTGGGTGGCATAGAGCTTTTGATCCGGCCCCTCCCAGTAGCCGGAGGGGGTGATCGTGAAATCACGGGACGAGCAGTGCTCGCCTTCCTGGAAGATCAGATCCATCAGGGGAAAAGGGAGATCGCCCTCCGGGGAGAAGACCTGATAGGCCTCTATGTCCGTGCCGTCATCGAGGTGGAGGCTGAACCAGTGGTACCCCCCGATTTCACCCGGCTGCGCGAAGTACCACTGGCGGTCGATCCAGCCCGTTCCCGAGACCGGCTCCAGCCCGCATTCCGTGATCAGATACCCCTCGACCTCCAGCCGGGGCAGGGCATAGTAATAGGTCCAGGTGTCCGGGAGCTGGAAGACCACGCCGAGGCCGTTCAGCGGGTGGGGCGGCTTGAGCGCCTCCATGGTGAGCAGCAAGGTGAAGGCCTCGCTCTGGGAGAACAGCACATAATTAAACGCCCCGCCCATCTGCCACCAGAAATCGAAACGGGATTCGCTCAGGAAGATGATCCTCTGGCGATCCGTGCATGAAAGGGTCTCTCCCATCTGAAAAGTCGAGGAATAGGTCCGCCGGTCCCTGTCCACGAATCCCAGGACCCTGCTGTTGGCAGTCGAGTAGGAGACCACCACCGCGTAACGTCGTCCGCTCTCCTGCCCTTGCAGGTGGAAGTGGCCGTACCACCACTCCGACCGACCGCCCTCGTGATATCCCTCGGCCCAGGGAAAGGCCAGGAGCCCGGTGAAATAGGGATAGCGTTTCCAGGTCGGGCACACTGTCGAAGCCGCGACGGATGTCTCGGTGAGAAATAGGGACACAAGCGCAAAGGCGATCGCTCTCTTCAAGGCTGCTTCCTCTCTTCCTCTGAGAAATCGAGCCGGCGCAGTCTGAGCCCCTCGCAAAGGAAGAAGACGTGATCCGGATCGGCCAGGGGACGGTCGAACTCGAAGAGGAACTCCGCCGGACCCGGCCCGTCCATCCGGGTCACCGTGGCTTTGAACCGGTCCGTGCGTATCACCTCGCCCAGGGCGAAAGGCGGCCTACCGTAAAGGATGAGCTCCGTGAGCGGGGAGGCGAAATAGGCCCCTGTTTCGAGCCCGATCCTCAGAGACCGCTCTCCTTCCCGCCTCCAGTACGGTCCGGACGGGACGTCCCCGTGGGGAAAAGCGACTTCTTTGCCGGCCTCGGCGAACTTCCTCATGGTCTGTCCCGCCTCCTCGCCTATGGATGGATCGGGTGAGACCGTGAGGGCCGAGGCCGTGATCCGGGGCGAATCGTATGCGAGCTGCAGGGACTGGGTGATGTTCGCCACGGGCCACATGTTGAGCTCGATGAAATAGAAGTTCTTTCCCGGCCCGACCTCGGGAACCTCCTCACGGACCTGGCCGATCACCTCTTCCATCGAGGCGCTGAGACCCTGATAGACCAGGGCTGCGTAGCGAAGGCCGAAAAGGTAGGAGACAGAGATGAGAGCCAAAAGGGAGAGGGTGAGCAGACGCGCTCCGCGCCGGCCCCTTTTGGCGCGCCAGAGATCGGCCGCGAAGGTTCCCATCACCAGGCAGAGCCCCACCGACGGAAGGTAGAGCAGGCGCTCGCCCGGCATGATCGGCGTGATCATGGCCAGGGTGATGAGGGCCCAGAAGAGGAAATACCGGATGGGGCGCTCTTCCCGAACCGTGCGATACACGTACCATGCGATCGGCACGAGGATGACGCTCAGCACCGCCACGGACGTGCCGAGAAGCTCGAAGTAGGAGGTCATGCTCACCGGCATGAGGGGAATATAAAAGATGAAGTGGAGCAGGTAGACAAAAATCTTCGCCAGGGCTTGAGGAATGAAGCCCTGCGACGCGGGGGTGTAGTAGTAGGGTGGATTGAGGCCCACGGTGCTTCCAAGGGCCAGCCGGTGGGCGATGAGGTAGCCGGCGGAGAGGATGACGAGCGGGATATAGACCCTGAGGCGCGCCCGAAGCATTTGTCTTACAGGCCGGCCCGACTCCCTGGAGTACAGGTCGAAGGCAACGACCAGGACGGGCACCACCAGGGCGGTCTCCTTTGCCATGAGCGCGGCGACGAAGCATGCCGTGCCGGCGATAGACCGCGCCCCGGAGGAGCGCAGAGTGCCCTGGATGTGCAGTAGCACGGCACCCAGAATGAACACGGTGACGATGGTGTCGACCCGTCCCGAGATCCAGAAGAGAGCCTCCGCGTGCACAGGGTGAAAGAGAAAGACCAGCGCCGCGGCAACCGACACATCCTCGCGGCCGGTCACCTCCCGGGCCAGGGCGAGCACGAGCAGACCGGCGATCAGGTGGAAGAGGAGGTTGCTCAGGTGATAGGGAAAACCGTCCAGGCCGCCCAGACGGTAGTCGAGCATGATCGTCAGGGTCACCAGCGGCCGGAAGTAGCGAATCAGGACCTCCTCATCGATCCACCAGAGGAATTCGATGTCCTTGGAGGTGAAGCCATAGGACCTGAAGCAGTCCCGGAACGGTAAGTCCCGGTTCTTCGCAATGTGGAGGTGGTCATCGGCAAAGAAAGAGTCGTCGAGGTGGGGTACAAAGAAAGCCAGGGCGGCCAGGCACAGGAGGAGGGCCGTGAGCGCCCGCCTCGGAGTCCTCCTTTTCGTTTCCTGAGCGTTGTTTTCCATTTCCGTATCCGTGGACTTTGGTGAGCGATCCTACCAGAAAGGCCGGCCGCCGGACAATACGCGCAGAGGTCGACAATTGACAGCGGAGACGAGAATAACCTAACGTACATTTCGTTTATGATTTGGGTGTGGCTATTTTAGGACGACGCTGGTTACAGGTTTCCAACGGTCTTTT
>CAZFWM010000358.1:0-7473 GCA_964522545.1 uncultured Thermodesulfobacteriota bacterium
CGCTGGCCGACGGCAGTCGTGAGGATATGGTACAGTGAAGTGGATAGCCCTTTTATATTAATACGTAGTCATCTTTTGATGAGAAGCACAAAATGGAGGAAAAAATGAAGTCCGTCATTTCTACCGTATCCGCTATTCTTTTCGTATCGTTCAGCTTTGCATCCCCGGCACCGGCGGCCACGATAGCTGTCCCAGGAGATCAGCCGACCATCCAGGACGGCATCTTTGCGGCGGTCCAAGGGGATATCGTTCTGGTGGCCCCAGGCACCTATGTGGAGAACATCGACTTCTGGGGCAAGGAGGTCATCCTTCAGAGTGAAGGCGGGGCCGATGTAACGGTCATCGACGGGAACCAGGCCCGATCGACGGTTGCCTTTTTCAACGGGGAGTCGGAGGCAGCGGTCGTCGACGGGTTCTCGATCATCAACGGGAGCGGCACGTATGACGATTTCGGCGGAGGGATCATCTGCTTCGCATCCGACCCGACCATCAAGAACTGCATCATCTCGGGTAACGACACCTACGACATGGGCGGCGGGATCGGCTGCTATTATTCATTCCCGATAATCACGAACTGCACCATCACCGGGAACATCGCCGGGGCTGCCGGCGGGATCAGCTGCTACCAATCCTCCCCGGATATCACGAACTGCACCATCTCGGACAACAGCGCCGGGACGGCCGGCGGGATTCAGTGCGTCCAATCCAACTCGCTGATCCAGAACTGCACCATCTCGGGCAACATTGCCACGAGCGGCTTTGGGGCGGGCGGCGGGATCCAGTGCATCGACGCCGACCCGAGGATCTGGAACTGCACGATCACCGACAACAGCGCCGTCGAATGCGGAGGAGGGATTTCCTGCAAAGGCTATCTCGTTGCGACTATCGTGGACTGCGATATCAAGGGGAACAGCGCAACCGGAACATTCGGAGTCGGCGGAGGTGTCTACTGCCTTCGAACCTCCACGCAAGTCACGAACTGCACGCTATCGGAGAACATAGCCGCTCTAAACGGAGGCGCCATATTCTCCGACTCCTCCTCCCCGTGGGTCACGAACTGCACCATATCGGGAAATGTTTCATACGAGAACGGCGGCGGGATTTACTGCGTAGAGTCCTCCCCGACGATTAGAAACAGCATCTTGTGGAATGATTACGCCATCCTGGGGCGGGAAATCTATGTCGAATCCGGAGAGCCCACGGTCATCTATTCCGATGTTCTGGGAGGATGGCCGGGAGAAGGAAACATCGATGAGCCGCCGGCCATCGCTGCACCGGGAGACTTCCACCTTACCATTATTTCTCCGTGCATAGACGCCGGCACGGACGTGCCGATAGACGTGGACATGGACGGTGAATTGAGGCCTAAAGGCTCCTTCGATATAGGAGCGGATGAGTTCATCGATCTCGACGGGGATGGATGGTCCTCCTGGCAGGATTGCCTCGACACCGATCCGACGATTTCGCCGGGTATCCCGGAGAGCTATGACGCCCACACCTGCGCTGACGGCATAGACAACGATTGCGACGGAATGATCGACACGGATCCCGAGTGCGTGCCTCCGGCCTGCTCCGTCTTAGTGGAGCCGATCTCGCGCAGCCCGATCACATTCTACCTGATCCCGGCCCTGGCTCTGATCGTCTTCGGCAGGAGGTTGTTCCGCAGAAAGTGATCCGATCGTTTTGGATTGCACTCGTCCTCATATCCGTGGTCGGCCTCTCGTGCCACGCCGATGGAGGTCGGGATCCGGGTCAGGGGGGGATCGACCATCGGGTCTACACCCACACCTTCCCGGAGGGCCTCGCGGACACCGCCACCGGCGACTTCTACACGCCCGCGCTGAGCTACCCGCCCATACCGGTCGATGACCGGTACAGCCACGTCCTCACCTTCCGGATGTCCCCCATGGCGCCCCCCTCGCTCGAGGCCGTTCCGACCCACGGTCCGGTCATCCTCTACAGCGACGAGATGGAGGTGATCGTTTTCTCCCCACTGGACCACTTCTTCGTGAGCCTCATCGACTTTGCCGACGGTGAGCTCAACTACGGTGTCGAGGGGGAGGTCGAAGCGATCCCGCCCGATTTTTCCCACAGCTTCATACTGGTCCGGGGCAGAGGGATCAACGCCACGCTGGAGCGCTGGGGAGCGCTGCTGCGCGACCGTTACGGCCGGGAGCGCACGGACCGCTACGCCGACACCGGCCTTGCGACCCTGGGCTACTGGACCGACAACGGCGCGTATTACTACTACGAGACCGAGCCGGGCATGAGCGAGGAGGAGACCCTGCTTGCGGTGAAGGCCGACGCGGACGCCCTCGGCATCCCCTACGGCTACATGCAGCTCGACTCGTGGTGGTACTTCAAGGAGCCGGGGCGGGGCGGCCTGGTCCTGTGGGAGCCACAGCCGTGGATGTTCCCGGATGGCCTCTCTGCCTTTCAGGACAGACTGGGGCTGCCGCTGATCGCCCACAACCGATGGTTCGCCACAGACAATGCATACCGCGCCTGCTACCCCTTCGTTCAGAGCTCCGACTCGGGCATGGCCTTCCCCCTCACGCATGGCGTATTCGACGAATTCATGCGAAACGCAGGGTCCTGGGGCGTGTTCACCTATGAGCAGGACTGGCTCATATCCCAGTACTGGGGCGTCCCCTACCTCTGCAACGGCGTGGGCCACGCAGAGCAGTGGATGGACTGGATCGACGACGCGGCCGCCGATCAGGGCCTCACGGTGCAGCTCTGCATGGCGGGCCCCGCCCACTTCATGAACGCCGTGCGGACGCCGGCGGCGACCACAGTGCGCACATCAATCGACTACATGGCGGGCGTGCCGAAGACGATGTACTGGCCCCAGTTCCACACGGTGAGCATGCTGGCCTGGGCCGTGGGCCTGCTGCCCTTCAAGGACAACTTCCAGACCACGCCGGGCCAGCGGCCGATTTTGTCCGAGGCCCACGGTGAGCAGGAGGCGCTCATCAGCACACTCAGCGCAGGCATGGTCGGACCGGGCGACCGGATCGGTTGGGCCGACCCGGTGCTGCTCGGACGCACCTGCCGGGCCGACGGCCTGCTGCTCAAGCCGGACAGGCCCGCAACACCCATCGACGCCATGTTCCTGGAGCACGAGCGCCCATACATCACGTCCACCCGGTCCAGACGCGAGGGGCTGGGGACCTGGACCTACCTGGCCGCCTACAACCTGGCCCAGGGCTCATGGGCGCAGCGCACGCTGGACAATATCTTCAGCCTGATACTATACGGATATCCGCCGGAGGCGATGTTCGTCTATCCGGAGACGATCAGCGACTGGGAGGTCGACCTGTTCGGGGACCTCGGCATCGAGGGTTCCGTGGTCGTCTACGACTGGCGCACCGGCGAAGCCGCGGTCGCACAAGGCTTCTTCGAGATCCCCCGCCTCGAAAAACGGGCCGACTACGCCTACCTCATCCTGACACCGGTGCTCCCGAACGGCCTGGCCCTGATCGGCGAGGTCGAGAAATTCGTCACCCTGGCGGACAGGCGGTTCAGCCGGATCGAGTCGCTCGCGGACGCGATCCGTGTGCAGGTGGAAGGGATGCCGGGGGAGGTCGTCACCCTGCTCGGCTATGACACGAGTCGCGACAGGATCCTCGGCCCGGTCGATATCACGATCGGGCCTGAAGGAGAGGCATGGGCACGCATCGGCAGACAGAAAAATCCATGAACATGAACAAACCGGCCCCGGCCGCTCTCCTGGGCCTCTCTCTCATGGCGGCCTTGCTCGGCTGCGCAGGCGGGCCCGGCTTCGGCGACGTGATTTTCGGGCAGGTCGAGATCGGGGGGCATGCCGGGGGCCGCACAGAGATCCCGATCCGGGTCGACAACGGCATCCCCCTCGTCGCCGTGGACATCCCGGGAGTGGAGTCCCGCTATTTCATCTTCGACACAGGCTCGTCCTTCACCATCATCACCGATGCCCTCATCGACGAGATCGGGATCGAGCCGACGGCGGTCCACAAGGTCCGCGGCGAGAAAGAGCGGATCAAGGCCGAAGCCTATCTTCTCCCGAAGATGAAAATCGGGGACCTCTTCCTGGATGGCGTGAGCGCCTACCGGCGCGAGGATACCGACATCGAGTGGCTCCGGGGCGGCAGCGGCTCCGGTCCTGGCACCCGTGTCGGGGGAATTCTGGGCTGGACCGTGTTTCGCGATTTCATGGTCACCATCGATTACGGACGCGGGGTTTTGAGCCTGGAGTCCCCCTTTCCTTCGGCCGACGCCTACCGAGAGGCTCCGCACCTCTACGAGCACGGATCCCACCCGATTCAGGCGGCCAGGACCATCGTCACCCGGGAAAGCTATACGCGGCAGGACGAGGCCGGCGAGGCCGCCTATTATCTTCCCTTTATCTGGCGGCAGGACAAGGTGACCCTTCCCGTCCGCGTGGAGGGTGTCGAGAAGGCCCTCCTCTTCGTGGTGGACACCGGGGGTTCCTCCAACCTGATTCGTCACGATCTGATCGACCCGGCGAAGAGGGAGGAGGCGACGCCGGTCCAGATAAAGATCGGCCTGGTCAAGGGAATCGAGACCATCGACACAAAGAGAATACGAGCGACCCTCCATATCGGGTCCCCCCCTCAGATCGAATGCATGGAGGATCTCCTTCTGGAAAACGTCGACTTCCTGCCGGCCTCGCACGGCCCGTCGATGATGGACGGTATCCTCGGTGCGCCCTTTTTGAACAAGTACGCCGTCACCATCGACAGGAAGAACCGCATGATCATCCTGCGCACGGCCCGACGGCCGCCGGGCAAGGACTCGAGCGAAGAGAGCGGGCCGGGGACGGGCGGCGACGGATGAAATCTTGATCCGGATCCGAAAAACAAGGTAGGCTTGATCAAATGGGAAGAAAAGCTATTCTAAAGGAAGGGGGATGAAATGAACATGGGAAAACTTTTCGCGATCTTTCTTATTGTTCCCGTCCTGTCCATTACAGCAGCCGCTGAAAGTCTCGCGGACAGGGCCGTAACGCTTCCCGCCGGATGGGAGATCGTCACCATTACAGATACATTGCCAAAGCCCTATTCCGTGGACCGCGGCGCTGATGGATATATCTATGTGGGCAACAGCTCAGAATCGAGCGGCACCGCCATCACCCGCGTTCAGGAGGATGGAACCTTCTCCACTTTCGGGGCGGCAGTCGTTAATGATCCCGACAACGTGGCCGTGCACCCACTGACCGGATGGATCTATGTCGGGGGGGGATACGGGAGCTCGACATTATACAAAATCGATCCCGCGGACGGATCTACGGTGGTTGTATCCAACCATACTTTGAATGGACATAAAAATATAACGGGGCTCGCCTTTGCCACGGACGGAACGCTCTATGTCGCGGGCGTTTCAGACCCGCCCGGATCGGGCAGGAGGAGTGCCGTTCTTCAAATTTCAACCCTGGGAGTCGAGACCATGATCACCTCGGCGCCGGCGGACGTACGCTGCATTAGAGATATCATCCTGAGAGAGCGTGCGGGGGAGGAGGACGATATTCTCGCCACCGACGTCGATACAGGGAGACTCTTCAGAATCGCCCTGGACGGCACGGTCGAGGTGTTCGGAAATCCCGACGATTTCTTGGTTCCCGTTGCAATAGAGCATGGCAGGAACGGAAATTATTTTGTAAGCGATGGCAGCGCCCAAAAGATCTTCGAGATGGACAATGATGGAAATATCGTTTCGGAGTTCGCCGACGGCATCGTCGCCAACGGACTCCTTTATCAGAATGGAAACCTCTATATAACTCGATACGGGTCACCCACCGGCACCCTCAAGCGCGCCTATCAGGAAGTCGACCTCGTGATCAACGAGGTCATGTACGACCCGGCCGGAGACGAGCCCTCGGGTGAGTGGGTGGAGATCTACGTGGCCCTGGGCGGCGCCGACCTGGACGGCTACCAGGTGATCGACCAGGACGGCTACTCCATCACCTTCCCCTCCTTCACGCCCCAGACCGGCGATTACATCGTGGTCCACACCGGCGGGGACCCGCTGTCCAACGACCTCGCTGGGCCGGTCCATCATATCTACCGGGGCTATGGGATTTCCATGTGGAATAACGACGGCGACGATGTGACGATCCAGAGCGGCGCAGGCGAGTGCTTCGACTACATGGCCTACAGCACCGGCTCCAGCATCCAGGGTCCTCCGGCCGGTTGCGTCTGGGGTGCGGGCACGAACCCGACCTCAGGAAGCGAAGGCACAAGCGTCGCCCTGGAGGAGAACGGCCAGGACGGAGACAGACCGTCGGACTGGACCGAGTCGGGCCTGGACGGCACCATGGGCCCCCATTCAGAAGGGATGCACAACAACGCCTGCCAGGGCCTGAGCGGATCGGAGAGCTGCTATGAGTGCACGGTCTCGCTCCCGGCCGGCTTTCCCGACTACCTCACGCCCCCCACCGACCTGTACCGCGACTACATCACGATCCGAAACAGATCGGGATCGTCCCAGACCCTGCCGATCCAGGCACAGCTCGTGAGCCTCACGGCCGGGGCTTCGGCCGCTGTTCCCCCGGCCGTTGGGACCGGACTTCCGGGAGGAACGCACTGGGAGTTCAGCGACGCCGATTACTATAGCCCGGGGGTGTCGGGCACCACCTTCCCGGCCGGGGCGAAGATCTCCGAGAGGTGGGATTTCAATCCGGATGGGTCGGACTTCGATTTCTGGGTGGACCTCTACCACGGGGGCAAGGGAGAGCGACTGCTGGGGCGGATCCAGATGAGAGCCGGTCCGATGGCTCGACCGCCGGCGCCGAAGGGGAGCGGAGAGGGAGGCGTGCTGGACGACGGCACGGCGGAGCTCCACACCGGATCGGCGGACGGGACATGCGTGCTGGCGAACCGGTTCAGCCTGCCCTCGGCGGCCTGGCTGGAGGAGGTCTCTTTCTACACGAGCGGGTCCGCAGCCGGGGAGCTTGCAGAGGTGATCGTCTACGAGGACCTGAGCGGGGAGGCGGCTGTGCCGGATTCGGTCATGGAAGTCTGGCGCACAACCGTGCTGCTCGGGGCCGGGGGCTTTCAGTCGGTGCCCGCCGGGGGCTGTCCCACGCTCAATCCGGACGGGATCGCCGGGGCGGCCTTCTTCGCGGCCGTGGCCGACCGTGCCGAAGGAAGCTACTCGGTCGGCATCGACCTGGACGGACCGTACGCCGGGGCCTCCTACGTCTCAACCGACGGGGGGCTGACCTTCGGGCCGACCTCGCGCCTGCCGATCCTGGACGGAAACGCCATGATCCGCGTGACTATTCAGGAGGCCGGGGCCTGCTTCATCGGGGGGGCGATCGAGGATTGAACTTATCGCCCTTCGGGCGGACTCTTAACCTCTGACAATTCAAACCTTACGTTATATAAATTCACCACAGAGGTCACAGAGAAAGAAAAAGCTTGTTTGCATTAATTCTCTCTCTGTGACCTCTGTGATCTCTGTGGTGAAAAA
>CAZFWM010000359.1:0-7471 GCA_964522545.1 uncultured Thermodesulfobacteriota bacterium
CCACGACTACGACCCTGGCCCCGACGACGACGACAACGTTGCCGCCGACCACGACCACGACAACAACACTGCCGGTGACGACCACGACCACCACGAGCACGACCACCACAACCGTCCCCCAGCAGTACGAGTACGTATCGGTCGTCGCGGTGCCCAGAGATGCGGAGGGGGATCCCAGGACACTGGGAGGCGTCGATGTGGTCATACAGTGGGATGCGAATTACGCTGTTGTGTCCGATTACGTTGCGACCGCCGGGTGGGTCTTCAATCAGACCAATCCGGAGACCTGGGACACCGGCGAGGTGAAGATCTCCGCCTTCAGAATGAGCGGAACCCCGGGAGATGTACACCTGGGAGACATCTACTTCCAGAAGGTCGGATCCGGCAGCACGGATCTGAGCTATATCCTGGAGGTGCTCAATACGACCTTTGACGACGACTTTGAAATCATCACGGAGTACTCCTGGGTGGAGCTGGAGCCCGACAGCCTTGCCTATCTGGGCAAGTAGGGTTTTACCGACTCGAAGTTGGCGCCGGATCTGGTCGAAAGGTAGAAAACCTGAAAGCAGGTAAAAACATATAGGGGAGTGAAGCTATGCAAAGCTACCGAATGATTCTCATGCCTCTGCTCATCACCATCGGGATTTTGCTCATGATCAGCTGCGGGGCCGGAATTGCGAATGCGCAGGACTTTGCGGTGGTGAGCATCGACCTGAACGAGGTGTCGGACGTATACTGCTTTAATTTTGCCCTCTCCTATGAAACGTCCAAGATCAGCGGTGTCCACGTTCTGGCCGATGAGGACCCGGATGCCTTCCTTGGCGGGACCAACCCCTTTGAAGGCTGCACGGAGTGTGAGTTTCCCAAACTGAATCTTGCGGTGGATGAGTCGGTCGTCGGCCCACCGGTATGGCGGTGCGACATCAATGAGGATGGGAGTGTCAATGTAGTGGATGTGCAAATCCTGTTCTTGACCAATTTAGGGTATCAGATGGGCTACGAAGTATCCATCGCCAACGCAAGGCCCCAGCCTCTCATAGAGACGGACCCGGAGACGGGAGACCCCCTGCCTCCGGACGCTCTCAGCATATTGGACGTACAGCTTCTCTTTTTCGATACCTTGGCTTATCCAAACAGTGTCCACATACCCAAGAGTCCTATCGTGCTGGGCCGTGACATGGGTGACAGAGTCAATGTCATCTTCAGCGGCTGGGTTCCCTTCAACGGTCCCGGTACCGTGATGGAGGTTACATTCAACGTTGTCCCGGGGGAGACCCCGACGGCGGAAGACTTCACGATCGCGGATTATGATGTGAGCATCGTGGACCCTGTCGGATGTGCGGATCCCGAACCCTATGACTGCGGTACGACTATTGCGGGCTCATTGCTCACGATCTCCGGCGTGGAGCTGAAATAAGTACCAGCCCCTTTTTCCACTGCCGGTAGCCGCAATGCAATCTTATTCCCGCCTTCCGAGTGAGGCGGGAATTTTTTTTGCAAAGTCATATGTAATTGTGATACAAGTTTCCTTGTCAGGAGAGCCCTTGCGAGGAGAATAATGATGAATAAAAGAGTGATGACTTTGGTCCGCAGTCGCAGCTCCATGTTCTTGCTTGCTTGCCTGCTCGTCCTGGGGGGGGCGGCCGATGTCTCCGGCCGGATTTGCGTGCTCTCCGCGGTGGACGGCCTGATCCTGGATGAGATCTCCCCGGGCCTGCTTCGCCTGGAGCTCGAGACCGGATCGGTCCGGATCGAAGAGTCGCGTTGGCGAGGTCGAGCGTTCTCGCTGGTCGAGGTAGACGACTACCCGCACACCTACACGGCAGAGCCTGGAAGGCCGGAACTCCCGGTGAAGGCCCTGTTGCTGGAAGTGCCCGTAGACTCGACCGTCGAGCTCGATCTCGATTCGGTCGAATCTCATCGGATTCCGGTTGGCCATATCGCACCGGCTCCATCCCCACCCGCCGTCTCGGTCTCCACGTGGCAGGACCCTGGCCGGACCACCGGAGTGGACGTTGCCGACCCCGATGTCTACCGGAGCGACTCCTATTACCCGGAGAGCATCGCCGAGGTAGAGGACCTGGGAATCCTGCGGGGCCGGAGGCTTGTGCGCCTGCGCCTCGCTCCGGTCCGCTACAATCCAGTCGAGATGCGGCTGGAGATCAACGACCGCATATCGGTCTCTCTGCGGCTGGTGAAAAGGGAATCGACCGAAAGCGCCGCGATCCGCTTTTCGCCGGCAAGACAGACTTTCCCGGGGTATGGCACGCTCGATTCCTTGAAGATCTCTGTGAGCGAAGACGGCATCTACGCGATAGACCACGCCGCCCTCGAGGGCCAGGGCGTTGACATGGGGAGCCTGGACCCGGACCTGCTGCGGCTGTACCACAGGGGCGAGGAGATCGCCGTCTATGTAACGGCAGCCAGCGGCCCGGGCGGCTTCGGCCTGGACGACCTGATCCTGTTCTACGGGGAGAAGAGCCGGACCGAATTCACGGATACCGAGGTCTACTGGCTCGTACTCGGCGACGCACCGGGCCTCCGGATGGCGGAGCGGGACGGCACTGTGACCGGAGCAGGAGTGAGCCAGCCCCACTTCCGTCACACCCACCACGCCGAGGAGAACATGGGCATCCAGCAGCATGTCGCCCTGGGGGATGGGGAGGACAACTGGTTCTGGGGTAATATAGTCAGTCCCTGGGAGTTCAGTTACCCTACCTCCCTGGCAGGCCTGGCTCCCACGTCGGACGACGTGGGTGTGACGGTCGTGGTCTATGGGGACACTGAAGACACGTATATCGATCCGGATCACCATGTCATCGTTTCTCTCAACGGGACCGAAATAATAGACGAGACCTTTGACGGACGCGTGGAGCAGGTTCTGGAGGCCACGGTCTCCCAGTCGGTCTTGGTGGAGGGAGAAAACAGCCTCGCCATCTACATGCCGGGCGTTCCGGGGATGTCCCACGATTCAGTATTTTTCAATTACTACGACATCACCTTTCACAAGACCTACGCGGCCGAATCCGATTCACTGGTCTTCAGGGCGTCCCTGCCGGGCGAGAGGAACCTCATGGAGGTGGACGGCTATACGGCGGCCGACATCCACGTCTTCGACATCACCGACCCGGCCGCCCCGGCGCGCATCCTGAACGCCGAAGCTCTCCCGTCCGGGAGAAGCTACCTCCTCCGGTTCGAGGATGACGTCGTCCTGGACAACACGTACATCGCACTCGCTTCGGCACTATTTCTTTCTCCGGATCAGATCGCGGTCGACATTCCGTCCAGCCTCACCGACACGGCCCAACAGGCCGATTACCTGATCATCGCCTACGAGGACTTCATTGCGCCCATGGGGACGCTTGCCGCCTGGCGCGAGGCCCAGGGCCTGACGGTTGCCCTGATCGATGTGGCCGATGTTTATGACGAGTTCAGCTACGGGAACCTGAGCCCGGACGCGATCCGGGACTTCCTGGCCTTTGCCTACCACGAGTGGGAGGCTCCGGCCCCCGAGATAGCGCTCCTGGTGGGCGACGGATCCCATGATTACAAGGACTATGAGGGTTTTTCCGTGATGGGCGAAAAGAATTACGTGCCGCCGAAGCTGAGAAAAGCGGGTATCGTAAAGACCGTGGTGGACAACTTCTTTGCGTGTGTGGACGGAGAGGACCACCTGCCCGACATCCATCTCGGCCGATTCCCGACCAAGACCGCCGCTCAGGTAGAGGCCATCGTGAACAAGGTGATCGCATACGAGAGCCTGGCCGACGCAAGCCACTTCAACACCACCGTGCTGATGGTTGCCAGCCTCGAGGACGAATTCGTCCAGGCCAGCGAAACTATGATAGAGCGCTACCTCTGTCCTCCCCACCAGGCGGTAACGGCCTTTCAGAGCGATCTGGGATCGGGAACCACCCAGGCCATAATCGACGGCATCAACGACGGCGTACTGGTGGTGAATTATCGGGGCCACGGCTCCGTGAACCTCTGGGACAGCCAGGAAAGGGCTACGATTTTCCATATAGCCCACATCGCCTTGCTGCAGAACAGCGATGCCTATCCGATTTTGCTCTCGTCGACCTGCAAGGACGGCTATTTCGCCCACCCGCGGCTCTACTCTCTGGGCGAGGAGATGCTCCGGACCGCGGACAAGGGGACCATTGCCGGCTTCCACTCTACCGGATATTCATCGGATCCTCTCACACGGGCTATAAACCAGGGTCAGCTGCGGTCACTGTTCAACGACAATGAGCGGGTCCTGGGCCGGATGATCCGGAGCGCCCAGCTCTACTACCTCGAGGCCCACTCTGCCTTTGATCCCATCGACTACACTCTGCTCTTGGGAGACCCGGCGCTGCGGATTGCGCGGGGCATAATCGACACCGACGGCGACGGAGTGCCCGATACAGAGGACAACTGCCCCGAAGATCCGGATCCCGATCAGGGAAACGTTGACGGGGATTGTCTGGGCGACGTATGCGATCCGGATATCGATGGCGACGGGGATCTGAATGAAAATGACAACTGCCCGTACATCTCCAATCCGGAACAGGAGGACGGGGACACCGACGGGAAGGGCGATGTGTGCGACAACTGCCCGGCCGTCTCGAATCCGGATCAGGCCGACAGCGACGGCGACGGCCACGGCGATCTCTGCGATCCCTATTCGTTCTTTGTCGATATTGCACCCTACAGAGACCCGGATGGTGCCTTCAGCACCGCCGACCTCCTGCTCGGGTCCAGGATGACGCTGGCTCAGGTCCCGATGTCCCCGGACGAGGCTTACGCCCTCGATATCGCTCCCCTAGAGCTCTGCAGTATGGCAGGGGGGCGTGCTAGCGGCAGCCCGAACCCGGACGGCGTCATCGACGCCGGGGATCTGGCCGCCGCCCTCCAGGTCATGACCGGATACCTCGATCTGGTATCGGCTTGCCCATAGTCGGCCCCAGGGCTTGCTCAACAACAATCCAATCGCATAGGAAATACAATTTTTTCCATTGAAGAGTTATAATGCAGAGACTCAGGGTCTCCATACTTATATTTAACCACGAAGAGCACGAAGTACACGAAGGGATTAGGAGAAGATTCCATTCTTCGTGTCCTTCGTGGAAAAAAAGATCTCTGCATCTTTGCGTGATTAAATAGGTGGGGAGGGGCGTGTGATTTGGTATCGGCCCGGCCAAGTTAACGTCTTTGCGACGTTGCATTAAAATTCTAGAAGTAAGAGTCCGCCCGAAGGGCGATAAGCACTGATTTTCATGGCACCTAATTGCCCCTAAAATCTGTCTTGGGTTAGGCGTGAGGAAAAAGGGAGTGGTCTTGATCAAGCAGCTGTGAGTGGGCAATACGCGGTCCCTTTCAGAGGATTTTTGGTCTTTTCTTGCTTGATTTTCTGAATTCTGGTATCCTTTCCTTATCTTGCTGAAAAACAAATATTCTATTTTATATAGGCGAATTTGCACAATTCGCATATGCACAAAGAATGGAGGAGAAAATGAGAAATAGTGTCAGAATTGTTTCCACTGCCCTTTTTCTGATCTCTGCCTTTTCCGTTTCCCCAGCCCTCGCCGACACGATCCACGTCCCGCCGGATCAGCCGACGATCCAGGCCGGGATCGACGCTGCCGTGGACGGGGATCTCGTCCTGGTTGCCCCCGGCATCTACGTGGAGACCATCGATTTCGGGGGCAAGACGATCACCGTTCAGAGTGAGGCCGGAGCCGATGTGACGGCCATCGATGGAAGCCTCGTTGGGTCTGTGGTGAGATTTATAAACAGTGAGACGGAAGAAGCAATCCTTGATGGATTCACGATTCGTAATGGCGACGCCCGCAATGGTGGAGGGATCCGCTGCCTCAACGGCTCCTCCCCGACGATCACGAACTGCACGATCGCCCAGAACAGCGCTGAATACTTGGGCGGAGGGATCTACTGCCGTAACTCCTCCCCGGCGATCACGAGCTGCACGATCTCTGATAACCGAGGCGGAGGCGTCCATTGCGTCTATTCCTTTCCTACGATTAGGGACTGCTCGATCTTGGAAAACTGTGAGATCGAATACGGTGGAGGGATCTTCTGCTTTTTCTCTTCCCCGGCGATCATGAACTGCACGATCTCGGGGAACAGCGCTTACATAGAAGGCGCAGGGATCTACTGCTCCTACTTCTCTTCTTTAACTATTATAAACTGTATTATTGATAGAAACGTCGCTGAAAGCGGCCATGCCGGAGGGATCTACTTCAGGCATTCCTCTTCGACGATAACGAACTGCACGATCTCGGGGAACACCGCTGACCTGAACGGCGGAGGGGTCTACTGCTCTGAGTCCTCCCCGATAATCACGAACTGCATGATCTCGTGGAACAACGCCTTTGACGATGGCGGCGGGATCTACTGCATCAGGTCCTCCCCCACGATCACGAACTGCACTTTCTTACGGAACACAGCTGATAACGATAGCGGCGGGATCTACTGCAAAGACGACTCCTCCCCGATGATAAGAAACTGTACGATTACAGAAAATAGTGCCAGAGATTATGGTGGTGGAATTTGTTCCTATGGAAGGGATTCCTCCCCTAAAATTATGAACTGTTCTATCTCGAATAACTGGTCAAACCTCCGCGGCGGCGGGATCTACTGCTCCGACTCCTCCCCCACGATCACGAACTCCACCATCTCTGAAAACAAATCTGACCTTCGTGACATCGGAGAGGGCGGCGGGATCTACTGCTCCGACTCCTCTATCACGATCAAGAACTGCATGATCTCGAGAAACCAGGCAGACGACCATGGAGGCGGGATCTACTGCTCCGACTCCTCCCCCACGATCACTAACTCCACCATCACGGAAAACCGGGCATACGATCATGAGGGCGGCGGGATCTACTGCTCCGGCTCCTCACCCACGATCACGAATTGCACCCTCTCAGGAAACAGCACTTATGACGAAGGCGGCGCTATCTTCTGCCGTTATTTCACCTCACTGACCATCACAAACTGCATTCTTTGGGAGGACTATGCTTCTTTTGGCCCGGAGATAGCTATTGTTGAAGTCTCTAGCTTGACCGTAAGCTACAGTGACGTTCAGGGCGGAGAGACGGTTACATACGTTGAACCATCTTCTACTCTGAATTGGCTTGAGGGAAACATCGACGATGATCCGCTCTTCGTTGGAACAGGAGACTACCACCTCAGTGCTATGTCTCCTTGCATTGATGCCGGCACGGATGCAGGCGTACATAAGGATATAGACGGTCAGCATAGGCCGTTTGGAGTCGGATTCGACATGGGTGCAGATGAGTTTTGGCCCTGAGTCTGTCATGCCCAGATCGTATCGATTTCGGGCGGCCCGATCGCCCTATACCTGTTGCCGGTTATGGCCTCGATTTTCGTCGGCCACAGGTTATTTGGCTTAGGGTTAGCGAACCCTAAGTGTGAGTGAGTCACCCATATCGTATTGGCATTGAGAAAA
>CAZFWM010000360.1:0-7469 GCA_964522545.1 uncultured Thermodesulfobacteriota bacterium
TATCCGGTAATATTATATGGTTAGCCGTCGTCCTAAAATAGCCACACCCATATCAATTGGGCCTGGCACGTCGGAATCTCCAATGGTAATACTTCGTATGGCTTTAAGCCCTTCACCAACCTGGTGCGGTGCGTGCGCGAGCCAAGAAATTTACTCAGGATCGAGTGAGAGCCGGAGCCCTGTGCCCGGGTCGGCGATGCGGATCCATATCAGGCCGCCGGCTTCCTGGAACCATGTGCGCGGGCCGCTCAGGAGCTCATCCAGGGAAGCGACCTCCACCGGTGCGGCCCCGAGCTCTTCCCGGATCGCCGCCACGGCCGGGCCGCCGCGCACCCGCCAGAGCAGAGCCCTTTCGGTCGGCCAGGCATCGAGTATCAGGCTCCCACCGCTCCAGCTCTGGTTGAAGCGGATCCCGGTGCCGCCCTCTTCGTAGAGATCGAAGGTCGATTCGCCCACCGGGGCCGCGTAGACCGCGACGGTGAGGTGGTCGGCGGAGGACTCCCCCCCGTGTCCGGTGGTCGTGTCGGTGACCGAGAGGGGCACGATGGACCCTTCCTTCACGAAGACCGGGAACCGCTCCAGGGGGAACTCCAGGGCCAGCGTCATTCCTCCATCGTAAACCATCTCCTCGTCGAGCCAGTAGATCCAGCGGCCGGGCGGGAATGAGATCACCCGGGTCGTTCCGCTCTCCACGAAGGGCGCCACGAAAAAGTTGTCCCCCAGGAAGTAGTCCTCGCTCAGGGGCTCGAAGTTCATCAGGGACTTGCCCAGCTCCCACGCCCTGGCGCCCTGGCTGTAGAGGTAGGGGATCAGCTCGTAGTGCAGCATCGTGTAGGCCCGGTAGATGGCGGTGACTTCCTCGTCGTACATCCAAGGCCTGTGCTCGCCGCCGCCGCCGTTCTCCATAATGGGACATAGGGCGCCGAGCTGGGCCCAGCGTGTGAAGAGCTCGCGTCCCTCGGGACCGCGAAAGCCGCCGATATCGGACCCGAAGTTTACGTAGCCGAGCAGAGAGGATGCCTGCATGTTGGCGATGGCGGCCCGCATGCCGCCGAAATCGCCGTCCTGGTCTCCCACCCACCCGGCGAAGTTGACGTCCGGGGGCGCAAAGGGGATGGGCATCGGGATGCCGATCCAGCTGTCGCTGGGTCTCGCCATGATCACGCGGTCCGGCCCCAGCCGGGAGCGGGTGTACTCGAAGAAGTCCCGGTAGAAGGCGTCTCGGTACTCGTCCCATGTGACAGGCCCGCCCGCTCCGTAGGCCCCGCCGAAGAGCTCGAGGACGAGGATGAAGGGATCCGTGCCGTCTATCTTCCAGCCGTCGATGCCGAGGTCGAGGATCGAATCCATCATCCTGTGCCACCAGTCCACCGCCTCCGGATTCGTGTAGTCGAGCAGGGCGCCCCGGCCGCCCCACCACTCCATGGTCTGGCCGTCGTTGAGGAAGTAGTCGTTGGCCAGCGCCTCGGCAAAGGAGGACGCGGTCTCGTTGATCATGCTCACAGCCCACATGAAGACCCGCACGTCGCGGGCGTGGAAGTCCTCGACCAGTCCGGCCAGGTCGGGGTAGCGCGCAGGATCGGGCTCGAAGGAGGTGGGCTCCACCTCCCAGGGGCGGTCGATGATGACGGCGCCGACCGGGATGTCCCGGGCGAGATAGTCGTCCACCAGAGCGAGGGCGCTGGTCTGGTCGCCCGAGTTCTCCCAGACCCAGTGTCTCAGCACCGACTCGGGCCAGGGGGGAGGGATGAGCTCCTCGGGTGGGGGCGGCGGCGGGCAGCTCATGAGCCCCGGGCAAAGGGCGACGATAAATGCCGCCGAGAGGAAAAGATATAGAATCCGGCCGATTCGCCTGCCCGAGCTCCTGTTCATCCTTTTGCGTTGCTCATTCATTATATAGGTCCTCTCGTATGTCATCCTGAGGCGAAGCCGAAGGATCCGTGCCGCGAGTATAGCCGGGAAACGGATTCTTCGTCGCGGAGTTTACCCTGAGCGAAGCGAAGGGCCCCTCGCGTGAACCCGAGATACGGATCCTTCGTCGCTTCGCTCTCCGTAGAGAGCCGGGGTACGGATCCTTCGTCGCTTCGCTCCTCAGGATGACAAAGTGTCGCTGTAGCAATTACTATGTCCGGACAATTTTGCATAGATTAGTAAGCAACAGGTACACGACGCGCCGTCATCAGCCTCAGCGCACCCAGCGCCCGTACCAGTAGGCCCATCGAAAATCCACTCCGGGAGCCATCGCACTCCCGTTCCCCCCGCTGTTCGGCTCGTAGGGGCAGGACCGCCAGCGGTAGTTGCTCCAGGGGCGGACCGCCTGGGGGATCGGCTCCTCCGTAATGAGGGTTCCCTTCCGACCGACGTAGCCCAGGACGGTGACCTCCGTGCCGTCGATGAGAACGCAGTCGCCCGAGGCGATCTCCGCCTCGTCGCAGTTATCGACCTCATAGTTCCATTGAGGCGGCCCCTCGAAATCCATGAGCGCCCGTGCGCCCCGATCGATTGCGTCGTAATCCGGGTCTTCGAGCATGGGATTGAAAGCAGAGGCCCGGGATACCGCGGCGGCGTAGACGAAATCGAAGAGGCTGTATGAGTACTCTTCGGGCTGGCGCTGTTGAAGAAACCCGTCGCCGGTCTCGTAAAGGTGAGCCATGGTGGCGTGGCGCACGCGCTCGCGCACCGCTTCATCCCGTATGTACCGTTGCGCCAGCAGCGCGCCCTCCATGCCCATATTGGTGGCGCTGTAATTGGTGATCCATCCCAGGTTGACCCCGAGCATATGATTGCAGGCGACCTGATCGAGATGACGCTCGCTGATCAAATGGCCGTATAAATAGTCATCGAGTACATCATCCTCCGCGCAATAGGTGAGGGCGCCCAGGATTCCCATCGTCATCATCGCGTAGAACCCGTCCTTGATCGGTAGCCAGGTCAGGTAGTAGCGGTCCCAGGCATTCTCGTTGATGTAGCCGTGAAAGGTCGTGCGTCCGTCCGCGTCGAATATCTCAAGGTCGAAGGCCTGCCCGAAGCTTCCCGGCCCGCCGGTGCGCTCCACCATGAGACTGTGGCCGAGCTCTTTGGCATACCGCTGGAGCTTGTCCTTCACGTCACGGTCGAATGCGGGATCGTCCTTGATGACCTCCCACACGGCGCCGAAGGCCGTGGCCCAGCCGATGAACATGTCCCGGCTGCAGGAATCCTCCCATTTGTAGTTCGGGTACCTGCCGTCGGACGAGTTGTCGGCCCGCCAGGTTCCGTTGTTCTTCTCCGAGGGTAGGGGATCCCCGCATTCGTCGAACAGAGGGGTCGTCTCATGGTGGACATACCCGGTGGGAATGTCCGTGCGGGAAAATCCGCGTGCGATGACCCCCTCGACGCCGGTGATCTCCACGGCCACGAAGATCCCCTCGATCCCCTTGAGCAGGAACCGGCGGGCCCGCTCCACATCCTCCGGCGGATAGTCCCGGTCCCGGAAGATTCCGTACCGGAAGGCGTCGGCGGCGATCCCGACGCCGGCGTACAGGCCGGCGATCTTGTCGTAGTTCGCGACCACGTCGAAGACGCTCTTGCCCGAAAAAGCCTCGAAATCCCACGAGTCGGTCGTGTGCAGGAAGTCCTCGATCAGCTCACGATCTTCAACATTGGGCACGCTCAATGAGCTGGCGTTCACTCCCTGCCCGCCGATGTTGAAGATCAGGTGCATCCTGTCGTACCGGTCTGCCTTGGTCGCGAGCTCCGCATCGTGGCCGGGCTCGCCCGGGCCCGGCAGGAGTGCGCGGCCGGGAAGGGCCGTATCGTTATCGTCCGTCTTCCCTTCTCCGCCGTGGCAGGCGAAGAGACCGAGACAGGCAATGAGCAACAAGCCCAACAGAAAAATGGAAATACGCGCCGGACGAAACATTCCTCTCACCCAAACCATCCCTCACTCCTTATCGTCTGTCCTGCGCCGTTTCGTAGGTGATGGTTGCATTCTCTCTTAGCGCGTCGTAGTAAGCTTCCATGGCCCCTCTCTCTTTGCCCGCCCGGAGGAACGTGCGAACCTCCTCCTCGACCTCCTCGAAATCGATGACGTCCTGAAATTGTTCGGGATTCTGCTTGCGATACTCCTCGAGCTCCTCATCCGTGACCCGGATCTTGTCCCCCATGTCCCGGTCCAGGAGCTTTTGAACCCTGAGCTGCACCTCCAGCTCTTTTTTCAGCCCCTCCTCGGTTATGCCAAGCGCTTTTATATGGTTTTGAAATTCTACATCGCCCGGGTAAGTGGCCCGGACCGATACGAACTTGGCCTCCAGCTCTTCCGGAGTGATCCGAGTCCCCGCTCGATCCGCCCTCTGGAGAAGGAGAGTGCGGTTGATTAGGCTGTCAACGGCCTTTTTTCGCATCGTGGGCTCGATCATCTTGAACTGCGGCTCCGGCAATTTCATCTTCATCTGGACCGAGTGCTGTCTGGTCTCATGGTCGATCATCTTTTTGTCGATGACCGTCCCGTTCACGGTCACAGACGTGACCTTGTTGAGGTCCACGGATGGGGTCTCGATTGCTCCGGGTGCCGTCCCAGGGGTCCCTTGGCTCCTGTCAGGCTTTTTTCCTTTACAGCCTGACAGCCCGGTGAGGATCAGTGCGCAGAACAAAATAAGTGCCACTTTTTTCTTCATGTATCCGCTCCTTTCCAAGACCGAAGGCAAACCTTATTTTAGCGCACTTTGTATGTTGTATCAATTAACGTGCCCGTAACTTACCCGCTTATTCACTGGACGATGAATATGTGGTATCATTGGGATGCAGTGTTTATCGACCCCTCACAAATAGAAGGCGCACTAACATGAAAAAGCATCTCTTTGTAGGCTTCATCCTGTTGCTCCTGTTGCTCCTCGCCATGACCGGCGCCTGCGCGCCCGAGCCGGAAGGGCCGTGGCACCCGGAGCGGACCGACTACCCGCGTCTCCTCTATACGGCAGCCGATATCGACGCAATCGCGGCTCGGCTCGATCACTACCCCTACGACGTGCTCTACGGCCGGGTTCTCGGCATGGCCGCCCGGACGCCCGATCTCACGCCCGGCCCCCCGTACAACCCGGGCCGGGAGTACACCAAGGGGAACATCGCCAAGGCGTGCGCCTTTGTATACGTGATCGAGGGGGACCCGGCCTACCGGGACAAGGCGATCGAGATTCTCGAGGCGATCGACCCCAACCTCGAGCCGATCACCTATGAGCTCATCCAAGACGAGATCCACATCGCCGAGGCGGTCATGACCTTTTGCCAGGCCTTCGACATGCTCCTGGGCGCCGGCGACCTCCCCGAGGCGGACCGGATCATGATCACCGGCCTCCTGACGGCCCTCGTGGAGGACTTCTTTACCCTGTGGGGGAGTACCTTTTGCATAGGGTATGAGGTGGGGGGGCGGACCAACCACCACACCAAGATGGCCGCGGCAATCGGCACGGCCGCGATCCTGCTCAACCAGCACCCCATGGCCAAGGTCTGGATCGACTTTGCCATGCACGGTGTGACCAAGGACCTCGACATCCTCGCCACGCCCGACGGCAGTCACGCCGAGGGACCTTACTACTGGGGCTATTCGGCCACGAACGTGCTCCCTTTTGCCTGGGCCTACCGGACATTCACCGGGGGCGTGGGCGAGCTCTTCGTCGATCGGCCCTGCAAGGCGGGAAGTCTCGAACAGGTGGGCGAGGAGATCTATGTGGCGGATCTCTTCACCGACCCGACGCTCCGGACCCTGTGCGACTGGGTCATCAAGATCCGGCAGCCGGACGGGGCCAGGCCCCCCATCGACGACAGCAACTTCGAAGGGTTTTTCAACGGCATGGTGGCGGGCGTTTATGGCGATGGGGTCTACGCCTGGGACTGGCTCGAGGCTCCGGCCGAGCCCTTGTTCGGCGAGCACTGCGCCGACTTGAACGTGGATCTCATCTGCGCCTTCGACGAGACCGTGGCCCCCACGGCTCCTGCCTGGAACCCGACCCAGTTTCTCACGGCGGCGGGCAATGCGGTCATGCGCAGCGGCTGGGGCCCGGACGACACCTACGTCCTCTTCCTCGCCGAGTACGGCAAGGCCCGGTCCGTGGGCCACGATCACCCGGACGGCCTGAGCTTCATGCTCTACGCCCACGGAGAGACTCTGGCCATGGACAGCGGCTACATCCGGTGGGAGGATCGGGAGCTCGTGTGCCAGGCCCACAATCACAACCTGGTGCTTGTGGACGGCAAGGGAGCGCCCATGTACCTGCCGGTCATCGGAGGCGGGGTCGACGCCCTGCTGACCGACTCCTTCTCCACCGCCTTCCTCGACTACAGCTCGGGAATCACGGCCCACAACCAGACGACCCACTGGCGGGCCCTCCTCTTTCCGCGGAAGCGCTACCTCCTGGTGGCCGACGATCTGCTCGGCTGGTACGCCGCCCACGACTACCAGTGGCTGCTCCATGGAAACGGCGGGGGCTCCACGGGCGGCACCTTCAGCGCGGAGGCGGACGGGGGGCTGTGGGAGATCGGCGGGGGCAAGCTCAGGGCCGCGGTCACCGCGGTCGGCGCCTCACCGGCCCTGCGCTCTTATGACGACTATCACGGCCACCACTATGCACAGATCGAGACCCACACCGTGCTCGAGGCGAGCGCCTCGGGCCGGAACGTGCGCTTCCTCTCGGCCATCGTCCCGGCCGCCGCGGACGAGCCTCTCCCGGACATGGAGGCCTATCCGGACCTGGGGGGAACGGCCGCGGCCGTGGTGGCCGAGGCGGACCGGACCGGGGCCGCTTTTCTCCGGTCCGCCACGGAGGGCGGCCAGCCGTGGAGCCTGGCGGGCCTGGCCGGCCACCCCGAGTTCCCGTCGGTCTCGACCGACGCCGGTCTGCTCTACCTGGCCGTCGAGCCGGACGGCGGAGCGGTTCGGGAGTGCTTCGCCCAGGGCCTCACCTCGCTGGATGCGGCCGGGCTCAATCTGGCCTCCCTGGATGCGCCGGCCACCCTGACCGTGGACCTCGGTGGGGTGCCGGTCGAGGGGCACCTCCTCGCCGCCGGCGCCCGTATACTCGACCTCCACACCGGGTCGGAGCCGGCAGAGGTGATCGGAACGGCCGTGTCAGGGTTCGACTACCTGGGCGACGGCGTCACCCGGATCCACTTCACCGGGTCGAGCGACTTTTCGGTTCAACCCGAAACATGAAGTAGGCACCGTAGCGAGGCGCAGAAAACCTTAGCGAAACGCGAAGTTGGAGCGATTTTGGCCCGGAGGCGTAGCTGAAAACTACGTCGAGGACCAAAATCGCGAAACAAGCGTTGCAGCAAGGATTTTCAAGCCATAGTAGGTGCCTACTGCATGTTTCGGGTTTAAATGTGAAGACCTCGCGCTTCCCTGTCGAATCATCCCGGGAGCCTTAAAGAAATAAGGCTTTTACTGCCTATCCGGTTGACTCAGCATGGTACAACATGTAGTATTGGCGGACCTC
>CAZFWM010000361.1:0-7436 GCA_964522545.1 uncultured Thermodesulfobacteriota bacterium
GTGATCGAAACGATCCGTTTCCCACACGTCACGGAGAATATGATTGCGGCTCCTCACCGGTCTCCCTGGCGGCGGGCCGCTTCGATCAGAATTGGACGGCCGACATAGCGGTGGCCAATCACCTTGATCCGGGCACTGTGAGCTGGATACTTGGCGACGGGCTGGGGGGATTCGGAGCCCGCGCCTATGAAACCGTCGGCTCCTATCCGGTAGACGTAATGACCGGCTCTTTCAATAGAGGCGAGGATGAATGGATCGACCTGATCGTTGCCAACGAAGAGAGTCAGGACCTTCACCTCCTGAAAGGGAATGGAACCGGCTCCTTTGGGACCCCCATCCCCCTGGATATGGGTTCCAGGAAACCCACGGCCATCGCGGTGGGCCACTTTGACATCTATGTGGACGAGAACGAGAACCCGGATCTGGCCGTGACCGCCTATGATCCGGCCAACAACGATGCGGGATATGTCCTCTCCATACCGGGCACGGCGACCGGATTCGACGGCGGCGCGATCACGGAGCATGCGATCGGGCAGGACAGGCCCATTAGCCTGGCGGCCTTTGAGCTCAACCACCAGTTCACGGACGCCTACCTCCTTCCCAATGGAAGGAACTGCGGCTATGGCGCTCTCATCGTCCCCGAGCCTGTGACCGATCCTGAAATTCTGCCGTCCAAGGCCTACCTTTTCGTGACCAACCACACCGTAGATGATCTGACGTTTGAGCCGACGGATTGCAAGGACACAAGCAGCGATCCTCTCTATATCGATGGCAAGCCCATGGCCGACATCGTAACCGTTTATGAGATCGACCCAGCCGCATTCACTCCAACGGCAGACAGTCCTAAAAACGACATACTTGTAGCCAGCATCCGGGTGGGGTGCGGCCCCCTGGATATCGCTGCTGATATAACAGAGCAGTTTATCTTTGTGTGTAACGCCTATGAAGGATCAATAACTGTGATCGACTATGGTGAATGTGGAACTCCGGTCGATTCCAATGATTGTCTTTTGGAACAGTTATCCACGATTGATCCCTACACTCCGATCGATGAGAGCAACTATCCAGGCATCATCCGAAAGGTCGAATTATTCGATCCTCCCTCCGGTCCGGGAGACACAGTGGTCAACCGATCTATTTCAATATTCATCCAGAACGGCACTCAATATGCCTGGGTGACGGTAAGCGGGTATGAACTCGAAAGGTCAGACTACCCCGGATCACTCATCCTCATGGACCTTTCGAATCCCATGGACCCCACGGAATCAAGGCAGGTCGGCAATGTCGGGGAGTTCACGATCGGGGTAGCGGTCATGCTGGAAGGGGCTTACTATCAGACCATGGTCGTCAGTGACGGTCATCCTGACTCTGACCCGAACGGAAGTCCCGACAGCGTGGCTTTCCTTGATTCGGACAATCTCATCAATAAATGTGTCGGAGTTGATGATAATCAGACCTGCTATGACAATTACATGAAAAAGAAGACGCTTACCGACGGAAAGATGAGCGGATCCATCGCCTTCCGGCGGGACGGGCACAGGGCCTATGTGTACAGGCAGGGAGACAACTTATCCGGGCTCCTTGTGATCGACGCGAGGCAGGAGGTCCCTTTAGAGTCAAATTCTGAACCTGATGAGACGGTCCTGGGTGTATTGAATCTGACCCCAAGCGACTCATCTCCGGCCCTGGAGGTCTTCTGGGCGGAGATGAAGCACGAGGAGTGTGTTAACGATAATTGCACCTTGAAATCTCCGCCCAAGCTCTATCTCTCAGCGATCAACGATGCCGACGATCTCAAGGGCCTCTGGCAGAGGCCGGAGCCCCTGGTGATCCCCGGCCCTCCCTACAGTGTTATGGCCGCCTCCGATGACGATCCGGCGAACACCGACCCGTACACCCTTGAAAGGACCTTCTATATCCAAGATGGCGGTATCATGTTCAATGCGGAGCTGACCCACGCGGCACTCAGTGTTGAAACAACGCCGCAAAAAGGCGACTACCCAGGCGACATGGATATCATTGTGAAGCCACTCTATTGTAATAATCATCTTTGCGAGGAAGATGGTCAAGATCCTGTATCGGGAATCGAATCGGTAGGATGGACCAACATCACCAGCGACAATATGGGCACCGAATTTTCGAACACGGATGCCTACCCCAACTGGTCCCCGCTAGAGACTGTTGGAATCTATCACTATTACAACTTTCTCATCATGTCCGGGAAGGATACGGGAACTGAAGGAACTATGGGTGCCGATACAGACCTATATGTGATTAGATGGAATATTGATGAGGATACTTGCGAAAGAAAACCGACCTTGATGGACGATGAAAACTACTGTGATCAAGAGCATATAGGTAACCCGGATTATTGTGGTAAAAACTTCGACAAAGAGGTTCCCGGGCCTGGGGACAGTCCGGCAATCCTGGATGGAGACCCTCACTGGTATTATGATCCTCCTTTATACAAAGTCGTTTACACAAGGCGAATGCCAAAAGAAAATGCGATTTATATCAACGAGCTTTGGTCGATGGAACTCAATTCACTGGATTTTTCAATAATGCCAGGAAGCGTCAAACAACTGACCGACCCATGCTTCTACAATTCAGGAGACCCTGATCATGCACACTATTATGTCCACGACTGTTCAGCCATACCGCCGACAGGGTCCCCCGAATACGGCGACTACGATCCCAAGATCTCCCCACAGGGGGGACTGATCGCATTCGAGAGGCACATAGGACCGGGCGACCCTTCGGATTGGGACATCATCGTTGTTTCCATGGATTTCAAGCACTGGAGCCCTGTCTACGAAGGTGGTGACGCCACGATCTGGAACATCACACAACATTTTGATGTAAACGGGGAATATATATGGAGCGCGGAGTTCATCCCTTACTGGAAGCCGGATGCTTCGGACAATTGGACACCCCTGACCTACACGTTGATGGCCTATCGGACAGACTATATTGCGGATGACTTCCGCGATCAGTTTGTGGATGATTCTTTTCTGGGTGGAGATAGATATAAAAGGCCATTGGAGCTCCCACACGACCGGTCCGACAACCTCATGGACGGCCGGGGCGGCTGGTTCCCGGACGCTGATTCAGGAACTGCGAATCCAGAGCTGGTCTTCTTCCGGGAGATCGGCAGCACGGCATTTGTAGCGGAGCAGGCCAAGAGGATTCCAGGCCGCTGATTATAGGAGAGGTGTAACTATGCGATATCAGATTTCCTTCACCTCCATTGTCCTCCTTGCATTCATGACTGGGTGCATCACAGACCCTATTCTCACATCGATCGTCCCCCCGGTGGGCTGGGAGGGGCAAGTTGTGGTGATTGAGGGGAGTGGCTTCGGCCCGAGGCAGGGGCTCACCCAGGTTCTGTTCAGCGGGGACCCGGCCGGCCGGGTCCTTTCCTGGAGCGAGACCCGAATCGAGGTGGCCGTACCCCCGGGGGCGCAGACCGGGCAGGTCTTGATTCGCTACAAGGAGATCGTGAGCAACCGCCTCCCCTTCATCGTCACTCGTCCTCCCCTTGATGTGGTTCCCGTAGTGCGGGCTTATGACCTAGGACATGGATACTGGCCAAGAGGCATTGACGTGGGGGACTTCAATGAAGACGGCCGGCCTGACATAGCGCTGTCAGGGCCCTGGCAGGTCTCTGTTCTCCTAAACGAAGGAGAAGGTTTGCTATCTTCTGTAACTGACTATTATCTTGATGACGACGGCAGGGGAGTGATCGCAGCCGACTTCGACAACGATGGTCATCTCGATTTAGCAAGTGGGGGATATGAGGAGGAATTCTATGTCCTCTTCGGCGACGGAGAAGGTACTTTTGGAGATCCTATTCCTTCCCCTTCTCCCTGGCTTCTGGCGGCTATGGCGTCCGCCGATTTCGATGAAGACGGCTTTCTTGACCTTATCGTTACCTTTGGAGTGGAAAGCTCAAAGAGGGTTGGTGTATACTTTGGCGACGGAGAGGGGATGTTTGGAGATCCCATCGAGTTCTATGTGGGCTACCAGCCTCGTGGGGTAACAACAGGAGATTACAACGGTGACGGCCATATGGACGCGGCCATCACGAACTCCGGCGAATATTGGGGACTGCCCGATACGGTGAGCATCGTCTTCGGAGACGGTCAGGGAGGGTTCTCTGAGGATGTGGAGTATGATGTCGGGGATGTTCCATGTGATATCATCTCGGTAGACTTCAACGGCGACGGGGCCCTGGACCTGGCCGTAGCTAATGGTAATTCGAGCTATGTGAGCATACTCCTGAACGACGGACTTGGGGGATTCGGCGAGCACCTGCCCCATCCAATCGACGGTGATGGTGCAGGCGACGTGTCGGCCGGCGATTATAACGGCGATGGGATTATGGATTTGGCCGTGGCCGCCGAGTTCAGCCACCATAGCGTCCAGATCCTGCTTGGTTATGGAGACGGGACCTTTCTCGCCTGGGACTTTATAGGGAACTGCTGCATCGAAGACATTGCCCAAGGGGATTTCGACGGCGACGGCATTCAAGATTTGGTAAGTGCCAATCACCAGTCCGATTGTGTGGCCCTGCTCATCGGGGACGGCAGCGGCGCCTTCGGCCATGTGGAGGAGTACGAAGGCCCTGGTGAGGTAGAGGAGATCGTGACCGGTGACTTCAACGAGGATGGCCACATTGACCTTACCGCGGCCCAGGACGAGCATGTGAGCCTGTATTTCGGTGATGGGGAGGGGAGTTTTAGCGAACCGGCCGTCTTTCTTGACGGCCCGGAATGCTTTGGCCTGGTGGCCGGCGACTGGGACCTCGATGGCCACCTCGATCTGGCTGTTGTCCGAAACTATTCCCTGACCATCCTTTTAGGCGACGGCCAGGGGGGATTCGGGGAGCCCCAAGATTACGAACTGGGACCAGTATATCAAGTGGGCAAATGCATCGATGCCGCTGACTTCAATGAAGATGGGATTCTTGACCTGGCGGTACCCATGGGGTTGCTGGGGGTTGTCACTATATTTACAGGGGATGGAACAGGTGGTTTTCCAGGCCGGATGGAATATGATGCGGGAGAGCAACCTATGACTCTTTCCTGTGGGGATTTCAATGGAGATGGCCATACCGATATTGCTGTGGCACACAATCCATTCTACCCTGATTATATCAATGACGTCTCGATACTTTATGGATACGGACAAGGGGAATTTACCGAGCCCACCTTTTATTCAGCGGATGGGGGTTTGGTTTTAACAGAAGACATAGACCAGGATGGCCATCTTGATCTTCTCCTCATCGGTATAGACGACCCCGATTACGATCTATATTTCCAGGTCCTCAAAGGAAACGGGGACGGGACGTTTGCTGAACCTGGTCTATACTTTGGTGCGGGCACGTGGTTGGCAGTGAACGACTTCAACGAGGACGGCCTGCCTGACGTGGCCGGCGTGGACTGGTACACGCACCACCTTTTTCTCAGCCTCGGAGACGGTCTGGGCGGCTTTGCCCACCATGCCGACTATATGGCCGCTGCATCGCCCTTATGTGCCGCCTCGGCTGATTTCAACGAGGATGGCCACGCCGACGTGGCCATAGGAAACGATATAGACTCCATCACTATCTTCCTCGGCAACGGCCAGGGCGGGTTCGTGGATTTCAACTGACGACGCACTTAATTCGCATCTGCAGGGGCACGGCATGCCGTGCCCCTACTTTTTCGTGAATGCCGAATCGAGGAAAGAGAAGTCGCATAGGTGCCTGCCGTAGCGCCGGCCTCTGGCCGGCTATGTTCTCATACCGATTCGCGATGAACTTATGAGTTGAGCCATTGGCAAGAAGTGCCTCGATTTTCGGCCTGTGCTTGTCCAGTTTGCTCTTACCCGGTCCTTTGGGCCTTCCCAGCCTCATCCCCGCCGCCTTCCTGGCCCGCAACACTTCCTTGGTTCTCTGAGAAATAAGGTCCCTTTCGATTTCTGGGTATCTCCGTCCAGTAATATTGGGGGGCACACAAACAGAAGAATCCATTTTATTTCTGAAGGGCTGCACTAAATCCTATGTCGCTTTATGTGCCTTTGTTGGAATAATCCCGAGGCGCGCCTCGATCGAGGAATGGGACTCACTTTTTGATGGGGTACCTCATGAACGCCGCTGCGGAGGCGATGAGGCAGAGCCCGGCGATGGGTCCGCAGATGCGGACGCCGAGGTTCTCGCCCGTGGAGCTCCCGAAGGCGGAGAAGACCAGCCCTGCGATGAGCGGGCCCAGGCCTGCCGCCACCTTCATGATCAATCCTTCCATGCCGTTGTAAACCCCCTCCCGCCTCAGGCCCGTCAGCTTCTCGTCCGCGTCGATGATGTCGGCCAACATGGGGCGGATGACGACGAGCGCGATGGCCACGGGGAAGGCCGCGAACAGGAAGAGCGCAACGGCCTGGAAGAGCGGTGTAAAGAAGGGCCACGTTCCTATGGTGCCCATCATGACCATGATCGCACCGAGCCAGATGAGGGCCGTGATGAAAAGAATTCGCTTCCCGAGCTTTCCGGCCAGCCAGGAGACAAGGGGAAAGAAGAGGGCCGCGCCGACCATGACCAGCATCATGAGGTACCCGGCGCCCAGCTCCCAGTTCGGGCCGGCCTCGCGCATCGCTCCCAGGGCGCCGAGAACGGCGACATCCGCCTCGCCGGCCTGGTAGGAGCCTATGATCTTCGTCGCAATGAAGGGGGCGATGAAGACGACCGTCGCTATAGCCATCCTGTAGAAGCCGACACCGACCACATAAGGACGGAAAGCCATGTTTCTGAAGGTCGATCCGAACTCCTTCATGGCACGGACGACGGGATGGGCCCCTCCTGAGACTGTTTGTGACGGAGGGGTGTAGGTCTCTTTTACGAAGGCGACGGAGAGGGTGAAGGCGAGCACGAGGGTCACGCCGGCGCAGAACGCCATGGCCTGAAAGCCGCTGGTGAGGAAGAGCAGCCCGCCGGCAAAGAATGCAGCGAAGAGAGGGGGGAGCAGATTGCCCGTGATCGTCCCGAGAACCTCGAAGCCGCCCATGAAGGCGGAGATGCGAACCCGCTCGTTGTCATAGGGGGTGATCTCCGGGAGAAGTGACAGGTAGGGCGCCACCACGACCGTGAAGAAGAGCCAGAACCCGAAGAGCGAAAGAAAGAGGATCACGTTATTGGCGACGGACGGGACGTCGGTGGCGGGCGTCCACAGGAAGAAGAAAGAGAGCGCGAGAAAAGGCGCGCCCAGGACGACCCAAGGCTTTCTCCGTCCCCACCTCGATCGCATGTTGTCGCTCAGATAGCCGACGATCGGGTCGGTGGGGCCGTTGAGGGCGTTGCAGAGAAACCAGATGATGCCGAAGGCGGCCTTGCCGACGTAGATGATCGGCTCACCCGCTTCGGTCTCCCTCCCGTAATAGAAGTATCCGAGCCAGGCCGCCAC
>CAZFWM010000362.1:0-7369 GCA_964522545.1 uncultured Thermodesulfobacteriota bacterium
GCAAGTTAGCTCTGAAAAATAAAAAAAGTCCCCGGCGAAGCCGGGATAAGTTCATTCGATAGGAAATCCAATTGACCCATCGCACCGTCATCCCCGCGAAAGCGGGGATCCAGCAAATGAGTAAAACTATGGGTTCCCGCTTCCGCGGGAACGACGGGGAGTTGGCCGAGAATAAGTCCCCGGCGAAGCCGGGAGAAGTTCACCTAATCCATCGCCGTAATGAGGCCTCCGTCGCGGGCGATCCAGTAGAGGAAGAGGTAGTCCACGCCCGGCATCTGGTTCTCTCCGATGCCGCCCGAGGCGATTCCGAAGGGCCCGCCGTTCCACCGGTATCCGTCCACCACATCCTCCACCATACCGTGGCCCGTGAGCGACTGCTGGCGTCCGGGGTTGGTCTCCCAGTCGAGCTTCCACGGCAGGGACGGGAAAGGGCTCATCACGAATCCCTCGCGGATTCGGTGGTCCACCGGGTAGGGGTGCTTCGGCATGGGGAAGGATCGCAGCCCCCAGAGGGCCTCCTGCTCGGCCTCGAGTTGCTCGTCCGGATCCGCCAGGGCCCCGAGGGCCGCCGCCTTGGCCGCGTGGAGCGGGTGGTCCAGCGGCCGCATCACCCTCCACGCCTGGCCCGCGGCGTTGATCCACTTGGCCTCGAGCTCGGGGTCTCCGCTGCGGGCCAGGACCCACTCGATGACGGTGTTCGTCGCCAGGGTGAGGTGGTTGCCGCTCCAGTCGCTGATCCCGTAGACGTAGAAGGGCCCGCCGCCGATGTCGGCGTAGAGCATCAGGAGCGGATCGCGAAGCCAGGCGAGGCCGCACTCGATGAGGCCCTCGTCCTCGTTCGTGATCCCCGCCAGCAGCTTGGCCACGCCCGGGTTGACGCTCGCGAAGCCGAGGATCGGGTCACCGGAGCCGCACTCGGGCGGGCGCTCCTCGAGGAATTCGCACAACTCCAGCATCTCCATGGCGTGCCCGGGGATCTCGTCGCGAAGGGGGTCCCCCTCGGGGAGCGCATCCCAGCCGGCGATCATTCCCAGGAGCAGTCCCTTGCTCATGTCGTTGTTGCCTCCGGCCTGCCAGTCGAGGTGCTCGAATTCACCCGTGCCGCGTCGCCAGCTCCCCGAGATGGGCGGTCCGGCCATCCGGAGGGTCCGGGCAAAGGTCAAGGGGTCTTCGGTGATGTCCATGGTCGTGAGAATCCCCGAGAGGCTCAGGCGCAGGTTCTCCAGGGCCTCGGTCTCGCCGGTCGCCTTGTACCGGAGTGCCTGGGTGTGGGCATAGACGCCGGTCCAGAGGTTGGAGTCGCCGTCGGGACACTCCTCGCCGCCGGGGGGAAGCCTGTCGAGGACCATCCCGTGGGGTCCCACGAGGCCTGAGTCCATGATCTGCTGAAAGTGGGTCGCCTTGTCGGCATAGCTCGTGCGGAAGGCGTTCGCGCGGATTTCGGTCTCGGCGAGGCTGATGGCGTCGACCACCTTGTTCACCACGCGCAGACGGTCGGGGTGGGCCCGGTAGTAGTCGAAGTCGGTCCGCTCCACGACCTGGTAGTGGACCGCTTCTTGGAATGCCGGATCGTCCACATAGGGCTGAACCGCCTCCAGTGCGTGAAAGGTCCCGAAGAGATCGAAAAGTAGTCCTTTCAGGAGAGGGCCGGGCGTGGGGTGGGTGGCCCGCACCTCCCGATCGGGCCGGAACAGCGCCTCGGCGCCCGGGGGCCCCACATAGGTCCCGGTCTCCTCGATGCTCATCTCCGGGGCGCCGTCGGCTGCGTAGGTCAGGTCGAGGTCATTTGCGCCCGATGGTGTGACAACGGTCGTGACCACGAGGGGGGCCCGGTCCGCCTCGGTGCGGATGAGACCGTCCACTTGGGGGATGAAGTCGGCCCGGGCCAGCGAAAAGCTGAAGAGCCAGGGATCCTCCTGCCCCTGTTCCACGAGGCCCGTCCAGGCCGTCTCGACGTCACGGCCGTCCTCGTGCGTGAGATCGTGAAGCCGCACCACCCGGGTGACCTCGAGCCGGCCCTGATCGCCCGGCCGTATTTCGAGTGTGCCCGAGAAGGGGCCGAGTTGTGCGTCGGTCCCTGCGATGTCCCAGATGCCGATGGTGATGGGATTGCACCCGCCGCATACCAGAGTGAATGCCAGCGGCCCGATGAGTCGGATTGCTGTTTTCATCAGCGATGAAGTGCTCATGAGCGATCCCCTTTCCCCCCTGTTGAGTGAAAAGATATGCTTGAGTAAAGTATGGGAAGATCCAAGATAGACAGAATACCAGAAAAGGAGCCCCCATGGCAAAAACAGTCCCCCTTCATTCCAAGGATTTCAATCCGTTCTGTGAATTGATCGGCCTCGATTTTCAGGAGTGCAAAGACGGGTACAGTCGATGTAGTCTGGAGGTGGATGAAAGACTATTCAATCCCAACCGGGTTCTTCACGGTGGAGTGGTTTATTCCATGGCCGACACCGGCATGGGAGGGGCTCTCTATTCGCGTCTGGACGAAGGGGAGCTGGGCGCCACCATCGAGATCAAGATCAATTACTTCGCATCGGTGACCTCCGGCCTCCTCACGTGCGACACAAAGATCGTCCACAAAGGAAGGAAGGTCGCCGTTCTCGAATCGGAGATCAAGAACAAAGAACGGCTCATCGCAAAGGCACTGGGCACGTTTTCCATATTCAAGGCAAAATGAATCGAATAGGCTATACTCATAAAATAATAAAAGTCATGCCAACTTGTCATTTCGAGCGAAGCGAGAAATCTTTCCGATGGTGCACTATGAAAAGATAAGATTTCTCCCTGCGGTCGAAATGACAGAGAGCAGTGAGCGAAATGACAACCCGGCATATTTCCAGTTCAGTGCACCACGGTCGTATCCACGTACACGATCCCCGCGTCTCCCACGGCCGTGGATAGCTCCACAGGCGTGGTATTGTCGGATCCGCCGCAGACGGTGGCCTTCTGAATGAGGATTTCGCTTATCAGGTCCGGATCTCCCGCGATATTTGCCTCGCCCCCCAGGATGGCCGTGTAGAGCCCGAAGGCTTCGTTCCCGTCTGAAGAGCCACCGCCTCCGCCCCCGACGAAGGACCAGTCCCCGCTCGCCACGTTGTGCCGGCCCCCGTTGACACTGGCGTAGGTGCCGCTCGCTTCGTTGTCCCGACCCCCGCTCACACTGCCCTGAGATCCGCTGGCCGTATTGAAGCTGCCTCCGCTCACGCTGGCATAATAATTAGTCGCCGTATTCATATAGCCCCCACTGACGCTGGTGTACCGGTCGTTGGCCTCGTTGTCCTTGCCGCCGCTCACGCTGGAGGCTTCGCCGCTGGCCGTATTCGTGTCCCCTCCGCACACGGTCGATCCAACGCCGATGTCGTGATCCGACAGTCCCGGGTCTCCGGCTATGTTGTCGATGCCTCCCAGGACGGCCGAATAATCTCCGACTGCATTGTTGCCGTACGTTTCATTCGAG
This sequence comes from uncultured Thermodesulfobacteriota bacterium, assembly GCA_964522545.1. Classification (GTDB taxonomy): domain Bacteria; phylum Desulfobacterota; class DSWW01; order CAZFWM01; family CAZFWM01; genus CAZFWM01. Next base: position 3,467 of record CAZFWM010000362.1, read on the forward strand.
TCGCCGCCGCCGCCTATGAACGACCAGTCTCCGCTGGCTATGTTGTTCTGCCCGCCGCTTACTTTGGCGTAGTCGCCCGAGGCCAGGTTGTTGGCGCCGCCGGAGACGGAAGCGCCGAAGCCGCTCGAAGTGTTGAAGTGTCCCCCGCCGATGCTCGCCCGATTGCCGCTGGCCACGTTGTACTGCCCTCCGTTCACCGAGGCATAGGGGGCGGATACTTCATTCTTGTATCCCCCCACCCGTCCCCCATAGGAGGAATAATTGTGATGCCTGCCCACTACCAGGTTATGAGAGCCTGAGCGGTCGTCGCCGTACCCCCGAGTCTCGTTGTAGCCAACGATGAGGTTCCCGAGCCCGTTGACCGGGCCCTCCGTGGAGCCGGTGTTGTTTGTGATGTACACATTGATGCCGTTGAAGTAGATGTCGTCGCCATCCCGGGTCACGTTGAAAAGGAGGCCTTCCAGGGCATCGATTCTCGCCTCCAGGGCGTCGATATAGGACTTGAGGTAGTACCTGTCGTCATGGTCATGGACGACAGGGGCAAAAGCGGAGGCGTGCTGGCCGTCCACCCTGTCCGAATCCCCGGCCGTGGCGGCATAGTTAATCGTGATGTCATTGGGAATTTGGGCGTCCGTGGCGGTGTCGGTGAGCTCAGAAAAGCTCGTGGTCTTGATGTGGTGCGCGTCCGGTATGTCGGAATGAGCGGCGATTTGAGCGAGTATCTCCGTCGACTCTTCGAGGGCGGCGGCGTGAGCGCCGTCCACCGTGTCCGCATCCCCTGCCATGGCTGCATAGTTGATGGTGATTGTATTTGGGATCTGCGCGTCCGTGGCCGTGTCGGTGAGCTCAGAGAAGCTCGTCGTCTTGGTGTGGTGGGCAGCCGCGATGGCCGTGTGAGACGCGATGTCGGCGTCGATCTCGGCCGTCTCCTCGAAGGCGGCATAATGATACCCATCCACCGTGTCAGCATTGCCGGCCGCTGCAGCATAGTTGATCGTGATGTCGTCCGGGATCTGGACGTCCATGGCGGAGTCGGTGAGCTCGAGGAAGCTCGTGGTCTTGCTGTGGTGTGCCCCCGCTAAGGCTGTGTGGGACGTAAGGTCGGCGTCGATCTCGGCCGACTCCTCCAGAGCGGCGGCATGCGCTCCGTCCACTGTGTCCGCATCCCCGGCCTCGATGGCGAAGAAGCAGCTCACAATACGCTCCCTGGGCTCCAGGTGCTCGCCGTTCACTTTGACCTCCAGCCATCGGGGTCCGGTGAGATGAGCCGGTGTGAGGGGCGTGATCTGGCCGAGAACGGCCTGGAAGACACCCCCGGTTACGGTGTACGAACGCGGCTCCTCCGACCAGACATCGTTCCCGTCGACCTCCTGATCGTAGATCTTGAACCAGAGCTCCACCTCGCCATTGATCGGCACGCCGTCCGGATCGGTCAGGTAGCCCTGGTGAATGATCAGGCCCGGGACCTCGGCATGGGCCGCGGTCAGGAAAAAACAGAGGCCCGTGCAAAAAAGAAAGAGGCTAATGCCCATCTTTGTCTTCATTTCTCATTCTCCCCTGTATATACAGTGAATTTTGCGCATATGAGACAATTCCCTACTGTTTAATTTAGCAATAAACGTACCAAAATGTTGTACTTGGGGTAATAAAAACAGGGTTGGTGAAGAGCGGCGGGGCAGGGTGGTATTCTCGATCTAGGTTATGAGCGATTTCCGTCTCTCACTCTTTGCTTGAGCGCATTGAACTCTTCAAAGTTCACGGTGCCCGAATAGAGTGCGAAAAAAAGGTCGTTGTGGCTTCTGGGGTCTTCCTCCAGGATAGGATATTTTTCAGCCAACACAGCATAGTCCCGGGTGTGGGGAACCGGGGAGAGGAAGTTGGGTAGGGCCATGGCGTTGCGCTCCTGGACCCACTGGGCGCGCCGCACGGTTTCCTGCCAGGGTTCGACCTTCAGCCCCACCAATAGATAGACACCGATCTGCTCTTTTCGAAAGCCCGCCTCGCAGAGATTTATAAGGCATTCCTCCATTTCGGCACGGGTCACTTTTGCTCCCGAGGATTTTTGTACTTCAGGCGTGTCTGACTCGAAACCGAACCGGAGGCTTTGAAAACCGCCTCGGAACATGTCGCAGGCCACATCCCGGGTTATCCAGCGCGCGTGCAGGCCGTTGGGAGTGTGGAAACGAGCTTTGATCTCCCTTGCCCGGAGTTGGTCCATAATGATCGCCATGTGATCCTGATACTTGAAGAGCAGGGCGTCATCGTAGAAAGCGAAGTCGCGAATCCCTCGGGCATAGCTTTGGGTTATCTGCTCCACCATCGCCTCGGGCGGCCGTCGATGAAAATGCGGCTCGAGAAAACGGGATGCACAGTATGTACAGTTGAAAGGGCACCCGAAGCCCGAGACAATGGCACGGTGGCCCAGCTTTGGATTCAGCAGGGAGTAATCGGGTTGAGGCCATCCGGATGGAGGGGGAACCCGAGAAGATGAACCGATACCCAGGATCTGGAGAATAGCCTGTAAATGATCCGTGCAGAAACGGCCGGTCAGGACCTGGTCGACCTCGGGCAGGTGGCGGGCGTGGTCCTCACAGAGGCTCGCATAGATCCCGCCGAGGACGATGCAGGACTTTGGGAAGAGACGTCGCGTCAGCTCGAGGGTCCTCCTGAGGCCGTCGCACCAGTAAGTCATCCCTGAGCCGACAAGAATAACGTCGGCCTCGGGCACCCTCCTCAGTCTCTCGAGGAACAGCTGTTCCGATATCCCGTACTGTTTGTATTTCCGTGGGATCGTATGGTAGATGGGCGGCTTGTCGAGCTCGATTCTGGAGTATTCCCCACTAGCGAATTTCTTGCTTTTCCCAGGTTTCAAGATGTCGCGGTCGGGAAACCGGTCGAGACAGTCGACGAAATGAACCCGCACACCCGCGTCTTCCAGGAAGCGTGCGATCCAGAGCAGGCCCAGCGGCTCCATCCATTCGTCATAGCACTTGAAATCGCGTATCCAGGGATTGATGAGCAGGGCTGTCGGCTCTTGATTCTTCATGGGCCCTTGGGCGCTTAAAAATGCCAATATAGTAAGAACAACGATTTATATTTGAAATTAATTGGTTGCGTTTATGCGATCTGTTTTCCGATATTTACCATGCGATCATCTTACCAAAACGGCGAGGTTGGAGTAAATCATCAACGAGGGACGTTACATCTCCATCGTCCAGGAAGACAAGCGCACTGGCGAGCTCTCTCTCCCGGTCCCTTTTCTAAGGATTTTCAGCTTTTTCTTGCTTGGCTTTCTGAATTCTGATATTTTTTGGAGAATGAGAACTCCATTGAATAAATCCAGAACTCAGAAAAGAAAGCCTCGAATCCTTTCCCGACGGGGATTCGCCAAGGGATTCCTTGGCCTGCTCATCGGGATTGTTCTTCTTGAATTGTTGATGAGAACAGGCGGCTTTGTTTATTCCTTAAGGAATGAGCGCGACGAGAGCCGGATCGGGGTTGAAACAACGGAGTCGGAAAATGTTTATCGTATTTTAGCGCTGGGCGAATCTACTACAAAAGACTCCATTACACGGGGAGGTGAAGTCTATACATGGCCATCGCAGCTCGAGAAAATATTGAACCAGAGGAGTCAACAGTGCAAATATGAAATATATAATAAAGGAGTTGGTGGTACCAATACTACTTTGATTTTGGCTCGATTGAATGAAAATCTGGACAAACACAGGCCGGACATGGTCATTACGATGATGGGGGCAAATGATTATGAGTTTTCCCTTGTATTTGATGAAGATAATTCTTTTTCGCTTTCGCGCCTATTATCAAATATCCGGGTATATAAATTAAGTAAAAGGGCTATCCACTTTACTGTACCACCGAGTTGTGCTAAATTCGCGGCATGGC
>CAZFWM010000363.1:0-7357 GCA_964522545.1 uncultured Thermodesulfobacteriota bacterium
CCCCCCCCCCCCCCCCCCCCCCCCCCCCCCCCCCCCCCCCCCCCCCCCCGGTCCGGATCGAGGAGTACAGGCCCTGACGCGGTAGATACGCAATTAAAAAAGAGAATATTGAATATCGAACAAGGAATGTCGAACCGCAGAAGGTTGGAGCGGAAAAGGGACTTATTCCCTTCGAAATTCTGCGGTTCCTTGTTCTGCTGTTCGATATTCTCTTTTCGTTTCTGTCTGCGATCCGGACGGAATCGGACCCTCTATTCTCTTGACTCTCGACTCCCCCTACCGCTTCGCCATGTAACCGAACCGTTCGACGAAAGCCTCCTCGGTCATGTGTGCCGCCTCGGCGAGGCTCTTTACCTTGGCGGGATTCTGGAAGTCCTCCTCTTCCAGGCGGATCATGTACTTGCGGGCCACTTCGTACGATTCGGTGTTGATGTCGACCATGCGCACGCGGGTCTTGCCGGTGATCGGATCGATGATCTCGTCGAAGTAGATCGGCACGAGCCTGCCCGCCTGGATGCTCACGATCGCCCCGGAGTTTCCCCCCATGAGGAACTTGATCGCCCCGTAGCCCAGGTTGCGCGTGTAGTCGATGTCGAAGGGGATCGGCTGGGCGCAGCGAAGCTCGTAGCCGATATCCTTTGCCACGAGCCTCATCGAGACGTCACGGGAAGCAAGGCTATCCTTCACCTTGTTCTTGATGAGCCTGCCGAGCTGGATCTCGGAGAGCCGCGGGTTGCCGTAGTCGTCCAGTTCAACGTCGTCGAGCTCACCGAGCTCTTCGGAGGAGAAATGTTCGATGAGCCCTTCTGCCAGGACGGCCACGCCGTACTGGCGGCCCATGGCCAGGCGCTTGATGATCGCCCCCTCGAGGACATCGCAAACTTCGTGAATGGGGATCACCGATTTGTGGAACTCCTCGGCGATGACCGCCAGAGTGGCCCCGGCCGCCGTGGCGATACCGAGGGCCAGGTGCCCCGACTTCCGTCCCATGGAGACCAGGACGTACCACCTGTTGGTGGTCTTTGCGTCCTCCATGAGGGATTGGGCCAGCTCCACTCCCACGTGCCGGGCGGTCTGAAAGCCGAAGGTGGATACATAGGCGGGAAGGGGCAGATCGTTGTCGATCGTCTTGGGCACATGGGCCACCTTGATCCTCCCAAAAGCCTCGCGTTCGATCCGGCTCGCCGCATAGGCTGTGTCGTCCCCACCGATCGTGACCAGGTACTTTACGTCGAGCTCTAGCAGGGTTTTGACCACAGTGGCTATCTCACCCGACACCTTGAGTGGGTTGTGTCGGGATGTGCGGATAATCGAGCCTCCGTCTGAGTGGATCCTGGAGACATCCTCGATCGTGAGAGGCACTGTGTGGGAGCTGTCACCTTTGGCGAGCCATTTGTAGCCGTCGAGTATCCCTTTGACCTCCTTGCCCTGATTGTTCGCCTCGATGGTGACGGCGCTGATCACGCCGTTGATGCCGGGGGCCGGCCCGCCCCCGACGAGGACGGCCAGGATATCCTGTGATCTCTTATGGTTCTGTTCTGACATTGACAGCTGTCCTTTCCAAATGAATGTGACCCTCGCCGCCGGTACGGGCGTTCCCGCGTCGACGGATGAGTCTGGTTTTTAGAGCCCGGCCTTCAGAGGTCCGGATCGAAGAGAGGCTCCACGAAGTAGCGCTGCAGCCGGGCCGGCAGCTCCTCGGGCCTCGGTCCGGAGCGGAGGTGACCTGACATGTCGACTCCGTTCCGAGTATGCCAGAAAAGGGATGGTCTGTCGACCGCCTCGCTGCGCCGGAGGAAATCAAGCATCCCGGCAACGGCTTTGCCCGTGTAGGTCGGATCGAGGGAGATCCCCTCGTGCTCGGCGAGGAGCCGGATCGCCTGCTTCCCTTCCGATGTCGGCCGGCCGTAGGCCCCGCCGAAGAATCCGTCGAGCAGGGTGATCTCCCGTGCGCGCACCTTCACGGCCGGCACCGAGGGATCGATGCGCCTCAGGTGAGAGATCGCCCGGTTGGCGAGGAAGCTCACCATGGTGCGGTTCGTGACGATTTTATCGACGACCCGGACCCCGACGGCCTTTGTAGGTAGCCCTGCGATTCGAAGGCCCGCCTCGATTCCCGCCATAGTGCCGCAGGAGCCGGTGGCGACGAAGATGTGTGCCGGGACTGGCGCCTCGCCCGCATCTATCTGCTCCTTCAACTCCAGGACGGCGTCGATGAAGGCGATGGTCCCGGTGGGGGAGGACCCCCCAAAGTAGACGAAGCAGGGTCGATCTCCACGGGATTTCGCTATCCGGGCGAGGTAGCGGGCCAGTCCGAAGGCCACGGCCGCAACTTTGCTGCGGTAGAGGTGGATATCCATGTCCAGGGCTGAAGCGAGCAGGATATTCTCGCGCACATAGCTGAGCACGGGCTGGTCGATCGAGAGAAGAGCCGAGCGGAGGCCGAAATGCCTGGCGAACAGTGCGGTGGCCACGGCGTGGTTGGACCCGATCCCGCCCGCAGTATAGATGACCTTGCGATCCCGTCGCAGGAGGTCGGCGAAGATGTACTCGTACTTCCGGACCTTGTTGCCGGAGTAGATGGGTGAGTTCTGGTCATCGCGTTTGATCCAAAGATTGGTGAGCCCCACCTTCCGGCCCAGGGAGGAGAGGGGGTGCACTCTGGACGGGCGGTCGGCGAGCTTCACCCACGGGAGGCGGCCGGAGAGAGCGGGAAATGCACGCAGCAGGTGGGGCTGTGGGGTGTCCATTCCGGGTTGATCCTTTCTTTGACTCGGAAGGAGTACATATCTTTATAGCAGGTTTTTTGCCGGCAGGAAACATGGACGGGAGCCGGATTAGTCGCGGTGCTATCGGAAGACAGAAAAAAATCTTGACCTGGAGGGGTTTTTTAAGTAAAATAGTCGGACACACCAAAGAGGGGAAAAGAGGAGGAAATGAAAATGAAAACATTTGCCGCCACTTGGATCGTCTTCGTCTGTGTGATCGCCTTCGCAGTCCTCTCTTATTCGGATACAGCCCTTGCCCAGGCCGGCGCGACGGCCGAGCCGGTCGAGTTCACGTCCTTCGGGACCACCCGCGATACCTGGAATTTCGAACTGGCCTGGCTGTCGGCGAGTGGATCCGATACGGACGGGGACGACTTGGTCGATATAGTGAGTGCCACGTTTCGGCTCACCAACACGAGCGGCTACTGCCATGAGTACGTGCTGCTGAAGGCGTGCGGCGAGCTCGAGCGCTACATCGCGGACCTCGGCTGCCCCAGCACGGTGCCGAACTGCCCGGATCCTGGGGGGGATTGCTGGCTTGACGCGTACCATACCCTATACCCTCAGTGTAGCCACATATGGCTTATGTGCGTCAACGAGGATGACGCAATGGATCCGTACCAGGCCGTGACCCTTACCGGCCACGGCGGGCTTCCCTATCCCTATCTCTTTTATCAGCAGCATTTCGAGCCGTACGAGTCCGTGGATTTCGCGATCACCTTTACCGGATCTCTGAATCTGGTCCACACCGCCTTCGCCACCGAAGTGTCACTCGCCTTCCGCGACAAGGATTGCGACGGCGTCCTGGACGAGATCGACAACTGCCCGGATGACTACAATCCCTTCCAGATCGACGAAGACGGTGACTGGGTCGGCCAGGTCTGCGACTGCGACGACCTCGATATCACGGTCAGTCCGAGGTGGACGGAGCACTACTCGTGGGGCGTCTGCGAGGACGGCAAGGACAACGACTGTGACGGCCTCACCGACATGGAGGACGACGGCTGCATCCGGACTCAGCTGGAGATCACGGATGCCACGTACGTAGAGGGGGGCCTGAACATGGGCTTTGCCATGAGCACGCCCATGCCGGTCCAGTGGGTGACGAACCTGATCGTGACGGTCCCGGCCGTCCAGGTGGTCCCCCTCTGGTCGAATCCGCTCCCCGCCATTCCCTTCCTCACCGAGGAGTGGGCCTGGATCCCCATGTTTCCCACCGGCCCCATGGCGCTGATCACCTACTTCTATGCGATGGAGATCGGCGTCACAGCCTTTGACTTCGGGTGGGTGGAGTTCTGGGGGCCCGGCGGCTAGGGGTGGATCGACCGGCGTGCTATAAACTCAACATGACACAATGAAGAGCGGGCTCCCACGGGAGCCCGTTCGTTTTTTTTTGTGGGTTCGGCCCGGAACAGGACCTTTCAGAAGACGTGCCCAAATGATATCGTTCATGTCCTATGCTTGACAAAATCAGAGCGATTCGTAGAAAGTCTAGATTTTATGATGAAATAATTCTTACATATCAGACGGGAGAGATGCCATGCTTAGCTTTGACCTGACCGAAGAACAAAGGATCCTGAGAAATTCCGTACGTGAGTTTGCCGAAAGCGTAATCGCCCCGGAGGCCGAGGAGCTGGACCGGGAAGAGCGATTCTCCGTGGAGATCACGAAGAAGATGGGCGAAATGGGACTCTTTGGCATGTTCGTCTCTGAGGAGTACGGGGGCTCCAACATCGGGTACGTCTCCTACATCATTGCTGTGGAGGAGATCGCCCGCGTGGACGGTAGCCACGCAGCCACGGTGGCGGCGGGAAATTCCCTCGGGATCGGGCCCATCTACTACTTCGGAAGCGAGGAGCAGAAGCGCGAATGGCTCCCTTCGCTCTGCACGGGCGAGAAGCTCTCCTCCTTCGGCCTCACCGAGCCGAACGCCGGGAGCGACGCGGGCGCCTCGAAGACCACGGCGACCCTCGAGGATGGATCGTGGGTGATCAATGGGAGTAAGATCTTCATCACGAACTCCACGAATCCACTGGCCGGCGTGGCGATCGTCCAGGCCATAACCGGGAGCCGCCCCGACGGCAAGAAGGAGATGAGCTGCATCCTTGTGCCCAACGGCACGCCGGGGTACCGGCCCGTATCCATGCACAAGAAGATGATGTGGAGGGCCTCGGACACGGGAGAGCTCTATTTCGAGGACTGCCGGGTCCCCGAGGAGAACCTGCTCGGCAAGCGGGGCGACGGATTCCACCAGATGCTTTCGACGCTGGACGGCGGGCGGCTGAGCATCGCCGCCATGGGGCTCGGGGGGGCACAGGGCGCATACGAGAAGGCCGTGCGTTACTCCCAGGAGCGCGAGCAGTTCGGCCAGCCCATCTGCCGGTTCCAGACGGTCGCCTTCAAGCTCGCCGACATGGCGACCCAGATCGAGGCGGCCCGGAACCTCCTCTACAAGGCCGCCTGGCTGCGCGAGAACGGGCGCCCCTTTGCCAAAGAGGCCGCCATGGCCAAGCTCTACTGCTCCGAGGTGATGGGGCACGTGGTGAACGATGCCGTACAGATCCACGGCGGCTACGGGCTGATGCAGGAGTACGGGGTGGAGCGCTTCTACCGCGACCAAAAGCTCCTGGAGATCGGCGAGGGCACCAGCGAGATCCAGCGCCTCGTCATCTCGCGCCATATCTTGGGATGACCGCACCCTCTTAGATACTCATCGAGACATCTACGCGGCTTACACATCTTTTCGGTTGCGGCACGGCCGCATCAGGATTTGCTCATGAATGACCATTTGGATGGGGCGACGGAAACACCCAAAGGCCGGCTCGAGATCCTCGTAGTGGATGATGACCCACTTCAGCTCGACCTCCTCGAACGTTTCTTTGCCAGAAAGGGCCACCGGGTGACCACCACCCAGGATGGGCGCATGGCTACTGAGATCGTCCGGACCCGCGAAGTGGATCTGGTCATCACCGACCTGGTGATGCCCGGCGTCGACGGTCTCGCCGTGCTCGAGCAGGTCAAGGCGCTAAAGCCGGACACGGAGGTGGTACTGATAACCGGGATGGGGAGCGAGGAGGCGGCGATCAAGGCCCTGCGCCTCCATGCCTATGACTATTTTCAGAAGCCGATCGATTTGCAAAGACTTGAGCTGGTCGCAGGGCGCATCGCCGAGAAGCGCAGGCTTCAGGCGGAGAACATCCTGCTCAGGCGGCAGCTGGACGAGCGCCGCCGCTGCGGCGAGTTTATCGGTATGAGCGCCCAGGTCCAGGATATCTACGACATCATCGCCCGGGTCGCGGAGAACGACGCCACCGTGCTCATTCAGGGAGAGAGCGGCACCGGGAAGGAGCTCGTTGCCAAGGCGATCCACCAGAGCAGCCCGCGCCGCGGCCAGCCTTTCGTGCCGGTCAATTGCGGCGCCATCGTAGAGGGCCTGCTCGAAAGCGAGCTATTCGGCCACGTAAAGGGGGCGTTTACGGGAGCCGTCAGGGATTCCCTGGGCCTCTTCCGGGCCGCCGAGAGTGGGACGGTCTTCCTCGACGAGATTGCAGAGGTCGTCCTCCCCCTCCAGGTGAAGCTCCTGCGCGCCCTTCAGGAGCGCAAGATCCGGCCGGTGGGGGCTGAGAGGGAGGTCCCGATCGACGTCCGCGTGATCGCGGCGACCAACCGGGATCTCGAGGAGGCGATCAAGAGCGGAGATCTTCGCAAAGACCTTTTTTACCGGCTCAATGTGGTTCCCATCAATGTTCCCCCCTTGCGAGAGCGAAAGGAGGATATACCGCTTCTGGTGACCCATTTCATCGAACGTTTCAACCAGAGGCATGGCCGGGATGTGAAAGGGATCACCCCTGAAGCGATCGACAGGCTCCTCTCTTACAGCTGGCCGGGAAATGTCCGGGAGCTCGAGAACGTGATCGAGCGTGCTTTTGCGCTGGGCGCCTATCCAATGATCAGCGCCAAGGATATCCCCATCGAACAGATGCGCCAGGGGGCCGATATCGTGGGCCCTGGTTCCATCTCGACCCTGAAGGAAAGCGAGATCATGATGATCCGCAGAACCCTTGAGCACACCGGAAGCGACAAGACCCGCTCGGCCAGGATTCTGGGGATCGACCGGGCCACCCTGTATCGCAAGATTAAAAAGTACGGCATAGAGGAATAGCCCTTAATCCGAAAAAGGCAGTAGGCGCCTACTGCCTTTTTCGGGTTTTACTTCCATTTCCGTTCCCGTCCGTTACCTCGATTCGCACTATGATGGATATGCAAAATTCGTCGATATTGTTGCATATTGCAACATCGTGTGAGAACCATCTGTAATTACAAGCAAACTAAAGAAAAGCAATATTTTTTGTGCGCATTTTTTTATCAAAAAGTAATGTCGTCTTATTCTCTGAATATCCGATTATCCCCTTATCGTCAGCGCTAACATGATAGAATTAGATAATTTTCATCTGTTTTTCCTGGTGGCGTTATATTTGTTGAAAGATGGTATGCTTTTTGCTGTATAAGAATAGGGTGCTAAAATAAAATAGCGTGTTACTGCCTATCCGGTTGACTCAGCATGGTACAACATGTAGTATTGGCGGACC
>CAZFWM010000364.1:0-7354 GCA_964522545.1 uncultured Thermodesulfobacteriota bacterium
CTTGCTTTTTTATTATGTTTTTGGGGGAATTAGCTCAGGAACTTCTGTCTAATTGCCTATCTGAAAGGAGCCTACGATGACGATAAACCCGGTGGATATCCTCCTGGTGGAAGACAACAGGGATCACATCTCCCTCATCAAGCGGAGCCTCAAATCACGCAACATCGTAAACAATATACGGGTAGTCGACGACGGCCAGGCCGCCCTGGATTACCTGTTCCGACGCGGTCTGTATGCCGACCCGGCCAGCTCCCCCCGCCCCCATCTCATCCTCCTGGATGTGCGTCTTCCCAAGGTGGATGGATTCGAGGTCCTGAGCAAGATCAAGAAGGATGGAGTCCTGAAGGACATCCCTGTCATCATCCTGACTCCCTCGGACAAGGACGAGGATATCGAGATGGGCTATGCAATGGGGGCAAACAGCTACGTCACCAAGCCGATCGACTTCGAGGATTTCAAGCAAAAGATTGCCGACCTCAAGATCTACTGGGCCTTAGTGAGCGAGCTCCCGAGGCGGTGATCATATACTCCTGGGATTGCCATCCCAGGCTACATGACCTGTCCCGCTCCGAGGGCTTTTTATTTTTCGATCTCTTTCGTTTCGAGGCAGAGCCTCGAAACGAGGCAACAATTTTTCCGCAGGAAAAATTGCCTATTTTCCCCCAACGGCTAGCGAGCTGAAGCGGATGGTCGGCGCCCCCAGGCTGCCGCGAAAGTCGAGGTCGTCACCCACTCGATCGATGCGCTGCAGCATGTCGAGCATGTTGCCCGCCACCGTGATCTCTTCCACCGGGTAGGCCGGTTTTCCTCCCTCGATCCAGAGTCCTGCGGCACCACGCGAGTAGTCACCGTTGGCCGTGTTCACGCCGCGACCCATCATGCGGGTTATGAGGAGGCCTTGATCGGTCTCCTCCAGGATGGCCGCGTGTGAAGAGGTGCCCGGGGCCAGATAGAAGTTCGAGGGCCCGATGGAGGGCAGCCCGCTGCTGCGCCGGGAGGCGCTGGCCGTGGAGCGCGTTCCGGCCCTGCGCGCTGTGCACACGTCGTACAGGAAGGTCGTGAGCACCCCCTCTTCGATGACCGCGTTCCGACGGGACGGCAGACCGTCGCCGTCGAAGGGGCGGGTCCCCACGGCGCGCCCGAGGGTGGCGTCATCCACCAGGGTCACCAGGGGTGAGGCGATACGCTCTCCGATCCTGCCGGCCAGGAAGGATGCCTTTTTGTAGACCGTGTCCCCGTTGATGGCCCCAACGACGCCCGCGATGAACTCCTTTGCCATCTCGGGCTCCATGATGACAGGGACCTCACAGGATGCAACCTTGCGGGCCCCGAGCATTTGGACCGTCCTGCGGGCGGACTCGATGCCGACCTCCTCGGGGGTCTCGAGATCGCAGAGAAACCGCCGGTGGTCGCTCCAGAAGCCCATCTCTCTGCGCCCGTCCGATTCGGCCAGCGGCATGCAGTAGAGCCAGGCGTTGGTGGCCCGATAGGAGCCGGACACGCCTTGGGAGCTTGCATAGTGGACTTCGCCTGAGTAGTCCCCCACGCCGGCCGTGCTCACCTGGGTGATGCGCGAGTCAAACGCCAGGGCGTCCTTTTCCATCTCGAGTGCCCAGCCTATCTTCTGCTCTATGGATCGGCCGGCCACCTCCGGGTCGAACAGGTCCAGGTCCGGGAAGAGATCGCCGGGCCGTGCATCCTCGGCCAGCGCGTTGGCCGAGTCCGAGGCCGACTCGCGGGCCAGAGCCAGGGTGCGCGTCACGAGGTCGTCGATCCGGGAGCGGTCGAATTCTGCGCTCGTAAAAAAGCCGAGCCGGCTCCCGGTGAACAGCCTGAGCCCCAGTCCTCTCGGGCTTGCCTGTTTGATCGACTCGACCTCGCCGCCGCGGACCTGGACGGTGATGTCATCTCCGGCCTCGATGAGCACATCGGCCTCGTCCGCGCCGAGCCGCACAGCCTGCTCGACGATCTCTTCCGCCAAGTCCTTGAAATCGGTGGTCATGGTTTGCTCCTATCTTCACCATTCCGTAAGGGATTGAATTGCTGTGTATGACTACATGGCACGGATGCGAATTGAACTTCCATTTCAGGAATATGAATTAACCACAGAGGTCACAGAGGTCACAGAGAAAGAGAAAAATCTTAAAATTCAAACTCCTCTTCTCTCTCTCTGTGACCTCTGTGTCCTCTGTGGTTGAAAAAAATTTATATGAGGATCAATTTTTGATCAGACCGTAATTTCTTTTCTATATCCGGGTTCCGCCGACCGTGACCCCGTCGATCCGGACCGTGGGCATTCCGACCCCGGTCGGGACCGATTGCCCGTCCTTGCCACAGGTCCCGGTGCCGGGATCGAGGGCCAGGTCCGAGCCGACCATGGAGATGCGGCCGAGCACTTCCGGCCCCACTCCGATGAGCGTGGCGTTCTTCACCGGCGCGGTAATCCTGCCTCCCTCGATGAGGTACCCCTCGCGGACCTCGAAGACGAAGTTGCCGTTGCTGATGTCCACCTGGCCCCCGCCCAGCATCTTGGCATAGAGGCCGCGGGGCACCGACCGGATGATCTCGTCCGGGTCGTGCCCGCCCGCGTCCAGGAAGGTGTTGGTCATCCTCGGCAGGGGATAATGGCGAAACGATTGGCGCCGCCCGTTGCCCGTGGAGCGGGCCCCCATGATGCGCGCATTGTGTCGGTCGTAGAGGAACCCCTTCAAGACGCCCCGCTCGATCAGGACCGTCCGCTCACCAGGCTCCCCTTCGTCATCGATATCGATGGTGCCCCTTTTGTTCGGGATCGTCCCATCGTCGATCACCGTACAGAGCTCGCTTGCGACCTTCTCGCCCAGGTGCCCGCTGTAGAGGGAGGTCCCCTTCCGGATGAAGTCCGCCTCCAGGCCGTGTCCCACCGCCTCGTGGAGCAGCACGCCGGACCACCCGTTCGAGAGGACCACAATCTGCTCTCCTGCCGGCGCCTCCACGGCTCCGAGCTGGGCCACGGCCTGCCGGGCCGCCTCGCGGGCCGCCTCCTCCGGTGTGAAGGAGTCGTAGAAATCGAATCCGACGCGCCCCCCGCCCCCGCAAGTGCCTGTCTGCCGCCCCGTGCTGTCCTCGGCCACTACATGGAAATAGAGGCGGCACATGGTTCGTCGATTCCGGATGAGGAGTCCTTCGGTATTGGCCACCAGTACCTCTCCGACCGAGTCTCCGAAAGCGCCCATCACCTGGGTGACCCTTGGATCGAAGCCCCGCGCCACTTCGTTTCCCGCCAGCAGGAGCGCGGTCTTCCGGGACACCGGCACGGTGTCGGGCATCTCCCTCACCGGGGAATAGGAGGGGGGCTCTCTCCGGGTCAGGCTTACCGAGCCAGGCTCTCCCGGCTCCCCGGCGATGTGGGCGGCGGCTGCGGCCACCTCTCGCAGGCGGCGCGGATCGAGGTCGTCGGTGTAGGCGTAGCCCACTCGCTCGCCGGAGATCACTCTCACCCCCGCCCCGCGGCTCAGGCCTCCCTCGGCGCTCCGTATGAGGTCGTCCTCCAACCGAATCCCGGTGATCGCCTTTTTCTCTACAAACACCTCGGCGAAATCGCCCCCTCGGGACATGGCCCCGGCGAGCAGACGCTCCAGGTCATGCTGTTCGGGCATCTCCGATGCAGCGGTATCCGGATTACTATTTGCTTTCTCATTCTGATTGTCTTGCTGCATCTATTTTAATTCCTTATGTGGACCGTTGAGAAAATGCAGGCCTGACATTCCAAACTCTACGTCAAATGAATTTACCACAGAGGACACAGAGGTCACAGAGAGAATGAAAGCGTCTGATTCCATTTATTCCCTCTCTGTGACCTCTGTGTCCTCTGTGGTTGAAAATACTATTTCAAGCCACGCCATTCTTACAACCTTCACCAGTACTTGACCTCCACGAGGCAGAGGCCCCGGGCCGGGGCTGTCATCCCGGCCTTTGTGCGGTCCCGGCCTGCCAGTATCTCTCGGAACCGGTCCGGTGTGGTCCTGGAGAGCCCCACATCGGCGAGGCTTCCGACGATATTTCGCACCATGTGCATGACGAATCCGTCGGCTTCCAGCTCAACTAAGACGAGGTGGCTCGAGCGGCGATAGACGGCCGCCCGCCTCATCTCCCTCAGGGCCGACCGAGGCTTCTTGTCGGAAGCCTGGAAGGCCGAGAAGTCGTGACGTCCCACGAGGTGGCGAGCTGCGTCCGCCATGGCCGCCACGTCGAGGGGCTGTCTCACGTGCCACGTGCGGTTGCGGTCGAACACGCTGGGAAGAGGGGCATTGTGGATCGTGTAGCGGTATACCTTGCTTCTCGCGCTTCTCTGGGCGTCGAATCCCTCACCTACTTCCTCTGCCGACATCACGCAGACATCATCCGGCAGGAGGCTGTTCAGGCCCCGCTGAAGGCCTTCCAGGGGAATCGCACGGTCTGTGGAGAAGCTGGCCGCCTGGCCGAGGGCGTGAACCCCGGCATCCGTGCGCCCCGATCCGACGATGCGGACTTGGTGGGTGAGGACCCTGGCGAGCCGGTCCTCCATGACCCACTGGACGGTACGGACTCCGGGCTGTTTCTGCCACCCGCTGAACTCTGTTCCATCATAGGCGAGGATGAGACGGATCGTACGCATCAGGCATCTTCGAGGCGCGATGCCAGGACCTCGACGATCTGCACGGCCCCGAGGGCGCTCACCCTCACATTATCGCCGGCGGCCCACAGGCTGAAGCCACGGCCTGCCGGAAGGGAGGTGGCGGCACGAATACGTCCCACCAGCACGGAGCTCTTTCCAGTGGCCTCCATGTTGATGGGGTACTCCTCTCTTGTGGGGTCGTCTATGAGCTCAACACCCGGCTCGCCGGACAGGGCCTCGCGGACGCGGTCGACCGGGATCTCTCCTTCCGTCTCCACCGAGATGGCCAGGCTGTCCCCGGAAAAAACAGGCACAAAGGCCGCCATAACCTCGATACTCAGGTCCGGTGCGCCAAGGAGATACCTACATTCCATGGCGATCAAGGCCTCCTCCTCGCACTGGCCTCCCGGGAGAAAAGCGCCGACCTGTGGAATGCAGTTGAAGGCGATCGATTTGGGGAGGATCTCTCTGGTTGTCTCTTTACCGCGGAAGAGCGCCATGATCTGGCTGCTGAACTCTTCAATCGCCACTTCCCCTGCATCACTGACCGCCTGATATGTCGAGACCACCACCCGCAGGGAGCCGGCAGCTTCGCGTAGCGGTTTGAGAACTCTCGCCAGGATCGCGGCCGCCGGCCTGGGACAGGCGACGATTCTTCCCCACATGAGCTGCTCGTTGTCGTTCATTCCGGCCAGGACGATTGGAACTTCCTCGTCCCAGATGAACCCTCCTGTCGCGTCGACGGCCAGGCCGCCGGCTTCGCTCACCACCCTTGCATACTGACGGCTCGTATGGGGGCCGCCGGTAAAAATTACCGCGTCCAACTCTTCGATCGACGTGGAGGCTATCTGTTCGACTCTGTGGGCGCTGCCCCGAAATCGGAGCGACTCGCCCACCTCCTCTTCACCGCTCCCGAAGAGGACCAGCCGGGACAGAGGCAACTCACGCTCCTCTGCCACGGCGAGCACCTCGCGCCCAAGCATCCCGGTCGCGCCGACCATGCCCAGGCGGAGTCCCTGTTGCCCGGTCGTCATCACTCTAAGCCACCTGCCCTTCCTTGCCTATCCTTCATCGAGCCCGGCTTCGGCCATCTGCACTATGGTCCGGCGTACTCCTTCGATCAGCTCTTCCATCTTCCCGGAGGCATCCTCGCTCGGATCGACCGGATCTCCTATGACGACATCGATGGTGCCCGGATTGATCCGCCAGGTATCCCTGCGATGGATCCTCCAGCTACCGCAGATCGTCACGGGGAGAACGGGAACCCCCACCTCCCGGGCGAGAATGAACCCCCCCTTCTTGAACGGACCCATCCGCCCGTCGACGCTGCGCGTCCCCTCGGCGAAGACCATTACGCTGGTGCCGCCCCGGATGCGCTCCCCGGCGCGCCGCATGCTCTCGTACGCGGCATCCCGGTCCGATCGATCGATGATGATGTGTCCTGCACGCTGGATGGCCCACCCGAAGACCGGCACCTTGGTCAGCTCTTTCTTGGCCACCCACCGCAGCTGAAGTCCGGGCATGGCCTTGACCAGCACGGGCACGTCGAAATGGCTGGCGTGGTTGGCGATCACGACGTAGGGGCGTCCCGGCTCCAAATGCTCGTGCCCGGACACGGTGATCTTCGCACCGGCGGCCTTCAGGATGAGGAAGGCCCAGGTCCGGGAGATTCCGTCGATGAGCTTCCCCTTTGGGTCGAAGTAGGAGGCAACAATGGCTGCGCTGCTGCAAGCCAGCGTGCACAGAGAGATTGCAGTGCCCACGGTGACCATACGAAGGTTCATGCCAAAGCGCCTTTTATCATAACATCTCCGCGGCTTGCGTAGATGTGGGCTCAATGTCAATGGGCCGAGAGAGTTTACAGTCGACAGTCGAGAGTGAGAAGCATGTAACTCTCGACTAGAAACTGTTGACTGTCGACTAAGAGCTCAATTTCGTATTGACTTTGCAATATTTGCTAATTTGGTTGCGACTTCGCCGCTCTAGGCAGATCCTCTACAGATCGTCCATCTTTTCAAGCACGGCAGCCGCCTTTTTCACGTTGGAAGGTTTGACGTACAAAATCCCCTTCCCCCTGGCCCCTCTCGTGCTGCCGTACGCATAATCGATATTGAGCTTTTTCTTGCCGAACTGCTCCGCCAGCCTAGCCAGGGCCCCAGGCTTGTTGGGTAATGAGAGGGCTATCACATCCGTCTCGAGCACCAGCATTCCGGCCTCGCCGAGGATGTGCATCGCCTTGATGGGATTGTTCACCACCATGCGCACCACGGCGTGGTCCACGGCGTCCGCCACGGTAAAGGCGATGATATTGACGCCTGCGTCGGCGAGCGAGTCCGCCACCTTGGCAAAGGTTCCGGGCTTGTTGGCCAGAAAAATTGAAATCTGCTTTTCGATCTCCATCAACTACCTCCTTTTGTATCCTTTACTATTGCTCCTCGATCTTTTTTACACGCTCCTCCAGATCGCTTAACTTGCGGAACTCCAGGCTTCGAACCCGGTCCTCCAGATCGGCTATCCTTCCGAACTCGCGGTTGTCTTTGACCATGTGCGCCACCAGGGCAACGGTCAGGATGATAAGCCAGATATACGCAAAGGCCATTCTGATCACCTCCTCACTCTTTCTCGATCCCGGCACTGTGGAGATCGAGGGGTCATGATGATACGTGGACATCCATCAGGCGAGAAAGTATACATGAAAATATTTCTTGCTTCTACTGT
>CAZFWM010000365.1:0-7320 GCA_964522545.1 uncultured Thermodesulfobacteriota bacterium
CCAGATCGAATCGGTGGGAATTCAGTAATGCCTCACCTTTTGAACGTTACCAATTTCTCAGAGAACCAAGGAAGCGTTGCGGGCCAGGAAGGCTGCAGGGATGAAGCTGGGAAGGCCCAAAGGACCAGGCAAAAGCAAACTGGACAAGCACAGACCGGAAATCGAGGAACTCCTTGCCAATGGCTCAACTCAGAAGTTCATCGCGAATCGGTATGGCACCACCGAGACCAATTTGCATAATTGTATGAAGAAGCGTGGATTGAAGAAGGCAAGTTTGAAGTTACGTATTAGTTGAAATCCACGAACCCGCCCAGTCCGTCTCCGAGGAAGATGGTGATGTATTCCAAATCGCTCCCCACGGCCACGTCGGCATGTCCGTCCTCGTTGAAGTCGGCGGATTCGGCACATAAGGGTACGAGTGTTATATAATCTGCATGATTGACGAAGCCGCCCAGACCGTCTCCGAGGCTCAGGTAAAGGTGGTGCATGTACCATTCCACGCCGACCACGTCGGGCAGGCCGTCTTCGTTGAAGTCGTTTACGGCCAGTCCGGCCCCCCCACCAGAGTACTCAAGCAGGTCTTCAAATGTACCGTCTCCTTTCCCCAAAAGAACAGCAAAAGGCTCCGTGTCGCCAGGATCCCACTTGCCGGTGAGGAGTAGATCGAGATGCCCATCGAGGTCGAGGTCTTCTGCTATTAACCAACTCCAATTGCCTGACAATGGGTGAGATATCGGCTCACTGAGTCCTCCCTGGCCATCTCCCGAAAAAATCATAATGTCAAGAGGAGTAAACGTGGCAACGGCCAGATCGGCAAAACCGTCTTCATCAAAATCCCCGGAAGAAATGAGGAGAGGACCTTCAACCTCATAGTCCTCTCTGTAAGGAAAGTTGCCTGTTCCGTCTCCCAGAAATAGGGAAATACTGTCGATAAAATGCGAAGAGACTACCAGGTCCAAAATCCCGTCTTCATTAAAGTCGTCTGCATCAATACCATAGTGATACATCGAACCAAGATCGTAATCCCTTGGCTCCCCGAATCCCCCCTGGCCGTCACCGAGGAGGATAGTGAGGTAGTAAAGCCTGACTATGGCTAGGTCGAGGTGGCCGTCGCTGTCCCAGTCGCCCGCCACCAAGCCATCGCATTGGCCATTAAGAATATTGGCAGGTTCATTAAACCTCCCCTCCCCGTCGCCGAGGTAGAGGCTTACCTGCTCACCCTGGGCCGCGGCAAGGTCAAGGTGGCCGTCCTCGTTGAAGTCGGCTATCACGATCTCCTCGACGTCACCGGGGCCTTCGTACTCCTCTGCGTGGCCGAAGGCGCCGCTGCCGTCCCCGGTGAACAGGGCCACACAATCGGACTGGTGATTGGCACTTACCAGGTCCAGAATGCCATCGCCGTCGAAGTCACCTTGGGCCAGGTCTTCGATGCAACAATTCCCTATAAAGTCCCAGGCGAGGAAGGTCCCGTCTCCATAGCCGAGAAGGACCTGAACATCATGGTGGCTGAACTCGGCAGCTACGGCCAAGTCCATGATCCCATCGCCGTTATAATCGCCGGCCGTCACGTTGTCCGCACCATCACCGTCGATTGGATGGGGCAGGTGCTCGCCGAACCCCCCAAGCCCGTCGTTCAGGAGTATGCTCACATAGCTCGAATTACCATTTGCCACGGCCAGGTCCTGGGCCCCGTCTCCGTTGAAGTCTACCGAGATGATATCATAAGGAACATCCCCGACATCATACTCAATATCCTCGGTGAAGCCTCCCTGGCCGTCTCCAAAGACGACGCTCACCGTATCGGGTGGCCCCCAATATCTTCCGGCATTCGTGATGGCCGCGTCCATATGGCCATCACTGTCGTAGTCTCCCACTGTCACCCCATGGGGCTGGTAACCCACGTAGAACTCGATGGGATCTCCAAACCCTCCCTGGCCGTCGCCGAAGTACACGCCAACTCTCTGTGAACTCTCCACCCCAAAGGTAACGATAAGGTCGAGAAAACCGTCTTCATCGAAATCAGCGGCCGCCATGGCCGCCAGAAGCCAGGGTGAGGGCGAAGAGACAGGCTCTCCAAAAGTGCCTTCTCCGTCGCCGAAGAGGACATAGAATTCCTCCTCATACCCCCCACTTGCTAAATCGAGATGTCCATCATTGTCGAAGTCGGCTGCTATCACTCCCCTGCCGTCATCATCAAGATAATAGTCAGTTACAGAAGATAGCGAACTCTCTCCTTCGTTTAGGAGAACAGAGACCTGCCAGGGCCCTGACAGCGCTATGTCAGGCCGGCCGTCTTCGTTGAAGTCTCCCACATCAATGCCTCTTGGCCAGTACCCAAGTCCAAGGTTATAGGCCCGCACCACGGGAACCACCTCAAGGGGAGGACGAGTGACAATGAATGGGAGGCGGTTGCTCTCGATCTCCTTGTAGCGGACACAGACATGCCCGGTCTGCGCTCCCGGGGGCATGGCCACCTCAATATAGGCGTCGCTCCATGAAAGCGCCCGCCCGGCCGGGACCCCGCTGAACAGAACCTGGGTGAGCCCCTGCCTCGGGCCGAAGCCACTCCCTTCGATCACTACCACCTGCCCCTCCCAGCCTGCCGGGGGGACGATCGATGTGAGAATAGGGTCTGTGATGCACCCAGACATGAATGCAAGGAGGACAATAGAGATGAAGGTAATCCGGTATTGCATAATTTTGCTTCTCCTAATGCGGCCGGGCCGCAACCTAAAGTCAGCGGCCAGGAATCCTCTTGGCCTGCTCCGCTACAAATGCCGTGCTCCCGATCTCTCTGAAGAATACCAGCTCTGGATTCGCTGTTCCCAAATCAGCGTCCGGGAACCAGCCGCCCCGGCCGTCTATGAGGTTGTCGGACCGGTCGTGTGGGAGCTCCAATGGCCGCTTATGTCGTTCTCCTCCCAGAAAAGAATAATCCACAAATTGATCCCGGAAATCATCCGCAATGTAATCGGTCCGATTGGCCAGTAACGTGTAGGTCAGGGGTGTCCAATTATCCGAAGCACTCGGCTTCCAGTAAGGGATGAACTCCGCGCTCCAATAGTAATCTTCGCTGTCATCAAAATGTTGGGTGATGTTCCAGATCGAGGCTTCTTCACCTTCGTAGACAGGGCTCCAGTGCTTGAAATCCATGGAAACAACGATGATGTCCCAGTCCGAAGGATAGCCCGGGCCGATTTGCCTCTCAAAGGCGATCAGGCCCCCCAGGGGGGATATCCTCGGGTCGTAGTCGCCGTAGGGGAGAAGCTCTTCAGTCGGATCCGGCGACCAAGGTGTCAAGCTACAGTCGGAGACATAATATTCTGAATGACCTGTATCTGGGTAGCAAGGATTGGTCAGTTGTCTGACAGTTGTTTTTCCTGTTTCTAGATCCGTAACAATATTAAATTCTGAATCAAGATCCATTGTCCAAATTTCGCTGATATAAGCAGCACTATTTTCATTTGGCATTCGCCTGGTGTAAACGACTCTATATACGGCAGGAGTTACACTTTCATCGTAATACCAGTGAGGATCGGAATCCAGAATGGGAGGGCTACTATTTTCAGGGTCCTCTCTATCGAAGAGATCCCCACAGAAAGTCATATCCGGATCACAGTATTTCGGGTCATCCATCAGGTTTATCCTGGTAGATGGATCGTCCCATTTGATCACGTAGAGGTCGGTATCAGGCACTTCAGGACTCACCATATCCATTCCGGACACGAAGAGAAAGTAGTAGTGGTAGGAAAGGCAGTCTATATCTTCACAGATCTTCGGTGACCAGTTGGGGTAGGCATCTGTGTTCGAAAAATCGGTGCCTGTATTGTCGCTGGTGATGTTGGTCCATCCGACTGATTCGATTCTCGATACAGGATCTAGATCACCTTCCTCGCAGAGATGATCATTACAATAGAGGGGCTTCACGATGATATCCATATCGCCGGGGTAGTCGCTTTTTTGGGGTGTTGTTTCAACACTGAATGCCGCGTGGGTCAGTTCATCATTGAACACGATCCCTCCATCCTGGATATAGAAGGTCCTTTCCAGGTTGTACGCATCGCTCGACGGCGCATCATCGGACGTGGCTTCGACGCTGTATGGGGGGCCTGGGATGACCAGGGGCTCCGGCCTCTGCCAGAGGCCCTTGAGATCGTCGGTATCGTTGATCGCTGAGAGATAGAGCTTGGGCGGAGATTTCAAGATGCAATTATCGTCTCCATCATATTTAACACACTCCTCGTGCTTCATCTCCGCCCAGAAGACCTCCAGGGCCGGAGACGAATCGCTTGGGGTCAGATTCAATACACCTAGAACCGTCTCATCTGGTTCAGTAGTTGCCTCTAAAGGGACCCCCGGCCTCGCGTCGATCACAAGGAGCCCGGATAAGCTGTCCCCCTGCCTGTACACGTAGGCCCTGTGCCCATCCCGCCGGAAGGCGATGGATCCGCTCATCTTTCCGTCGCCAAGACTCTTCTTTTTCATATAAGTGGCATAACAGGCTTGGTCATCATCTTCTCCGATACAGTTATTGATGAGATTGTACGAATCAAGGAAAGCCACGCTGTCGGGGCATTCGTTCGGGTCAGAGTCAGGATGACCATCACTGACGACCACGGTCTGATAGTAAGCCCCTTCCGGCATGACCGCCACCCCAATCGTGAACTCCCCGACACCTTCCACTATCTTTGAAGTCGTGGGTTGCCAGGGATCGGTAAGGTCCAGGAGGATGAGGGCGCCCGGGTAGCCGGGATTCCAATACTCGTTTACGGTTACCCACGCATAATCCGTGGAATTTACAAAATCGACGCTATGCTGGAAGGTGGAAATGGACCGGTTGATTACTGTTTCTCCAGGACCCGGCGTACTATCCATTAAACCAACCTGTTTTATGATGTTGCTGTCACTTATCGGGGTTTCAGGTGGATTCAGAGGAAGGCGTTCGAAAAGACAGTCGTTTGAATCCCCGGGATCGCCGCAATCGCCGAAGTCGATTACAGTTACTGTTCCTTCGTAAGCGTCACTCACATAGATATATTGGTTGCTAGAGTCGACCGCGATTCCCTGGGGGCCGCAACCCACGCGGATGCTGGCCACAAGTGTGTCGTTGAAGGGCCGGTCCGCCAAGGGGGTGAAGGCGGCCGGATCGATCTCGTAAACGGTCACGATGTCGGCCATGGGCTTGCCGTCGATCGTAAGGTCTTGGCAGTCAATATTCGGGATATCAAGGCTCTCTGGATCGACGGTGTGGTTGGTCACGAAAAGGTAGGCCTTGCATGGTGGATTATCACATCCATCATAGGGTACAGACACTGGCTCTGGCAGTATAAGTACGCCATAGCCGCAGTTCCTTCCGTTGGGAAGGAGATAGGCGTCGGTGAATTGGTGATCGAACTCGAAGGCCGCCAGGTTAATGGGCCTGTCCTGCCCGATCGCATGCTCCGTGATCGCCCCGCCGTCGAGTCCGGTCGCCGTGCCTGGGATGGAGAGGATATATCCCGCATCGTTGTTGGCCGGATCATAGGCGGTCACGGCCAGATCCGGGTATTCGTTTTCGTCTACATAGATATCGAAATGGCCCACTGCGATGGCCGTGGGTTTCCTGGAACCCATATTCAGGGGGATGGGGGTACCAAAGGAGCCGGTTCCATCCCCTTTCAGGAGGTGGAGTTCCTGACTCTCTTCGTTGGCAACGACCAGGTCGATCCATTCATCCTCGCTCCTATTGAAAGAGCCGGTAACAACGTCTATCGGATAGGAGCCTACAGTTGAATTGGAACGGGCTCCGAATCCCCCCAACCCGTCGCCAAGGAGCCAGCTCACAGTGCCCGGATCGAGGTGATTGGCCACCGTTATATCGGCCGTCCAGTTCTGATCGAAGCGGCCCGCCGCCAGGGAGACCGGCGAGGAGCCGCAATCATATTCTCCGTGACGTGTGGGAAACGGATCGTTTCGATCACCTGTTCCCAGATAGGAAGCTACCTTGCCACTGTCTTCGAGTGCAACGACCAGGTCCTTGGCTATATTGAAATTGAGGCGGGTCACGAGGACATCGGAGGGATTTTCATTTTCACTGCACGAGACGGTTCGGTGGTCCTCGACAGGGAAGTTCCCTGAACCGTCCCCGAAGAGGATGGTCAAGCCGCCCAAAACCAGAGGATTCTCCTGGCCATAGTTGGCGACCACCAGGTCGGTCAACCCGTCATTGTCAAAATCTCCTGTCTTGACGGCCCGGGGACTCTCACCCACAGCATAGGAGGCATGCTGGTCAAAATTGCCGTCTCCCCGACCGAGGAGGATGAAAAGGGTGTCCTCCGCCTCAGAAGCTATGGCCTGGTCCACCGTACCGTCGCCGTTGAACTCGCCTAAAGTGATCCCTCGTGGGGCGCTTCCGGTGGAAGAGGTGTTGGAATTCTGGAAGCCCCCATTTCCATTGCCGAGAAGGATGCTATTGGAATTGGAAGTGTAGTTCACCACGGCCAGGTCGGAGTAAGCAGGCTGCTGAAAGGTCTCTGTATCTGTAAAGGTATCCCATACGGCAATTCCTCCGGACTGGAGGGTGAGATAGCCGTACCTTCCTTTGGGGATCGTGGAATCCGGGAACTCCTCGTAATACGGCACTGTCAACTTGGGTATAAAGGCCATGGCGCCGGGAGTGAGGTCCGGGGCCAATATGTCGGTCTGCGTTGCATTGTCCTCAGCGTATTTTTTCACTTGGAGGGAATCCGGTACTTGAAGCCGATAGTTCATCCGGCCGATCGGTTCTCCGGTGGTGGGCCTGCGAAATTCGAGCTCCATTACCACAGGATACTCTACATCACCTGGGATGCTGAATCCGGCTGTTAACATATACAGATTCACGTCAAAAGGATCTTGCTCGAATTCATAAGAAGAATGGTTAAACGTTAAAGGACATGATGGGGCAAGACAATGAATTTCAAATCCCTCCCCACCCTCAAGTGCGCTCATCCCTTCAGCTGTAATTCCATGGAAGGATAAAAAATCGTCAACACCACCGAAGCCAGGCGTGAGTGTCTGGTGATTGATGATAAAGGCTTCCGTGCTAAGTTTGTCAGTGTGTATGGAAGCAGTTGGTGGAGGGGCATTACAGCAAAATAAAAGTGGTATAAATATGAGCCAGAGGAAGTGGGTAAAGCTTTTCAGGTGAAAGTTCAAATGAGCGTTCGTCCTAAATCGAAAGCTTTGATCCATCATGGCGGCCTCCCCCTTTGAAAAACTTGCTCCAAGTGATTTTGAACTGAACGAGTACCGGGTCAGAATACGGTTGCGACTGAGCAGGATTGACTCTCAGAATACCTC
>CAZFWM010000366.1:0-7309 GCA_964522545.1 uncultured Thermodesulfobacteriota bacterium
GACGGGGGCTTGACAAGCTTATGACAGCAATCCCCCGGGCTCAACATGCCAGGGTTCTCGGGGGGTTGCTTCGTCGCTCCGCTCCTCGCAATGACCCTCAATTAGGTCCGCGACGAAGACGCAGCTTTGATCTTCTCTGATGGTCTTGACGGTAGAGCTCCTGTTCTTGTGTAATGAAAAGAAAATTCATAAGGCGAGGAATATGAAAATGGACGAGGCCACTTACACGCCAAGACAAAGGGTGATGGATGCCATCAATCACAAAGAGCCGGACAGGGTCCCCTTCGACCTGGGAAGCTCCATCGAGACGGGAATCACGATTCAGGCCTATGACCGGTTCGTCGAGCTGATGGGCATGGCCGAGGAGCCCGACGAGACGCTCTTCAACTTCTATGTGCAGCTGGCCGGCATAAAGCAGATCCCGGAAAACATCCTCGGGCAGCTCAAGGTGGACACGCGCGGAATGGTCCTTCAGCTCCCCACCGAGCCGGAGCCGGAGGTGGGCTTCGAGGACGGGCGCATGATCGCCTATGACGAGTGGGGCATCAAGTGGGCCAAGCCGGACACGAGCCTCTACATGGACCCGGTCGACCACCCGCTCAAGGGGGAGCTCACAAGCGAGGGCCTCGCCGCCTTCCCCTGGCCCGACCCGGCCCAGGAGGGGCGCTACCTCGGCCTGGCCGACGAGGCCCGGCGGCTCCGCGAGACCGGGTGCGCCGTGGTGATCAGCCTCTACGGCTTCGGCCTGTACGACATGGCCCACCTGCTACACGGCCTGGAGGCGAGCCTCATGGACATGGCCCTCAATCCGGCCGGGATGGGGGAGCTCCTCGACCGCCTCAAGGAATTCCAGATGCAGCTGTGGGAGAGGACGCTGCGGGCCGTGGGCGAGAACGTGGACATCTGCCTCCACAGCGACGACCTCGGCATGCAGGACCGGCCGATCATGTCGCCCAAGATGTACCGGGACCTCGTCAAGCCGCGCCATGCCGAGCTCTTTTCACACATCAAAAAGTCGGCGGCCTCGGACGTCAAAGTGCTGCTGCATTCGTGCGGAAGCGTGCGCGCCCTGATCCCCGACCTGATCGAGACCGGGATCGACGCACTGAATCCGGTCCAGGTGGGCGCCTCCGGCATGGATTCCGCTGAGCTCAAGAGGGAGTTCGGCAGCGAGCTATGTTTCTGGGGGGGAGGGGTTGACACCCAGAAGGTCCTGCCCCGCGGCACAGCCCAGGAGGTTCGCGATGAGGTCAGGCGAAGGATCGACGACCTGGCCCCGGGCGGGGGCTTCGTGTTTACGCCGGTCCACAACATCCAGCCGGACGTTCCGCCGGAGAACATACGGGCCATGTGGGAGGCTTTCCAAGAACATTGCGGCTACTGAGGCCGCACGACGCGCTAGGCGAAGATCGAAAGGGATGGCCCCTCGATGACCTCTTCAGGGGCGCTCTCCCCGACGCCGAGCATTTCGTTGTAGATGGCGAGGAACTTTGCGTAGGCCACGCCCTTCCCGCTGGGCGGGGAGAGCTCGGGAAGGCCCTTCGCCTCGGTCGGCTCCTCGGCCGTCTCCCCGGCGAACTCGTTCAGGGCGATCGGCTCGCTGGAGAGCATGTCCGGAGCGATCGCCTCGCTGGAAAGCTCACCCGGAGCAATCGGCTCGCCGGAGAGCCCGTCCGGGGCGACCGGCTCGACAGGAGGCCCGTTCGGCGGTGCCTCGGTCGTGTCCTCCGGAGCGGCGTTGTCCGGCCTCTCCACCAGGCCCAGGGCGGTCAGCTCGTCGAAGAAGTTAATGCGCAGGCGGACATCCGCGACACCTTTGAAATGCCCTTCCTGCAGCAGGCGTATGACGCCTTTGACCTTTTCGTCGTCTTGGACCGCCTGGTTCTCCACCTGGGGTGGAGCCGGTGAAGGTTCGGCAAGCTCTTTTTTAATGGGCGTCTCCCGGGGAGTCGCTTTTATGAAGGGATCCGCCCGGTTCGGTTTGTCGGGGTGAAGGGCGTGTGCGGCGGGTGGGGCTATTCCGTCGATCTGCATGGCAATCCTCGTGGGCTTGAGGGGAGGAGAAAGAAAATAGTAACTATATTTATTATCGGCAGGATGGATCATAAACTTTAACTGCTCATGGGCGTTATGAATGACGCAGGCAGCGCCCCACCATTGCACCCGTAGGGGTTTGATTCATCAAACCCTGGTGCCGGGCGCGATGAATCGCGCCCCTACTTTATAGGAATGACCATGTCACCCAATCGACCCAAATCGCCCCAAGCGACCGGGCGCAGCATAGCATCGATCGTGGCCCGGCTCGAGGATGCCGACGCCCTTGATGACTGGGGCCCGCGGGGCGACCTCCTCACGGTCCTGATCATCACGATCCTCTCCCAGAACACCAACGATTCGAACACGGACCGCGCCTACTACGGGCTCCGGAGCGCCTTTTCCGACTGGGAGGCCGTGCGGCGGGCCCCGGTGGGGCGGATCGCCCGGGCCATACAGGGGGGCGGCCTGAACCAGGTCAAGGCGGGTCGGATCAAGGAGATCCTCGGCGTCATACACCGGGAGCGGGGCGAGCTGGATCTCGAATTCCTCCACGCCATGAGCGATGCTGAGGTCAAGGACTACCTGGGCCGCTTCAAGGGGGTCGGGCCCAAGACCGTGGCCTGCCTGCTCATGTTCGGCATGGGCCGTAGGGTCGTTCCGGTGGACACCCACGTGCTCCGGGTCTCGAAGCGGATCGGGCTGATCGGGCCGAAGGTCAGCCTGGAGCAGGCCCACGACCTGCTCGGCGCCCAGGTCCCGCCCGAGCTAGCCTATGCCTTTCACGTGCTGCTCATACGGCACGGCCGCGAAATCTGCCGCGCCAGGCGCCCCCGGTGCGCCGACTGCCGGGTCCGACGCTCCTGCGCTTTTTACAAGGAGATGGGAGACCTCGATGTCTGAACAGGAGAGCTGGACTCACGAGCACGCCGTGGTCAACGGGATCCGGATCCACTACGTCCGGCAGGGCGAGGGGCCGCTCGTGCTGCTGCTTCACGGATTTCCGGAGAACTGGTACTCGTGGCGATTTCAGATCCCGGTACTGGCCGAGCATTTCTGCGTCGTGGCCCCCGACCTTCGGGGATACAACGAGACCGAGGCGCCGCAGGACCTCGAGTCCTACCGGATCGAGCACCTCATGGACGACGCGGTCGGCCTCGTCCGTCACCTCGGCCACGAGCGCGCCGCCGTGGTGGCCCACGACTGGGGCGGGGTGATCGCCTATCAGCTCGCAGCGGAGCGGCCGGATCTCGTGGAGAAGCTGGCCGTGCTCAACGCCCCCCATCCGCGGAAGTACTTCCAGGCCATCAGGAAGAGCCCGAGGCAGCTCGGGCGGAGCTGGTACGTCTTCTTCTTCCAGCTCCCGCGGGTCCCGGAGTTTATCATGAGCCTCGGCGACTTCGCCTTCCTCCGGCGGTCCATTCGCGGCATGGCCGTGAACAGGGACGCCTTCCCCCCGGAGGTGCTCGAGCGCTTCGTCGGGCCCATGCGCCGCCCCGGAGCGCTCACGGCCGGGATCAACTACTACCGGGCCAACCTGCGGCACAGGGAGGCCCTGGGGAAGGCACGGGCCTTCCCGATCCTGGACATGCCGGTCCGGGTCATCTGGGGCGAGGTCGACGCGGCCCTGGACATCACGCTCATCCGGGACATGGACGACCTGTTCAGAGGCCCCTTCGACGTCTGCACCATCCCGGACTGCGGCCACTGGGTGCAACAGGAGGAGCCCGGGCTGGTGAACCGGTACCTGCTGGAGTTCCTGGGTAGTGAGGATATTCCCTTATAAATAGGGCGGGCCATGCCCGCCTCTTCTAATGGAATGAAATCATAACGGCGGCCACGGGCCGCCCTATAATAATTGCTATCCTGCCCGACCGATATGGTGTGACCATTTCGTGATTGGGCAGGCAACCCGGGGCCCGGATGTGATCCGGGCGCCTTAACCCGTTCAAACGGAGGGAGAGATGGCAAAGAAGGATAAGATCGATGTGGCCGACCTGGTGGTCAAGTCAAAGGTCAAGGAGCTGATCAAGGAGGCGGGCATGAACGCCTCGGCCGAGATCTGGCTGGAGCTCGGGCACGTGGTGTCCAGGACGGTCAAGATCGCCATCGGTCGCGCCCAGAGCAACAAGCGCAAGACCGTGAAGGGCTGTGATATTTAACCGCTCGAGACGAAGTATCTGCAAGCAGGGGCGCGGCATGCCGTGCCCCTGCGTTCTTATCCGGAATCACCCCCCGTAGGCCCGTATCTGTGCGAGATCCCACGAGTAGTCGTATAGGTGGAGCCCCTTGCTGGCTGCGATGATCTCGCCGTCGTCGACGCCGATCTCGGACGCCATGTACTCCTTCATCATCTGCAGGCCGCCGAGGTTCGATGGGAGCCCCCCCCAGAGGTCCCAGGAGCGGAAGTAGAGGTAGAAGTGGAGGCGGCCGTCCGCCACGCGGGTGTCGATGAGCCGGAGGCAGGGGGGATCTATAGAGCCGATGTCCGAGGGCATCCCGACCTCGAGGGTCACCTGATTAGTGCCCGGTCCTTCTTTGAAAATGCGGATCGCCTCTTCGATCTGATTCTTGTCGTCCGTCCCGGCCCGCCCCACGATGCGCTCGCCGTAGGTGTAGGTCTCCTCGGCCTCGATCACGTTGGACATGAGGTACCGGGAGAAGTACGACTCCACGTACTCCAGGCTCGTGGGTGCCGGGATCCCCAGGCCGGGCGGAATGTCCGGGATCAGGGGCCGGGTCCCCGGATAGAGGATTTGAATGGTGACGAAGTCGAACTGGCGGCGTACCGAGCCCTCGTAGCTCCCGGTGTCGATCCGGTAGTTGGGGTGCAGGTAGTCGCCGCTCTCGTCCTTCTTCTGGATCTCCCTCAGGCACATCCACCACGCCTCGGGAAGATCTCGGGCCACGATGGTGACCGGGTTGAGTCGTTTCATTCCAGGGTCCTTTTCAATGCATGAGAATCCGGGAAGACAACCTGCGCCCAGGCGCAGGCGTCCGTCAAGCCAGACAATAATAGAGGAACTCTCGACCGAGGGCAATCCGGCCCGGGGATAATTCTGGGCTGGGATTGTTACGTGCATTGTATGGAAATCCAATTGACCCCGAAGGGGTCAGGTCATGTAGCCTGGGGTGTCAACCCCAGGAGCAATTGAGCTCATTAGCCCGCCCGAAGGGCGATAAGTTCAAGCTTTAGCGCTAGTGGAGCACAGTGCCCAGGAAGCAGCCGCTCCCGGGGATTTGCTCGTAAGCGCCCATGTCGAACCCGTCGCCCAGGGGACGGGGCCGGCCGTCGAAGTCCTCCGTGACCTCGCCGATCGGGGCTCCGGCGTCGATGCAGGGGCTCGCGGCTTCAAGGGAGAGCACGCCGTCCGCCTCGCCAAGGAACAGCGGGTCGGCATCGAGGCTCGAGCCGTCCCGGGAGCTGGCCGACTGCCAGTCCGCAAGGGTCAGGGCCTTCTGTCCGCCCCAGTACCCGGTGAAGGCGTCGCCGACGGAGCAGAGGTCGTTGGTGTCGCTCACGAGCCCGGCCTGGCTCGACGGGTCGACTTTGATGCAGTAATTGTTCGCCTGCAGGGCTTTGAGGATGTTGTTCTGGAACCGACAGCCGGTCGAGGAGAGTTCGGCTTCGAGCTGCACGACGCTGCCCAGGACCGTGTTGTTGTATGCCTGCCCGCCGGGGGCCTCGACGAAGTGGATGCCCCGGAAGTTGGACCCGTAGACCAGGTTGTTGCGGGCCAGCCCGGTTGCAGCGTACCAGAAGCAGATCCCTGCGGTCGCGTAGTCGGAGTTGTCTCTCACCCGGCACTTCTCGATGGTGCAGTCGTCGCTCCCATTGACGAGGATCCCCGCCCCGTTCTCCTCCAGAATGCACCCTCGGACGATCACGTAGGGGGACTCGTACAGCTCGATGCCTTGCTTGAGGGCACCGGTGCATCGGATTCCGTCGATCACGGCGCCTTCTGTGTAGTTGGTGCGGACACAGCTGTTCCGGAGCCCCTCTCCGTCGACCGTGGGGGTGTGACCGGGGGCGGGCCGGAGCGTGATGGAGCGCTCCCAGATCTCGACCTGCTCGGCATAGGTGCCGCTGTCGGCGATCTCCAAGACGTTTCCGGACACGGCCGCGTTCACCGCCTCCTGGATCGTCCCGTAGTAAAGGGAGCCGAGGCCGACGATTCCCACCGCACCCCAGCGCCCGATGCTCGTCCCGCCCAGGCCGGCGGCAACGCACAGGGAGTCCTTGCCGAGCCGGAAGTCGTGGGCGTACTCGTCCGCAAATCCCGGGACCACGCTCATGCTGTGGAGGTCCTGGCCCGTGGTATCCTGCCACTCGGGCAAAGTGTAGCAGGCGCTGTGTCCCCCCCAGCTTCCGAGCCGGGCGGAGGTGCGGTAGAGCAGGTTGAAATCGCTCGTGAATCCGGAGATGCAGTCGCTGTCGACGCGGATGCAATCGGCATTGTTCCGGGTGTGCTTGAGGATGTTGTTGGTGACGGTGCAGCCGGTGGAGAAGAGGCCGACGATGACCTGGCCCACCACGCTTTCGACCACGGTGTTGTGGTCGGCCGTGCCGCCGTAGGAATAATTTCCGAAGGCGATCCCCCGGAAGTTGTCTCCGTAGATGAGATTTCGCCTGGCCAGGGCGTTCGGCGTGGACCAGAAGTGGATGGCCGCCTCTCCCGAGGAGTGGTTCTCGTAGAAGAGGCAATCCTCGACCGCCGCGCCGATGCAGCTCGTGTGCCCCACGCCGGCTCCGTTGTGCTGAAAGATGCACCTCCGGGTGGTCACATCGGCGGACCCTTCATACTTTATCCCGAATCCCCCTGCATTGCGGCACTCGATCCCTTCGATGACCGTGCCCGGGCTCCCCTGTACAAAGAAGCAGTATGCGCGGCACCTGTCGCCCTTGGTCCCTGCGTCGATGATCGGGCTCTCCCACGGCAGCGCCCGTACCGTCAAGGTCTTCGAGTCGATGGTGACCGATTCGAAATAGGTCCCGCTGTCCCGGATCTCGATCAGATCGCCGCTCGCGGCCATCGAGACCGCTTCTTGAATGGATGTGAAATCGCCGGTCCCGTCGATGCGGACCGACCATGTCTCTGCCTCTGCCCTGTCAGGAGCGGACAAACCTGCGACCAGGATGGAAAGAAGGATGACCAGCGAAACTCTTTTCATTTTCGACCCCCTCGATGTGCTTTTTCAAGCATAGAAAATTATAAGATTGACAATTGAGCACCTTGAGGATGTTGCGAGCGAAGCGAAGTCAGCTATAGTAAAG
>CAZFWM010000367.1:0-3488 GCA_964522545.1 uncultured Thermodesulfobacteriota bacterium
AATATTCCCCCTATGTTCAACTTCTTCGCCCCTGACAGACAATATCGCCCACTACGGACCGCTACCTACGCCCTGGATTATCGCCTGAGCGGTCTGAACCCCAAAGCATATCACATCTCCAACATCCTCTACCACGCTGCTGTATCCTATCTCGTATTCTTGATGGTTCGTATCGTGATGCGGACGAGCCGACCGGCCCTGGTAGCCGCCCTTCTTTTTGCCGCTCATCCTGTACAAACAGAATCAGTGGCCTACCTGTCCGGGAGACGGGATCTCTTGGTCGCACTCTTCTTCCTTGCCGGTATGATCGCATTTCTCAAGTACAGGCGCCTGTTCAAGGCGCACTTCCTTATCGGAGTCGTCTGCGCTTTAGGCGTCGGTTTCCTCGCAAAGGAGACGATTCTGGCCCTCCCGCTAGTCATCCTCTGCTATGACGCACTGTTTCGCCCAGAGGCCCCCTTTTCCCGAGCCTCCGGCGGGCCGATCTCCAGACTTGCCAGAGCTGCAAGGCGAAGCCTGGAGCGCCATAAGAATCTCTACTTTTTTCTCTTCTCCGGCGTCGCCGCAGTCGCCTTTTACATATTGTACAAAAGCCCTGTGGTTTCTCGAGTCGGGCTATACGGGGGCACCCTTCAAACTCACATCGGGACCATATGCAGGATAGCGGCCTATTATGTCCGACTCATTGCGATCCCATACCCCCTCTGCGCAGATTACTCCTACAATACTTTTCCCGTATCTGAAGGACTCAGTGATCCAGACGTCCTTCTCGCAGGAGCTCTGCTCGTAACGATCACATTGGGCTGGAGCCGACTTCTACGGCGGGATCGCATTCTAGCCTTCTTTTGCGCGTGGTTCTTCCTCACAATGCTGCCAGTGGCCCAGATCATACCTCATCATGAATTAATGGCCGAGCACCACCTTTATCTTCCGGCAGCCGGATTCTGTGCTTTTTTCGCATGGCTGTTGGAAAAAGGGCTGCTCCGAGGCCGACCCGCAAGACGCTATCTTGGATACGCCGTGATCCTGCTTGTCCTTGTCGTCTATGGTACCGTCACTGTAGACCGAAATCGAGATTGGAGGGATGGGAAAACCCTTTGGTCGAAAACAATCGTTACCTCGCCGAACTGCGCCCGGGCCCATTACAACCTGGGTACGATCTCCCTTAAGCAAGGGGAGATTGAAAGCGCTACACGAGAATTTGAACAAGCGCTTCGCATTATGCCGGGATATGAGAAGTACAATAAAAAAGTATGGCTTTTGTTCGTCAAAGTGTACGACAATCTGGGACTCTTATATCTTCAGGCCGACCGCACCGATGATGCCATCAATATCTTTCGGGAGGGTCTCAAGGTTAACTACGGAGAGACAAAGATCCACGAGGAGGGGAGACGGGTATTTGCCAATCTCCACAATAATCTTGGCCTGGCTTATGGCCGAAAAAAGCTGCCTATGAAGGCGGCCAAAGAATTCAAAAAGGCACTGACGCTGAGGCCCGACTTCATTCAGGCAGCTTTGAACCTGGCTGAAACTCGTCTTTCTCATGGGCATTTCAACGAAGCAGCACGAGCATACCTCGAGGCCCTAAGGATCGACCCTGACAATCGCATAAGCACAAATGCGTTAGAATTTCTGCTTCTTCGCTCGAATCTGGTGTCCGAAGCGGCTGAAGTTTATTTTCAGCTCGGACAGGTTTTGCATGACGCTGGGCGAAAAGATGAAGCGGACCGTGCATGGCGCGCCACACTTGAGCGAGATCCTGGACATAGGAAGGCGATGCGAGCCCTTCAGCTCCATGGACGGGATCAAGCCCTGGGCGGCAACAAGACACAACCGTAGATCTATCAGCCACACTTCCTTTTATCCTATCTGATCTGGCCTGATTTTTGCTGATTATATAAAAAGCCTTTCCTGTTCAAAGAGCCCCAGTAACGCATATATCACTTAAAAGAATGGATTTTTACATCGGTTTCATATTTTTTCTACAATGTACTGTTGAAAAAATATTCGATTCATTGCTTTTCCCATTCCATTTTTTTCGACAGAACCTATGATTGGGGCGGAGGTGATCATGAAGAAGGAAGAAAAGACGATACTCGTTGTTGGTTTTGATGAACAGACAACTCGATTGGTACGTGAGTGTCTCTCACCTGAAGGCTACTGCCTGGAATTCAACGCGGGAGTGGAATCCGAAAGGCTGTGCCCCGAAAAATTCAAGCAGGACCTCGTTCTGATCAATCTAGAGGGTCCCACCCCTCGACACAATAAGGAAAGGGCCGCCGCAATTACCAAGATCCGAGAACTCAATTCGGGTATAAAAGTGATCGCTATCACAGATCCAAACAATGGTGACCTCTGCGTCGAGGCAATTGAGAGGGGGGCTGATGACTGCCTTTCTCTCCTCTCCGGCGTCGACCATTTAAGCACCCAGGTCAAGAGGACCCTGAACATCCAAGAACTGGAGAGAAAAGCACGCCGACTGCGTGAAGGACCGGGGATTCGCTCTAAATTCAAGCACATCATTGGAAGAGACCCGGCCATGCTGGAAATGTACAGCTTGATACGCAAGTGTGCCAATACGAGTGCGAACATTCTGTTGCGTGGCGAAAGCGGCACGGGTAAGGAACTGGTAGCCGGCGCAGTCCACAGCACCAGCGAGCGCCGGTCGCGTCCCCTTGTCACGGTCAATTGTGCGGCTCTTTCCGAAGGAATCAAGGAGAGCGAGCTTTTCGGCCATGAGCGTGGCGCTTTTACAGACGCCAAAAACCGACGGCTTGGTTACTTTGAAGCGGCGGACGGCGGAACGATCTTTCTCGACGAAATCGGTGACATCCCCATCAGCACGCAGGTCAAACTTCTCAGAATCATCGAGCATGGGGAGTTCCAGCGTGTAGGATCGAGCAGCACGATCAAAGTCGATGTGAGGATAATATCAGCGACCAACCGAGATCTGGAGCGCATGATCCAGGAAGGGAGCTTCAGGGAAGATCTTTTTTACCGACTCAACGGGTTCTCCATTCTCCTCCCCCCCCTGCGAGCACGCCGGACCGATATCCGCCTCATGGCCCTCCACTTCATCGAGAAAGCTTGCCGTCGAGACTGCCGTCCCATCATGTCTTTCACTGATGACGCGTTGGAGATCCTCTCCAGGTACAATTGGCCTGGAAATGTCCGTGAACTCGAAAACGAAATACAGCATATCGTCATCCAAGCGGACGGAGCCGGTGTTGTCACTCCCAATCTTCTCTCTCCCAAGATCAACTCCCTCGATAAAGTGGTACGCCGCTCAATGACCAAAAGCTCCACCATGCGCGAAACTCTTCAGGAGGTCGAACGATGGATCATAAAGGATGCACTCCGTAAAAACTATGGAAACAAAACCTGGTCCGCACGCCACCTCGGTATTACACGGGAATGGCTACACAAACGAATGTCCAAGTACAATATCCGTTTCGAAGAACTCTGAGCTATTTCAATCCGAAAAAAAG
>CAZFWM010000367.1:3588-7306 GCA_964522545.1 uncultured Thermodesulfobacteriota bacterium
TCCAAGTACAATATCCGTTTCGAAGAACTCTGAGCTATTTCAATCCGAAAAAAAGCGTCGAAGTGCCATAAACCCGAAAAATGCAGTAGCCACCTACTGCATTTTTCGGATTAATACCAGGAGAGATTGTGGGAGGTTAGACCCAATACAGAAAGCGGCCACACTTGGGGCAATTGAGCACGGCGTTGTTTTTTTCAGGCTGGCTGACGAAGTTGACGGGAAGCTGCATGAAACATCCGTAACAAATTCTCCCGTTGATCGGGACCATGGCGCGTCCATATCTTT
The DNA here is from genome assembly GCA_964522545.1 of uncultured Thermodesulfobacteriota bacterium. Taxonomy (GTDB): domain Bacteria; phylum Desulfobacterota; class DSWW01; order CAZFWM01; family CAZFWM01; genus CAZFWM01. The sequence goes on from CAZFWM010000367.1 coordinate 3,874, forward strand.
TAATTAGCTTATCATACCGCCCGATCAACTCTCTATCGATTTTTCCACGGATCTCTTCGCGAGCCTTAAAAAGCTGTTCGAGATGATTGAGCTTAAAACCAAGAACCTTGATCTGGCGTGCCTGTTCTTCGTCGCTGACCTCTTTGATCATCAGATCAATATCGTTCAGCATTATCAATTGCTCTAGCTGTGGATTCATTTTCAACCATCTCTATTGCCGGGAACCGGCGGTTTTCCTATACAGGCTCGCCAATGCCCGACGCTGGGGGGTTACTTATTCTCTAACTGCTCTAATGTGGCTAAAAATTCTGTCGAGTCTTTAGACTGAATCAATTTTTTCACATTCTTTGCGGTCCTCGCAAACTGGGCTATCTTGCCAAGCGTGGGGAGATACTGATTCGATATCTCTTGGGCAGGCGCGATCAACATAAAAAACAGATGGGCAGGCTTCTTGTCCGTGGCGTCGAAATCAATCCCATCCTTGGATGTGCCGGCGGCAATCATGAGACGATTGACAACCAGTGATCGTCCGTGAGGTATGGCGACCCCCTTCCCAACTCCGGTGGATCCGAGCTTCTCCCTCTTCTTGACCATCTTGAGAAGGATCATTCGCGTTTTGTCGTCCAGCTCGAAGAGGCCGACGAGCTCTTTTAGAACGCCCTCTTTGGTCTTGGCCCTGAGGTTTATCTTCACTCTCTTGACTGAAATAAAATCCGTTATTTTCAACAGATAGCTCTCCCTTTTCCCGCCGCGTTTACTGGCTGGTCCTCCGCTATTGCGTTGACCGCATCTGTACGCTCGTTCCGCCTGAAATCATCCGCCCTTTTTCAATATTTCATCGATCTGCTTTTTGAGGCCCTCCACACTTCTGTCCTTAACACGTTTTCCGTTCAAAAAGATCGTAGGAGTCCCCCTTACCTCCGCCTTCGCGGCTTCTCCCTTGTCGGCTTTGAGTTCCGTCTCAAAAGGGCTCTCATAACTCTTGTTGAACTTTTCCATGTCCAGCCCTATCTTTTGGGCATACTCCTTTAATTTATCTTCCTTTAAATTTCGAAAATTTTCAAATAGGGTTTTGTTCATCTCCCAGTATTTTCCCTGCTCTCCTGCGGCCAATGCGGCCCGAGCCGCGTTTTTGGCATCCTTGTGGAAGGAAAGGGGATAGTTCTTGAAGACATGCTTCACATCATTAGGGTAGGTGTCGATGATCTTTTTTATGATGGGCTGAAATCTTGCACAATACGGGCATTGGAAGTCAGAGAACTCTGTGATGACGACCTTTGCATTCTGGGGTCCGCGGAAAGGAGATTCTCCCGGTTTGATGTCGTACACCTTGTTGTAATCCACCTGTGGGCGCTGCTTCCCGGGAGGGAGCTTATCCATCTTTTCAATGATCTTCTTCTGGTTCTCTTCTATCTTGCCGAGCCTAGCCAGTATTTCGGACTGTGCTTTTTTGGCCTCCTCAGCATCTCCCCCGGGCGCACAGCCCTGAGGCGAAATAACAAAGGTGAGAAGTGCTACACTTAAACAAACTGTGCTCCATGTCTTCTTGGGTCCCATTGATATGATCCTCCGTGCGTTTCCTTGACATGCTCCTCCGCAGGATGGCCGCGATCCCACGGTGCCAAAAAAGATGTGTTTATGGTTTTTTCCAGAGTCGAGAGCCCTGCCCCTTTTTCCAGTTTCAACTGACTGATGAATTGCTCTGCCACGAGAGCGACCTCCTCTACTGTGAGCTCCACGAGGCATCGAATATGCTCACAGCTGGCACTTCCGCAAGGCTGGCACTCAAGGTCCTTTCGAACGACTCGGTGGTGTGTAGACGGGTGGGTCCAACTTTTCATGTTGGCACCTCCCAGAATCGTCAAAGTAGGCGTGCTCTGGCTTGCCGCAATATGACGCGGCCCCGAACAGACGCCGATATGAAGGTCCGCTCTATGAAAAAGTGCCGTCAAACCATCAAGATCGAGCGGTGGTGCTTTGATGGCCAGCCCTGCCGTCTCCCGCACAACCGGGTCGACTATCGTCTTCTCCCCTGGTCCCTCTGTAAATACAAATCGCCTCCCCTCCCCTGCCAGCCGCTTGATCAGTCGAGCGTACTTCGGGAAAGGCCAGCAATGGGTAGGTTTTCTGCTGTAAATACTGAGTGTAATGAGAAAGTCTCCTTCCCTGACACCTCTTTGACGAAGAAAACTCTCCACCCTCTTCGAAGCATCCTCGGAATAATGACACTCAAGCTCAAGCTCCTCCTCGAATATGCCGAGAGCCTTGAGCAGCCTCAGTCGCCTCAATGCGGCATATCCCTTTATTTTCTTGACCACCGTATTGAAAAAACAATTCAGTATTGACGGAAAGGCGACCCGGGTCCGGGCTCCCGCCCCCCAGGCAATCAGGGCGGTGCGCATGTTGCTCAGGAATGTAAGGACCAGATCGAATTCCATCAGGCGAACGCTGCGAATAAACGCTATCTGCCGGATCAGGCTCTTTCGAATCTCCCTTGTATAGACCAACACCTCATCCAGATGTGGGTTGAGCCGGACGATTGGTGCACAGTGCTCTTCCACGAGGAAGGCTATATGGGCTTCAGGAAACTTTCGCCTGAGCAATCGAACAGCGGGAGTGGCAACCACGACATCCCCGATCTGACGCATCTGGACTATAAGGATTCGGCGCGGATTGCCTCGGATTACCTCTCCTTTGGTCAAAATCGACGGATCGTACACTCGTCTTCTCACGCGGCTCACAGTGATAAGGACCTTTATTAACCTTCATCGTTCGGGTTCAATACGCTTTTCCTTCAAGTACCAGCGCGGGAAGAGCTTCTTCATCTTTGAGCTGCACGGAGAGAGCATTGGCATCCTCACGAGTATTGAACGTACCTACCAATACCCTGTACCAGCTTCCTTTCTGGGGCAGTGAGATGAATTCTTCACGAGCATTATATCCTATTCTCGCGAGCCTTTCGACCAGTCGATCTGCGTTATTTCTCATCTTGAAAGAACCCACATGAACAGAATACACTCTACGCTCTTCACCATCTCCACCGGTTTCGCTCCCTTGATGTCCCCGACCCTCAGCTGCCTGTTCCTCGGATTCTGTGGATCGCACTTCCTTCCGGCTTGTGAGGAGCGATTTTCCGCTTGGGCCGACTTGGGCGCCTCGGTCGGAACGACCGAGATTGACCTCCGTCTCTTCCGACGACACAGCAGGGCCCTTTGCCAATGGAATTGATTGCTCGCTTGTGACGAAGGTACGATCGTGCTCCGCACCCTTGGGTTGCCCTTCGATTAATCCCACATCACCTTTATCGTAGTCTAGTCCTATGGTAGGAAAATATTCCCTGAGGAGAAAAAAGCCTACAGTCAGTGCCAGGAGAATGGCCAGCCCCCCCCCGACCCAAGTCATTCTACTCCTCCTATTCCCGACCATATCCGGG
>CAZFWM010000368.1:0-7284 GCA_964522545.1 uncultured Thermodesulfobacteriota bacterium
AGGGAGCAACAACGTCTCGATCCTCATGGGCAACGGAGACGGAACCTTTGCGGATGATGCGACCTACGGGACGGGTGATTCTCCTGGGCCTGTGGCAATCGGTGACTTCGACGGGGACAGCCACCTCGACCTCGCCGTCGCGAACGGTGGGAGCGACAACGTCTCGATTCTCTTAAACACAACAGGTTGCCCGGACAACGACGGCGATGGCTATACCGACGAAGCCTGCGGGGGGGACGACTGCGACGATACCAATCCCGACATTAATCCGGGTGCCGATGAGGTCTGCGATAACGGAATCGACGACGATTGTGATGGATTTGTCGATACGGATGATCCGGACTGTGATGAATTTACACTTGAGCTGGATGCATCCTACGCGGACGATACGCTCAGTATGAATTTTACCGTGGGAACATCAGACGCGGTCACATGGGCGAACTATTTGATTTTAACATGGCCGTCAATCCAGGTCATTGAGCTCTGGACCGTTCCGCTTCCGGTCATTGATCCCCCGATTGATTTGCCAATTGCATTCTTCTTCCCCCGTGTTGGTTGGATCGGGATCTACAGCGGATTATTCACAGAAGAAGGCCCTCAGGACATTGATCTGGTCTGGGTGGATACTGCCGAAGGCATGGTCGACATCCCGGCCGGGGAATTTGTAATGGGCTCGGACCCGACGGATCCTGAGTCAGGTTCCGAAGAATACCCCGAGCACGTGGTCTATCTCAGCGGCTACGAGATCGACCTCTACGAGGTGACGAACGCCGAGTTCGCGGAATTCTTGAACGCCTACGGGTCGAACGAGTCTCCTGAGGGCTATGAGATGCTCGACGCAGACTCCGCTTACCGGCACATCTTCTGGGACAGTTACTCCTGGTGTGCGGAGGGCGGATACGAGGATCATCCGGTAGCCGAGGTCACCTGGTACGGGGCGAACACGTTCTGCGACTACTACGGAAAACGCCTGCCCACCGAGGCGGAGTGGGAGAAGGCGGCGCGCGGGGGCTGCGAGGTGGGAGGATCGCCGGGGACATGCGAGGACCCCGCCGACGAGCGGATGTTCCCGTGGGGCTGGGGGATCGATTGCGACCATGCGAACTACGATAGATGCGTGGAAGACACGACCCCTGTAGGGAGCTATCATCTCGGGGTGAGCCCATATGGGGTTTATGACATGGTCGGCAACGTCTGGGAGTGGGTCCACGACTGGTATGACTCCGGCTATTACGATGACTCGCCCTACCAGGATCCCCAGGGCCCGGTAAGCGGCACGGAACGTGTTTTGCGCGGCGGAGGTTGGAGCACCCACCTGATATACCTGCGGGTGACGCTTCGCGGCGAAAGCGGCCCCGTCTCCTCGTACGACCACTTCGGGTTTCGTTGTGCCCGGTAGCTGGCCAGATGAAATCGCAAAATCATGATCTCGTTTCTCTATTCGGCTTAACCTTCAACAGATGGAGGCTGAAATGAAGCCGTTCTCTTGTTTCGTGCTTATCGTCCTTATTTTCTCCACCTTCTCCGCTTTGCCCGCACTCTCCGCCACGATCCACGTCCCGATGGATCAGTCGACTATTCAGGCAGGAATCGGTGCTGCTGCAGACGGTGACCTTGTCCTTGTGGCCCCCGGCACCTATGAGGCTCTCCAACGATCACGAACTGCACGCTCACATGGAATGCGGCACTGGATGGAGGCGGCGGGATCTATTGCCACTACATCTCCAATCCGACAATTACAAACTGTATCCTATGGAGTAACCAGTCACCGCGTGGGCCTGAGATAGCAATGGATTTCGGATCTGTCCTGACCGTGAGCTACAGCGATATCCGGGGAGGAGAGACGGGTGTTTATATTGAACCGGACTGCACACTCAACTGGTTGGAAGGAAACATCGACGTAAACCCACTTTTCGTAAGACCGAGTAACTACCATCTCAGACCGACCTCTCCCTGCATCGATGCCGGCACGGATGCTGGAGTCTACACGGACCTCGACGGCCAGGATCGTCCGTGGGGTGCTGGATTCGACATGGGCGCGGATGAGTTTTCGACTGAACCCTGTTCGGTGATAGCCTCCTCGGGGAATCAATTCTTCGCTTTCTACTTGATTCCTGCTCTAGCCTTGATTTTCTTTAGTCGAAAAATATTGAGATGATAATAGAGCGTATGAATAAACCTATTCATATGCGGAAAGGTAATGAATAAAATATTTTTATCTTGACAAGCAACTTAAATAAGCGAATAATTCAATCGGAGAAGTGTTTAAGTCTCTTTCCTTTCTAAAAAGGGGGTCCAGCCATGAAGAACTTGATCTGTACTGTGAGCGTAGTTCTTTTCCTGATCCTCACCTTGAGCGCACATCAAACCCTGGCCGCCACGATCCACGTCCCAGCGGGTTATAACACGATCCAAGGTGCAATTGACGTGGCCGTAGACGGGGACCTCGTTCTGGTCGCGCCTGATACCTACGTGGAGAACATCGATTTCTTGGGGAAGGCGATCACGGTTCGGAGCGAGGAGGGTGCCGGCGAGACCGTTATCGACGGAAATCAGAGCGGCACAGCGGTCGTTAGTTTTGTGAATGGCGAGCTGGCCGATTCGGTTCTCGACGGCTTCACGATCAGAAACGGCAATGCGAGCGGGCTTTATCTTTACGTATGTTCACCCACCATCACAAATTGCGTGATCACGGAGAACAGCGCAACGGAGGGGGGTGGCATTTGCTGTAGGATGCCGCAAGGGCCCAGAGCGACAATCACGAACTGCGTGATCGCCGGAAACAGCGCGACCAAAGGGGGAGGGATCTACTGCTATCGGGCCAATCCGACGCTTGAGTACTGTACGATCTTCGAGAATACCGCCACAGACAAAGGGGGAGGGATCTACTGGGACCACACGAACGCCTCGCCCAAGAACTGCATTGTATGGGAAAACACGGCCCTTATCGGCCCTCAACTCGCCTCCAGCTGGGACGGCTTTGGAAGCGGGTACGACCTGACCGTGAGTTATTGCGATGTTCAGGGTGGAGAAGCCGATGTCTACCTATACCAAACTGACCTGTGGTGGCTCGAAGGCAACATCGATGCCGCCCCGCTCTTTGCAGGCTCAGGGGATTATCATCTTACGGCCTTGTCCCCATGTATCGACGCAGGTGCAGATGCCGGGGTTTACATCGACATTGACGGAGATTTACGACCGCAAGGCGAAGGTTTTGACATGGGGGCGGATGAATTTGTGACACCTGCACTCGAATACTTCATCGTCGATGACGGGGACGCCGAACTATTCACGGGAGCTTCCCCCTCGGGGCTCTATGTCATGGTCAATCGATTCGTGCCAGGCCGCCCCGTCATGATCGGATCGATCTCCTTTTACACAGCGCCAATTTCGGTCGGCCAGACAGCGGATCTGATCATCATGGAAGACCCGACAGGGACGGCCGAGCTGCCGGACTCGTCGATGGAGGTCTGGCGCCGTACGTTCACCATCAAGGGGCCACCCCACACCACATTTCGGGAGGAGCCGGTGGGCGGGGTTGTCGTGAACGAGGCCGGGGATCCCGATGCCGCCTTCTTTATCGGTGTGGCCAATACGGCCACGGAAAGCTATCGCATCGGAGTCGATAAAGACCCTCCGATTCATGATGCTTCCTTCAGGTCCATGGACGGGGGCGCCACGTATATGCCCCTCTCGGAACTGACGATCAGTTACGGAAACGCCATGATCCGGGGACACGAAGGGGATTGCCCGTGCTGGGACCAGGACGGCGACGAATTCTTCGACGCATCGTGCGGATGGGACGACTGCGACGACACGGATCCGGCAATCTATCCCGGTGCGCCGGAGATCTGTGACAACGGCCACGACGATGACTGTGTGGGGGGAGACGAGGGGACGGACAATGACCTGGACGGCTATATCGATACGAGGTGCGGAGGCGACGACTGCAACGATGACGATCCGGATACCCATCCTGGAATCGATGAAGAAGGGCTCGGCCAATGCGACGACGAGATCGATCAGGATTGCAGCGGTTGCGATTGCACCTTTCGGGCTTACCGCCTTTCCGACACGGGGATGGATCTCTGCTATGGACGGTCAGGCACAGAGATCCCATGCCCTGATCCCGGGGAGCAATACTATGGCCAGGACGCAAACTATCCGATCCACCCCATGAGCTTCACGGACAACGGGGACGGCACGGTCATGGACAATGTCACGGATCTTATGTGGCAGCGCGAGGATGACGACATAGGGAAGAGCTGGGACAAAGCGATCCAGTATTGCGAAGATCTGACGCTCGGCGGTTTCGAGGACTGGAGGCTCCCGAATGTGCTCGAGCTTCTATCCATCGTCGACTTCGGATCCATGGACCCGGCGATCGAAACGGATTACTTTCCGGGCACGGGATCTACGTACTGGACTTCAGATGCCTTCGTGCACATTCCGCATGACGGGGAAAGGGCATGGAGAATCTCCTTTGACGATGGAGATGTCGGGTACAAGGTCAAAACGTGGAGCGAATACATGGCCAGGTGCGTCCGCGGCCAACCGATCGAGCCTTGCTTCACGGACAATGGAGACGGAACAGTCACGGACAACCATACCTGGCTCATGTGGCAGCAGGAGTACGACGATGCAACCGAAGATTGGCAAGATGCCATGGAATACTGCGAGGCCCTCTATCTCGCCGGCCAAAGTGACTGGCGATTGCCGAACATCAAGGAGTTGATGAGCATCGCGGACCACTCCAGGTATGACCCGGCGATCGATGAAACCTATTTCAAGGGAACGTTTTCCCCCCCCTATAGCGCGGTCTGGTCATCGACATCTTCCCTCCAAAACCCGGAAAAGGGTTGGATAGTCGATTTCGGTCAAGGCTCTACCGTGACCGTCGATAAAGATTACCCTGGTAGAGGGATCAGATGTGTCCGAATCTCCTGTTGGGACGAAGATGGGGACGGATACGAAGATGAGGCCTGCGGAGGCTACGACTGCGACGACTCCGATCCGGAGGTGAATCCCGGCATGGAGGAGATTCTAGGTAACGGAATCGACGACGACTGTGACGGAGAGATCGACGAAAAGTGCTTTGTTGGAGTGCTGATGTAGCACTGGACATCAATCTATCCGTTCTCAATTTATTGTGTTACAACCTATCCAGCAGTTTGGTAAATTTAGTATATTCTAAATTCCAGACACCAAAATTTAGTTTTTTCTAAATTTAAGCCCCTTGCTCTTTTGTGGCCGTTAGCGTGTTTTCTTTGTGATTTCAATAGGTTGCTTGATTCCGGCCTCGCTGGCATATCTTTTGCTGATAAAAAGAGCTGCAAATTTCTTCTTAAACTCGAATCCTCTCCATATTTTTCTATAACTTTCAGATGGTGGTTGAACCGATTCAACGGCCTGAAAGATTCACGCCAGGCCAGAAAGGAGGAGTTGAGATGAAGAGATTAGTGGTTTTGATTGCCCTTGTCGCTTTTGCGGCTCCCGCGATGGCTGCCGGTCTCGATGGGGATGGAACCGATGACTTAAAGCCCTATGTCATCATGTATCCCGGGGACTACTATTCCAACAGCAGCTACCTTTATTCCTTCTGGCCATGGGAGCGGGACTTCTGGTTCTTCGTCACCATTGGCGAAGGCTCCTTCAGCATCGAAGTCGATGCGGGAGACTATCCCGGTGACAGCATGTTCGGCTATCTCGTCTGGTATGCCCATGGAGTTGTTGATTATGATTGGGCAATCTATCCGGACACCTTCACGCTCCAGTCAAACGTGACTTGGCCGGGAAGTATTTTTCGTGTGATGACCGCTTTCTTGCATGAGGTCGGCTTATATCCGGCCTACTATTCAATTGAAGCCAGCTTTGACTGAAAGTCTTGAAGTCGGCAAGCTGCGATGAGCCTTTAGCCCGAAAAATGCAGTCGGCGACATAGCGAGGCGCAGAAAATCGCAGCGAAACGCGAAGAAACGTAGAGGAGGGGTTTATCCCCTCCCGCGGGCGGGCGTAAAGTGTACGCCCGCCCCTACACGTTTTCAAACACCAGTGTGAGACCCGGAGTAAAGAAAGGAAACCAATTAGGAAATTTTAGTGATTCGGTGATTTGATCATTCAGGGGGGACTCGCCATGAAAGCGTTAATTCGTGTCGGTTGTATAGCACTTATTTCGGCTCTTTTCATTTTTAATGGCATAGCTGTCGCTGATTTAGCGGATGGACTGGTGGCCAATTATCCTTTTCGTGGAGACGCATCGGATGTAAGTGGAAACGGCAATCACGGAGAGGTATTCGGCGCGACTCTCACTGAGAACAGAGATGGAGAGCCGGACAGCGCATACGGTTTCGACGGGCAGGACGACCATATCGATGTGCCCCATTCTGATACTCTCGACCTGGAGGATGAGATATCCATTGCCGCGTGGGTTTATATCCATGCATTTGCAACGAATATGCAGGTAGTTCAAAAGGACGGCCTAACAACCCCTCACGTATACGCAATGCCGATCATAAGCAGCAGCGAGCCCATTCATACCGGCCGAAAACCTAGAAGTTTTGGCCTGGAATTAACTCTTGACGGCCAATTCAAAAACAAATTCTTTTCCAATACACAACTTGAAACGCAAAGATGGTACTTCTTGGCTGCAACATATAATGGCGGTCAGGTGGACCTCTACTTGAACGGAAATCTAGACAGTAGTCATATAACATCCGGCACGATCGAGGTGAATGATCGGCCGTTGGGTATCGGCTACTTTAAAAATGAATACCGGGATTTTATGAGCGGAATCATTGATGAGCTCAGAATATACAATCGGGCTCTATCCGAACCCGAAATTCAGGTTCTCTATCGATGCTGGGACCATGATGGTGACGGGTATTACAAAGAAACCTGCGGGGGAGCCGACTGTGACGACACCGACCCCGAGGTGAATCCAGGAGTTGACGAGATCTGCTCCAACGGGATCGACGACGACTGCGACGGCATGATCGACGAGCCGGACTGTGTGGCGGAATTCATACTCGAGTTGGAGGCAACCTACGAGGAGGGTGAACTCAGCCTGGACTTTACCCTGGGCACGCCGGAGCCGGCAATTTGGTCGGCTTCCTTGATCCTGACATACCCGACAATCCGCCGCATTCCTCTCTGGGTTGTTCCGGTGCCGACCATCGATCCCCCCTTCGATATACCGATTGCCTTCCCCTTCACGAGCCTGGGGGGCTTTTGGATCTCCACCGGCCTCTATGCGGATTTTGATTTACAGCCAGAGGCATTTGATTT
>CAZFWM010000369.1:0-7272 GCA_964522545.1 uncultured Thermodesulfobacteriota bacterium
TAGAAGATGGCCACGTCGCTGTATGGGTTGTCAGGATTGTCGAAGCCCTCCAGCGTGGCCAAAATGTCCATCTTTCCATCGAGGTTGAAGTCTGCCACAAGGGAGGCCGTAGGCTCCATGATCGCATTGTAGCGGTCCGGCGACTCGAAGCACCCGCCTCCCAGACCCCAGTGGATCTCCACAACATCCACACCGGACGGCACAACCAGATCGAGATGCCCGTCCCCGTCTATATCTCCGGCAGATGGTGGATGCCCAGAGGAAATGGCCTCTGGGAAGAGCTCCGCTTGCAGAAAGGTGCCGTCCCCAAGGCCGGTCAAATAATAGAGCCCATCCTGACTGCTAAGCATGATGTCTATAATTCCATCCTCATTGAGATCGATGCAGGCAAGGCTAGCTGCATCCCTAGGCATTTCGTAGAGTTCTCCGACTGCAAAGCTCCCCTGGCCATCCCCTAGGAAGATTTGAACCAAGTCAATGGGAGGAGTTGTACATGCTACGGCAATGTCCGGCCTTCCGTCTCCGTTGAATTCATCTGTGATGATACATCCGGGACCGTCGCAAGCCGGTATCTGTCCGCTCAGTGTTAGGGTGCCTATGCCATTGCCCAGATAGATATCAATAGAATCAAGTGGTTTGTTTGACAGGGCCGTATCTGCGTGCCCATCTAGGTTCCAATCGCCAACGGTAAGATAACTGGCCACAGCATCTATGTATGTTTGATTGGGAAAATCTCCCCGTCCGTCTCCAAAAAATATATATAATCGATCTAGTTGACGGTCCTTTGCGACAATATCCAACGCATCATCCTCGTTCATATCCACCAACTCCACATCAGTCACTATACCTGAAGTGTCGTAAATGTCGGGAGAAAGGAGGCTGCCCGTGCCATCGTTGAGTATCACGGAAAAAGGAGAGGAACCCGCCGAATAGTTCACAACAACGAGATCAAGCCAGCCGTCAGAATTCAGATCGGCTATTTGTGGACGCCTTGGGTGTTCGCTAACATCAAAATAGCTGGCCTCTCCAAACCCACCGCTTCCATCCCCCAGGGCCAACGAGAAAGACCCGGACCAGTAATTTCCGGTGAAGATGTCCTCCAAGCCGTCCTCGTTGAAGTCTCCGATAACCGGCAGGGGGGACTGCCCCATCCTCACCTCTCCCATGACCGGGAATTTCCCTGTGCCGTCCCCGAAAAAGACGCCCAACTTGCCCTTGTCGACGAAAAGGGCGATGTCCAATATTCCATCGCCGTTGAGATCCCCGGCGTTCAGATGGCCCGCACCGCCCCCAGTTGTATAGAACTCGGCCTCTGAGAAGTTGCCGTATCCGTCGCCAAGAAGGACGGCCATAACATCCGTATAGTCATGAGAGACGGCAAGATCCGGATTCCCATCCCAGTTGAAGTCCTCGGTGATGATCGAATCAGGGATGTCCCACACAGCATAGTTATGATGGGGCAGGAATCCCCCTGTGCCGTCTCCTAAGAGAATACTCACTGTATCAGGAATTCCAAGGGTGTCTCCACTGTTGGCCACGGCAAGATCAAGATTTTCGTCCAAGTCAAAATCCCCTACCGCCACACCACTTGGCTGGGCTCCAACTTCAAAGGACCATGATTCGCCGAAGCTGCCCAGACCGTCCCCAAAGTGAACCACAGCGTTCCCTGGCCCCCCATAGTATCCGGAAGCGAAGACCAGGTCCATGTTCCCGTCCTCGTCAAAATCTCCGGCCTCCATCCTTTTGGGCGAGTATTCTGTGACGAAGGTCTGCTCTGGACCGAAGCTGCCCTGGCCGTCCCCCAGGATGACCCCGAACAAGCCATCCCCGCCAGAGTAATCATAGGCAATATCCAGGTGGAAGTCGTTGTTGAAATCAGCAATCGCTATGTAATAAGGACGGAATGTAGTCGAGGGTATATGCACCATGTCGAACTCTCCTGCACCATCTCCCAGGGCCACGATGATCTCTGGTGTGGCCACATCGGAATAACAGGTCATGGCTATATCTAAATGGCCGTCCTCATTGAAATCGTCTTTTTCAAGGTCCTTGGGCCCACACGGCCCTGTGCGCCATGTCTTCACCACGGGCATTTCTTCAATCGCTTTTCGAGATACGATGAAGCTCACCGAATTGCTCATCCCCATTCTCGTCTCGACCATCACCGGCCCGGTGGTCGCTCCAAAAGGCACTCGAACGAGAATCTCAGTATCCGTCCAGCTCACGACCTGCTGGGCAGCAAAACCGTTGAAAAGGACCCTGCCTTTCCCCTGGGGCTCCCCGAAATGCAATCCCGTCAACCTGACTTCAGACCATCTCGAGTCCATGCGGGGGCTCACCTCGTCGAGCTCCGGTGGCTCCGTGGGACATTGAAAGCCGGCCAGCCCGAAGATCAGGGGTAGGGAAATGAGAAAGAGAGCATTCGCCCTTGACATGAATAGCCTCCTCTTTGATCACTTCTTTGGGTAGTACTTTCCTTCATCCTCGCTGCCAGGCCTCGGAAAATAGATCTCCCTGGACCAGATCAGATCGAGATTGGTGCCAGTAAGGTCGGCCTCGGAGAACCAGTCAGGTGCGCCGTCAATAAACACCTCGATGACCATGCCCGTCTCCGCAGCCTCTTCTGTTATGGCCATATCGGAGATATCACGTCTATACGTTCCATCGTATTCCATGACAAATATATCCATCGCCTGTCTTAGATCTTGGCTGGCAACGCTAAATGTGAGAGGAGATTCTTCCGTGGTCAAATACGGATACCAGCAAGGCATAAGGTCCATATCAACGCAATTCTGGCCCGAGGGATCACAATAGGGAGAAAAATCAAATATATTGCTTATGTCCACCTCGTCTTCAGTCGGGCCTACATACTGATCTGTAACGGCAAAGGAGACGGTATAAAGATCGTAGTCTCCCAAGTTGACACCATCTTCCAGTTCTAAATCATCCCCGGTCTTTCTATCAAAGGCCACCTTGTAATATGTCTGCCAAGGATTGCCGGAAGAAATCTTGGGATCGGTGTCTCCCAAAGGGCAAGGTAAATCTCCAAGCTCAACTTCATCCTGAGGAACACAGGTTTTATTATAGTAAGGGGATTGAGTGGGATCTAATGGATCGGGATTTGCATCCGTGATTCTGACCGGGCAACTTTCCACTGTTCCATATGCATAATCATACTTGATCATCCAGATCTCTTGGGCCTCACATTCGTAATAATTGGAAGGTTCCCCGCATTGGCTCCCCTCGACGGTAGTCGTCCTAGTGAATACAATAGTGGACATATCTTGGCCCTGATTCGGAGCATCTGACCAATGCGGATCGGATTCATTCTTGGGGAAGTCCACATCAGTGTCAGGCCAATCATCCAACACATTGCTACAACCCACAGGGTGGAGTTCTACATAATCTTTAATAGCATTGGTCAGGTTTATCCGATCATTCCCTGACACACCTTCCTTCCTGTCTGCGTCCAGTATGAAAAGATCTGCACCATTTACAGTTGTTGCAGCGCTTGATCCAGAAACGAAAAGCACCTTGGTCCCATCAGGAGACCACACAGGTGCGCCATCGATATGCACGCCCGAGAATTCGTCTCCCACTTCACCGGGGAAGGGCACGTAAGGATAATTCGTTGTCAAGATTCCCAGCGGGCCTATTTCAGTGTATGGCGTGATCGATCTGTTGCTTATATCATAGGTTAGGATGGCGATTTCTGTGGATTCGATATCATCCGGCTCAGATATCCTACCATCCTTGTTAATGTCTTTGGTGAATATTCCTGCAACGACCTGCCGAAAAATTTCTTCCTCGACCTCGAACTCGACAGGAGAAAAATGAAGGTGGTTCAATTCGTAATGGGTCCATGTTTCTCGACTCAACTCGCTCCCGTCCGATTGGGCAAAGTAAATTCCATTGGGCGGCGGCTGAATGACCAGCGGCTCGGGCATGACCCACAGCCCCCTTTCCGTGTATGGGCCGGTTCCAGGGGGATCCCTATCCGGATTCACATTGGACTGGTAGATCTTATTCACCGGATAATAGACCGGCTCTGGTGGTGGCTCCACTTCCCACTCCTCTTCCAGAGTAGCGGCCCAGAAGACACCCTCTTCTTGGCCGATGGTTCCGTAAAGGCGGTGTTCAGTAGGTACTCCGGGCCGGGAATCCACAACGACCAGGCCGCCTTGACCGCCGGATTGGTCATCTTCGCGTGCTACGTAAGCACGGGATCCATCTTCGTTCATGGCGATAGAGCCTGACAGACGGCCGGCCCCAAGATGAATCTCTTCTATCTTGTCTGTAACACTGAATAAGGAGCCGTTGATAACCGCTATGGTGTCATCCCCCGATTCAATAGAAGAAGGATTATTATCATTAGCCACCACCAGCATGTGATGCTGATTCGCTGCAACGCCCACGGTATATTCACCAACCCCTGGTATACGGGCTAGTATGGAATGTCCTTCGGCTGGTGAGGTTGCGTTAATTATCGCCAAAGACCCCGGGTAGTTACCGTAGAGCTCTCCATAGCCGCTAACTGTAGCAACGGCAAGGACATACGGTTCTACTTCTGTCAATGCTATGCTCCTGGTGATAAGACCATATTCGGGATCGGGAGCCGGGTCCGGATTAACGGGACCGACGGTAATTGCTGTCCCGGGTAACACGTCACCTACGATAACCTGTTCGGGCGCGGGGCCCTCAACAATAGGATCCAGCGGATCCGGCGGTGAGTATGGCTCTGATGGATTCAACGCGGATATAAGATTTTCAACATTTATGGGGCTGACCGTTCCGTCATAGGCGTTTGCCACATATATATAAGGAGCCCCATCATGAAAGTCCGGATGAACATCCATCCCCTGAGGCCCACAGCCCACCTCGAGGGTGGCTACGAGGTCGTCGTTCGTGATTGTCTGTTCGTCGGGTGTGAAGTGATTGGGGTCAATCTTGTATACGGACACAAAATTACCGACAAACAACCCATCTTCGCCATCGATAAAGGCATCGCCGAATGAATCGACACATGGGTATGCCGGATCATAGTAACAATTATTGATTTGTTCCGTAGGATCACAATCAAATGTGTGGTTCGTAACGAAGAGATAGAGGTCCGGAGGAATATCATCTAAAGGATCAGAGTCCCAATCAATGATTTCGAGTCCGTAACCTGCATTCCTTCCCTGGGGCAGGTAAATCGTATCCATGTACTGCGGCATGAACTCTGCGGCCAGAATGCCGGAAGGGCCCGGGTCAGCGGGGAGTGGCGGAGGGTCGGTGTGTGCCTGGGTGAAACTCCCTCCGCAGTCACCGAGCAAGATGGATGCGTTGTTCGTGCCGTGGTTGGCCGTGGCCAGGTCCAGGCAATCATCCGTGCCCTGGTTAAAGGAGCCGGTGACAATCGCCCAAGGCTTTTCTTCCCCCGGATAATCGAGAGAAATAGCTGGTAAGGGGAAAAAATTACCGCTTCCGATGCCGATCAAGATTTTCACTGTGTCGTCAAGTTCGTTGGCAACAGCGATGTCCATCCTGGTATCTCCATTAAAGGAGCCGACTGTCAAAGACCTTGGGCCATCGCCTACGGATATTATTTGTGAACCCACCGTAAATGCTCCGCTACCATCCCCTTCAAGAATGCTCACTTCGCCCGATGTATAATTTGCCACCGCAAGGTCCAAAATTCCGTCCTGATCGAAATCTCCCGTGGCGACCGAGCAGGGCCCTGAGCCATCAGTGTCATAATTGACCGCATTTTCGAAACTCCCATTCCCGATGCCAAGAAGGATGGAGACGTCATGGCTGTACGAGTTCGCCACGGCGAGATCTAGGTGGGCGTCCTCGTCAAAGTCTCCCACGGCTACAGAATGGGGATACAAGCCGACTGCTTTGTCAAAGGGTTCCTGGAAGGTTCCTGGCGCTTCGCTGTCTCCCAGAAGAATCGATATGGTGTTGCTATTGTAGTTCACGACGGCAAGATCAAGGTTCCCATCCTCGTTGAAATCACCGACAGCCACCGAAATCGGTCCATCACCAGCCTGGAAATCGTTATTTTCGTCCCAAGAGAAAGACCCATCTCCTTCGCCAATAAAGATGCCCACCTCGTTGGTTGCATACTTAGCTACAGCCAGGTCCGCATCCCCATCTCCATCGAAATCACCCGAGGCGATACCTCTGGGCACTGCATCTGCCGAAATCGATTCTTTAAAACCAAACTGGCCGTTTCCATTTCCTTGCATTATATGTAGTGTAGAGTTTGTTTCATTTATTATGGCCAGATCTATTGCTGCTGATTTCTGAATCGAATCTTTCTTCGTATCAACAACCGCTATCATGCCGCCCCTTTCCGCTACGTAGAGAAAACGTCCGGCCGGCACATAATCATAGTTGGTGAATTCTGATTCTGAAAACTCTACAGACGGTTTCACATAAGTTTCAGGGAGAAATGCCATGGCCCCCATGCGGTTGTCAGGGTTCTGAAGGTCATTCTGGGTGGCATTGGAATTGAAGTATTTTAAAACCTGAAGGTTGAAGCCCCCACTGCCGAAGATACGATAGTCTGGAGTCCTGTCGATTCCACCCAGTGTGTTTGTGAACTCGATAGGAACCAGGAATGGAGAGATACGATCCGGGGGAAAAGAGAACGTGGCATCGAACATATACGCATTATCATCTCCTGAGTCTGTTTCAAATTGGAGGTTTTCAGATGTCCACGTGAAGTCCTCGCCGTCTTCTATCTCAAAATTATCCCCAAGCAGGTATTTCCCTAAAGGGGTTATCCCACGGAAGGTCACGATGCCCTCTTGTTCCCAGATCGGATTCCAAGGAGGGAAAGGACAGGCTCCCATGGCAAGAGTCTGCTCGTTAAAGCTGTACGTATCCGAAACCATGGCGTTGACCCGCACATTTTGCGACAATGCTGCTTTCGGTACGGCAAGGGATAAAAGAAGCGCAACCAAAAACATCTTCCTCCACGCTGACAGAAAAACAAATTGGCCTCTCATCGCTTTTCCCTCCTTCGTTCCGTTGGAGTTTACGAGCCGAAATGACCCTTTTATGTTTTTAAAAACGAAACTGGGTTTTAGCGGATCTGGCAGATCAAAATTCCCTTATTCAACAATTGCTTTGGGAACTATATAACATATTTCATGCAGATATTCAAGAAAAATATATTTAGACGGAACTCTCTATCCGAGGACATTCACCACATACGCTCAGAACCATCCAAGGCTCTTATGTCACATTCTATGAACCCGTTGCGGCAATCTGCAGTGGATT
>CAZFWM010000370.1:0-7271 GCA_964522545.1 uncultured Thermodesulfobacteriota bacterium
TTTTTTCAAAAATCAATCAGGACAGCAAGTTATGCGACTTTGCCGGAACCCTGGGAGTGGCACTCCACCTAGAGACTTAGATCAGCCTCTAGGAGTCTTGACTTTGGCCGTACGGGCAAAATAGGCTGTTTTTCGCTTTTCTGGAAGGACCGATTTTAACAAGATCGCGACGCAATATTGCGCGTCTTCGACGCCTGGAGTCTGCCATGATCAGGAAGATCCTCTTCTTCGCCATAATCGCGGCCGCTCTCGCCGTATCCGGGTGCCATTCGGGCTCCGGCGACGGCGATCCTCCCGGGGACGCAGTCCGGGCCTGCTTCACCCTCGACGAAACGGCCGGCTTCTTCGACCTCCCCTTCCCCTTCGACTACCGGCGGACGACACAGGGCGGACTGGATCTCTCCGGATTCCCCAATCCCTGGGAGGTTCCCCTTCTCGATAGATACTTCTGCGTCATCTCGGGCGTCGACGGCTTCTCCCTCAACGCGGCCCTGTACTTGCGCTTCAGCGGGCCCATCGATGCTGCTTCGCTGCCCGGGACGCCCGCCGAGTCCCTGGAGCCCTCGTCCCCTGTCTTCCTGGTCAATGTGGATCCCCTCTCGCCGGAGTACGGCCGCCGCCATCCCCTCGACTTGAAGTACCTTCCCGACCCCGGCACTTACTATGACGACCACCTCCTGGCGGCCCTCCCCCTCTACGGCATGGGCCTGCGGGAGGAGACCCTCTACGCCTTCGTCGTTACGCACGACTTGAGAGATATGTGGGGCCGCCCGGTGAGCGCCTCGCCCGACTTCCGGAAGATCATCGCGGGCGAGGCCGACTTGACGGCGGCACAGCAGGAGGTCCGCGAGGTTCTCCGGCCTCTGTTCAATTACCTCGACGAGGAACGCCTGGCGGGCGAGGAGCTCTCCCCGGGCCCGGGCGACCTGGCCGCGGCCTCGGTCTTCCGCACCCGCAGCGTCGTATGGGGACTGGAGGCGGTGAGGGATTTCATCACCGAGGACTACGAGATGGCGCCGGCGGAGGACCTCGAGATCGCATCTGTCATAGAGCCCGAGCACTGCTTTCTGGTGAGGGGGACCTTCTTCCTGCCCGAGTTCCAGGAGGGCCAGAGCCCCTACTGGACGGACGGGGGTTTCGTCTTCGACGAGGCCGGGGAGCCGGTCGTGCAGAGAGAGGTGGATGCGCGATTCGCCCTCTCGGTCCCGAAGGGCCCGATGCCGGAAGTCGGGTGGCCGGTCGTCCTCTATGGCCACGGCTCAGGCGGGAGCTACCTCTCCTTCACCTACAAGGACGTCCACGAGCGGCTCGGGGCGCAGGGGATCGCCGTAATAAGCACGGACGAGCCCCTCAACGGGATACGACACCATTCGGTAGGTCTCTCCCCGTACCTCTTCTACAACTTCCTCAACCCCACGGCCGGGATCGACAACCACAGGCAGTCGGCCGCCGACAAGGCCTCCCTGCTCAAACTGGCCCGACAGCTCGACGTGCCGGTCGAGTCCTCGCCCACGGGCGAACCGATCCGGCTGGACTGCTCCAGGACGGCCTACATGGGGCACTCCCAGGGCGGGATCACCGGGGCCCTGTTCCTCGGGATCGAGCCCGAGATCGGCGCCGCCGTGCTCTCGGGCACAGGGGGCGGCTTCAGCCTCACCCTCGTGAGCCAGACCCGGGAGTTCGGTGCGGTCAAGGCGGTCGTTAAGGAGCTCCTGGGCCTGGCCGAGGGCGAGGTCCTCGATGAATTCCACCCGGTGACGACCCTCCTGCAGACCTATGCCGAACCGGCCGACCCGATCTGCTACGCCCGCACCTACATAGAGGAGCCGCTCGGAGGCATGCCCAAGAACCTCTTCCTCTCCGAGGGGATGTCCGACGAAAACACCCCGCCCCAAACCACCGAGGTCTTTGCCGCGGCCCTCGGCCTCCCCCAGGCACGGCCGGTCCACAACCTCGTCGACGGACTCACGCTCAAAGGACTGGAGCCGGTCGATCTTCCGCTGGAGGGGAACCTGGTCTACGAGGGGGCCCTCTCCACCGGGGCCCTCATCCAGTACGAGCCGGGCGACCACTGGGCCCTCTTCGCCGAGGAAGAGAGAGAGATGCAGTACGTCAACTTCCTGGCGAGCTACATCGAGACCGGGCTGGCAAAGATCGAGCCCTGATCCCGAGGAAGGACAAATCCCGACTTCGCTGTGAATTTTTTCTCTACCAACTCCCCGTCGTCCGCAGAAGCGGGGCGGGGATGACGGTGGGAAGGAGAAAGAGGATCTCCTACGCAATCAATCGACACGAACAAACCCTGAAAATCCCCTGAATACAGCATTTTAGCATTTCGCACTTGCGTAAAACGCCCCTGTATTGTATAATGGAAATGTATTTAGTCTGTGCTTGATACCGTATATTTCGGCATAGTATATGCATATTGCTTTTACGACTTCACAGCCGAACATAGGGAATTACTCACTGCCGTGTATTGGGACCGGCAAGAGGGGACGCCATGATTCGATTCGCTATCGTGTGGGCCGTGCTTCTGCTCTTCCTCCCCGCCATAAGTGCCTGTGTTATAATTGAGGGGGGGGAGGACATCATCTTCATCCACAAATCCGTGGGTCACATGTTGATACAGGAGGGGGCCGTGAGGGGGATCTTCGATTCCTTCGACGTCGAACACGGAACCGACTTCCGGTTCTGGGACCACGACAACGACGGGCCCACCGGCGTGACCGATCCCGACGGGGGGAAGCACCCGGGGTACGACATCCCGGGCGACAACAACACCCCGTGGGATTACAGGGACCTGTTTCTGCAGCCGGTCCACGATCCGCCCGACAACGCCTTCAGCCGCCTCCTCGCCAACCACCAGGTCATCGTCTTCAAATCCTGCTTCACCATGTGCCACATCGAGAGCGATGCCCTGCTGGACGAATACAAAGCTCTGTACCGTGAAATGCGGGATGTGATGGATCAGCACCCACTCCACATCTTCATCCCCCTCAGCCCGCCGCCGCTCAACCCGGGCGACACGAACCCGGCCAATGCGGCCAGAGCCAGGGCCTTCGCCAACTGGCTCAAGACCGACTTCCTCAACGAAGGAGGCCCCCACATCAACATCCGGGTTATCGACTTCTTCGACCTCTTCGCCGAGAGAAACCCCTTCAAGCCCGGCTACAACATGCTCCGCTCCGAGTACTGCAAGGACGGGTACGACTCCCACCCGAACAAGGCGGCCAATCAGCAGGTCGCCCCGATCTTCGTGGATTCCCTTATCCAGTCCAGCATGTAAGGGCACGCACAAAGATAATTTCACAGAATTCGCGCCCAGATTCCGGCCAGATGACTAATAAACTGCATATTGCACTTTCCTGGTACACCTCCTGCGTTAGAGCCGATGGAAAAGAAAGCCTAAAATAAACCCTAACGTTGGCTTTTTAGGTTTCGATTCGATATACTCAGCGAAGATTATGTACGGGAGGGCGTCGATAAAGATATCAGAAATCTCAATAACAGTACTCTAACTTTCGATAAGGATCACGGTGATATGGGAACAAAACGCAAAAATGAAAAATATCTCGAACATGAGGCATGGCGAGGAATCTGGTGGGTGATATTCCACAACCCGAGAAAGATCATCAACAAATTACTCCAATATCTCGCAATGCATTACCTGTGTCCTTTTAACCTCCGCCCCCACATACAGAAATGGCGGGGCGTCCGATTTAAGGATTGCACATCCGTATATATCGGCGATCATGTGAGCTTCGACGAGCGGGTGCCGGAAAATATCATCGTCGGGCCGAGCGCCGTGTTCTCGCCGGGAGCGAGAATCATATCGCATGCCCTTGTCAGTCATGGATATACAAGAGTAAGGCATGTCGATATCGGTGACCATGTCTTCATCGGTGTGGATGCAGTCATTATCGGGGATGTGAAAATCGGCGATTACGCGACTATCGGAGCCAGCACTGTCATCACAAAGGATGTCGAACCCTATGCGATCATGGTGGGAAACCCGCCAAAGAAAGTCGGCGAGGTCGATCCGAAGCGGGATCAAATTCAATATATACAAAATGATGTTGCCTTCGACCCTGTAAAGCAGAAATATTTTAAAAAACACAAATAGACTGTTGTTCCCGAAAAATCGTAGCCTTTGCTAAAACCTGAAATAAGCCGACATTCCATGGGAAAACATCCTGGGTAAGGCTTGGGGCAATCGCCGCGTGGGTCGCCCTGGTTCTCGCGATATGGATCTAGGCCGCCATGTAAATGTTGGCTTCCCGCACGAGGTCTCCGACGGATACCTCGATCCTCTGCTTGACCATCACCTTCGGTACCTGCTCGAATCGGTCCAGTGCGGCTGTCTCCTGTTCGGTCGGTCCGACCAGTACTACCCCCATCACGATCCCTTGACCATCGGGTATCAGCCGGAAACCCCGCTGTCCGCCTTCGACGAAGGTCTCCCGGCGGTATCCCCGAATGGCGGCCGGAGCAAAGGGGATCGGGCGGCCCACCAGCTCCCCGATGAAGCGAGGGTCCATGAGAAAGCCCCATACAAAATAGAGCTCCGCTGTTTCCAGATCCCCGGCAAGGGGTACGCGGTCCGGCGGCGCCGCGATCCAGCTGCATGTTTCCTCCGCCCAGATGTGCTCGAACATGAAGATCTCCTTATGCGGCAAGGCCGCAATCAAATCCAAATTCCCTCACCCTAATCCTCTCCCAAAGGGAGAGGGAAATAAGGAAAAAATCTTCTATGGTACGAAGACGACCTTGAGGCTTTCGTCCTCGAAAGATTTCTCCATCGCCTCTTTGGCCTGGTCCAGCCTGAACTGATGGGTGACGAATTTCATCCACGGGAACCTCTCCTCGTACCGCATCATCATTTTCATGGTCCGGTCGTACTCGGTGTTGGGGTGATTCGTGCTTCCGATGAGCAGGACGTTCTTTGCCGCCAGGTGTCGGTGGACATTGATGGTCACCTCGCCGGCATCCACGAAGTTGGATGCCTCCAGATAGGTGCCGCCCCTTCTGAGCAGGTCCAGGCCCTCGGGCAGGACGTCCGGAATACCGGCGGTCTCGATGACCATGTCGGCCCCGCGCCCCTCGGTGAGGTCCTTAACGAATGCCATCCTTTCCTTGGGCGTCGTGGTCCGAACGTTCAGGGTGTGGTCCGCCCCGAACTCCTTTGCCAGGTTCAACCTGAAATCGGAAACATCCAGGGCAATAATGTCCCCGGCGCCCAGGACCCTCGCCTTGATGAGGTGGGCCAGGCCCATGGCGCCCACTCCCTGGACCAGGACCGTATCCATCAGCCCGAATCCCCGACTCGCGAACTCCATGTAGCCCTTTGCCCTGTCCACATTGCAGGTCACCACCATGAGCTCGATGTTGACGGCCACCTCGGGCGGCATCTCCTCGGGCACCTTGTAGACCCAGGATCCGGGGAAGACGTACATGTACTCGGCCCACCCGCCCGTGATGTGGGGCGGCTCGTCCGAGCGGAAATAGACCCCGTAGGTCTTGTTGTTCGAGCAATAGGGCCAGCCGAAAACGTGTCGGCAGTACCAGCACTCTTTGCAGATGATGTTGGGACACAGGGTGACCCGATCGCCTACGTTCAGCTCGCGGCCGTCGGCGTCGAGATAGGTCCCGTTGATCTCCGCAACGCGCCCCACGACTTCGTGGCCCTTGACGCAGGGAAACACGCCCCTCTGCTCCGCCTCGGTGCCGGCGTAAAGGACCATCTCCCCTTTGTATGTGTGTTTGTCCGTTCCGCAGATTCCCGCCATCTCGACCTGGATGATCATGGCTCCCTCTTCGAGGTCGGGATACGGGAACTCCTGTACCTCGACCCGGCCCGGCTCGACCATCACAACGGCCTTGACCTTATCGACCATTTCCATTGCTCCTTTCCTTACGGTTTCAACACGACCTTGATCGCCCCGCCGATCCTCTTCGTAAAGGTCTCCATCGCCTCGTTCACCCGATCCAGCGGAAAGGTGTGCGTGATGAGGGGCCGGACCCGGATCCTCCCGTCCGCCATGAGGGGGGCCACTTTGCTCAGGCTCCTGTCCCCCTCGGCCCGGCTCCCCGCCAGCGTGATGTTCCACTGGTTCACCTTGAAGGCATTCATGGTAACAGGCTCGCCGTAGATCCCGACCAGGGAGATCCGCCCGTTCTTCCGGGTGTACTCCACGGCGTCCGCAAGCGATCTTGCCGTCCCGGCGCACTCCAGCACGACATCGGCCCCCACGCCGTCTGTCAGCTCGAAGATTCTTTCGACCACGTCCTCTCTCTTCACGTAGACGGCCGCATCGGCCCCGAGCTCCACGGCCAGATCGAGCCTCTCCCTCCTGGTTCCGGTGATGATCACCCTGGCCGCCCCCATCGCCTTGACGAGCTGGACCGCCATCAGCCCGATGGGGCCCGGCCCGGCCACGACCGCGGTCTCTCCGGGCTCGAGCCCGCCGATCCGGGTGATCCCGTACATGGCCGTCCCGGCGGTGGTGATCAGGGTGGCCTCTTCGAAATCGAGGGCGTCCGGGATCTTGTGAAGGGTGTTGATGTGATTGACCGCATACCCGGCATATCCCCCGCTGACCGTGAAGCCGTAGTGCCTGTGCCCGGCCGCGAGGTCTCCGTAGTTCAGACAGACCGTGTAGAAGCCGCGCAGACAGTTGGCGCAGGCACCGCAGCCCTTGTGGGGCTCGATCGCCACCCGGTCGCCCACGGCGAATCCCACCGCCCCTTCGCCCAGGGCGGCCACGGTGCCGGCATATTCATGGCCCGGGATGTACTCGCCGTAGGGGGGCTGGTTCTGCCAGCCGTGAGCCACGATCTTGGGGTCGGTGCCGCAGATGGCACAGGCTTCGACCCTGACGAGCACCTCCCGGCGTCCGGGTGCGGGGACCTCTCGCTCGACGACCCGCAGGTCGTTCTCTCCGTACAGCACGGCGGCCTTCATTTTCTCAGGGGCCATGATCTCTCCAATCATGTCAACACAAATGCAACTCAAAAAGCACAATGCTGAATTAAAGATTTTTCCTCTGAGGAACCCATGAACCCAGGAATGAAAAAGAAAAGAAGAATATTTGAATAACGCTGGAATATCTCCATTTCATGGATGATTGCATCGACTCCAATACTATGCTGGCTTTTTTCCTGGGTTCCTGGGTTCCTCAGAGATTTATTTTGATTCGAATGATCTCGCTATTATTGTTTGTGTCAGTTTTCAAATTAAATGAGAAATGCGCAAGTTCGCGGAAAATTGTGGA
>CAZFWM010000371.1:0-7269 GCA_964522545.1 uncultured Thermodesulfobacteriota bacterium
TCGTTGGAGTGTAATTCATTTCTGAATTGAGACATTCATTCAGAAGCAGGTCGTTGACCTATGTTTTTATCGCCCAGGGACGCGATTTTCCTGTTGATAAAGTCAGCCGTTGTCTTGACATCCGCGAACAAGTCCTCGCTGATCTCATGGTCCGAGAACTCGAACCCGAAACGTTTCTCTATTAGAACGATCAAGTCAACTATAGCGATTGAATCCAAACCAAGTCCATCTTCAAAGAAGGAGGCGTTATCAGCTATTTCATCGAGCCTTATATTCACATCAAGTTCCGTGGCTATGATATTTTTGAGCCTGCTCAATACACTGTCTGTCATCAGCTTCTCCACCTACAAGACGTCTTGATTTGCCGGATCCTCCTCGCTGGATGCAATAGTGGGCAAAGCGCTCCTGTCGACCTTGCCGCTGGGCAATGTCGGCAGTGATTTGATCACAACTATGTTGTCTGGAATTGCATATCTTGGAAGCAGCTCATAGCATTTGTCTCTGATATCTTTACACTGAATCGAGGCCCTGCCGATGGGGACGCAGAACGCGGCAATACCACCGCCCCACTTGCTTTCACCCTTCGCAATAACGACGGCTTTCTCTATTCCGTCAATCGCCTCGAGTTGGCGCTCTATATCCGAGAAAAAAACTAGGATGCCGCTTCTATTAACGCTGTGATCGCTCCTGCCAAGAACCTCTATATATCCTTTCTCGTCCATCCTGCCCATATCACCCGTGTCAAACCAGTTCGCTTCAGCATGGCAGGGGCTTCTAACCCAATTGCCCTTATTGTCTACATATCCGTCAAACCCATAGTTGTGCAAACACTGCAGGCGCCCGGAACCAAGGCCCTTATTACTCTCTGCCCCGCCGACCAGCTTCACCGTCACGCCCGACATCGGCTTTCCAACGGTACTCGCCCTGACCTCAGCAGGATCGTCGGGCGATGAAGCGGATATCGCACCCATCTCAGTAGTCCCATACAGGTTCACCAGAGGTCCAAAACGGGATTCGAATTCCACGAAAGTGTCTCTCTTTATCCTATCGCCCGCTGTGACGACGAGGCCGTATCGTCTCAATGAACGCCTGCCCTTCAGGAACATCTCGCACAGCGTAGGCGTCAGAAAGGCCGTATCCGGATGGAACTGTCTCTCCCTGTCCATGTATCTGATTAGGTTCGTGTTTTCCTGCAGATCGATCGACGCTCCGACGACTACGCTCGGAAGAAACGCGGCTCCCAAACCATACATATGGAATATAGGGACCGGAATTGTGATCCTTGAGCCGCTCTTCAAGCCGAATCGCTCCACGCAGTTGGAAACATTTCCGAGAAGCTTCTTGTGCGAGTGAACAACAAGTTTTGGTGCCCCCAGGGTTCCTGATGTCTGCAAATACAACTTCGGCTCCCCCTGCATCTCCACCTCGAGACCGGATCGGAACTCCTCATTCTCAGACACTCGCAGGAAGCCGGCACGACTGGCACCGTCTGGAAGTTCAGGGCCACGTGAGCCACTGTCGACTGCAAGCTGGAATCGACAGAACTCCGGGGGCTTGATTTCGGGCCTTTCCCCTTTAGCGGCTGGGCTCAGGGCCGGCAGGAGGACGAAACTGTACCTGTTCGCAAGCACAAATAGCAGGGTCAAGGCGCCCGCAACTGTATTGCTCACTTCCAAGGTAATATGCTCTTGCGAATTGACTCCGCATTCCTCAAAGCGCTCTCGCAGATGTCCAAATACTTCCGGAATGGCAGCATAGGAGCAGCTTGTCATTCCATCACCCAAGACGTTGGCTCTCGTATCCGCGTGTTCCTCAATACGATCGAAGATGTCGTTAAAAGTCATCTCAGCCATCCAGGATCAGTGAACTAGTGATTTCACGGGTAGGTTCGCCCACCGACTGCCATTGTCCTCACGTATATTTCGGTCTTTCGCCGGTCCTTCTGCATCTAAAATAATAATATAGGAGATACGTAACGTCAAGAAAGACACAGTAGTAGAGTTGACCCACGCGGCGAGGCCCCGAGCCCACGCCACTTCAGGTCTGTTCTCTCGTTGTCAGACTTTTCCCGGTGGTCATTTGACCCGATCCAAGAGATTTAGTAGATTTTTCGTGTTTGGCGAAAAAACTGCCGTTGGAGTGACTCTTGCCCGAAGAGATCATACTACGCGAAGCGCGGCCCTCGGACAACGAGGCCCTGATCGAGCTGACCCGTTCCGCTCCAATGATTGGCCATGTAGGAACCTTTTATGTCGATCGAGCCCCGGACTTCTTTGCCTTGAATCGAGCACGGGGAGACACGAGGACCATCGTCGCCGAACTGGAGGGGAAGCCAGTGGGCTATTCCTGCTATGCTCTCCGAGAAGCCCTCGTGGCCGGCAGGCCGAAGCGGGTCGTAAGCGGCCATGACTTCCGTGTCGACCCGACCCTGTGCCGCCCTTGGGTCGCCATAAAGATATCGGCCGGGGTCTTCCGGCGCGCGGCCGAGGACGGTTGCGATTACTTCTGCGGGATGGTTGCCCACGGCAACGTCAGGGCGATCCACTTTACGCAGGGCGGAGTGGGCTCGCCCAAGTTGCGCACCGGCGGGCTGTTCTGTACCTTCCCCCTCTGGCCTTGGCGCCGTCCGCCCCGGACCCGGTATCAGATCGAGTCGGCGCGCGAGGAGGATATCCCAGAGATCGTCGATCTCATCAACGCTCACTACCGCGATCACAACTTTGCGCCCCGGTACACGCCCGAGACTTTCAGCGCCATGCTTTCGTCCAGCCTGGACTACGAAATCGGAGACTTCTTCGTGGCCCGGGACCGGGGTGAAATGGTCGCCGTCCTGGGCCTGTGGGATCATGGCCGGACCAAGAAGATGGTCCTGCTACGGCTCCATCCCGCGCTCGCATTCCTGCTCAGGCTCATGCGCCTGATCGTCCGGCTGCTCCGCCTCCCGTTGCTTGTGCCCAGGGCCGGGGAACCGATCTCAAGCCTCTATGTCCGGCACGCTGCGGTCAGAGAGGGGAGGAAAAAAGCCTTCCGCGACCTCGTGCACTGGGTCTCGGCCCACACCCGCCATCACACGGGAGGGAGGCGACTCATCTTTGCTGCCGCCCATGAGCGGGACACCCGGCTCTGGCGGAGAGCCGTGTTGCGGTGTGGCGTAAAGGTCATCCTTTTCTATCATGCCTTCAGGCCTGTGAGCGAAGCAGAGGCCGAGGCCCTCGCCTCCCGCCCCTTCTACGACGACTTCTCCCTGTCCTGAGCCTGGTCCGGCAGACCCGTCCAGATCGCCCACCCCGTGAACGTGCCCGCGCCCGTGCCCGAAACGAACCAAAAACGATTCAAAGATACAAAAGGGATTGCCGGCCGGAAGGTCGAAGGTTAGTCAGCCGTTCCCTCTCCACCCTCCTCCCTGCCCGCAGCCGGGCCCAGGACGAACTGGAATCTCAACCCGCCGGGGATCGGGGTTGCCACCAATCTATACAGCGACGGCGCTCTTGTCGGCATCGGGACAATGGCCCCTCAGAGGGAGCTCCACATCACGGCACAAAGCGGAAATGACGAGCGGCCAGGTCCAGGTCCCCAGCCTCAGGCTCACGGGCGGGAGCGACATCGCAGAGCCCTTCGACGTCCAGGAGCCGGGGATGATCGAGCCGGGCATGATCGTGGTGATCGATTCCGAGAATTCCGGAAAACTCAAGGCTTCCGACAAAGCGTATGATCGATGCGTTGCCGGAATCGTAAGTGGCGCTGGGGGAATCAATCCGGGCCTCACGTTGACCCAGGAGGAAGTCTTCAAAGGGGATCTCCAAGTGGCACTGGCCGGGCGAGTATACGGATTTTGTGATGCTTCCTTCGGGCCCATTGAGCCGGGCGATCTTCTCACTACCTCCCATACACCCGGCTACGCGATGAGGGTGACCGATCACCCAAAGGCGCAAGGCGCTATATTGGGCAAAGCGATGACAACGCTCGAGAAGGGAACGGGCCTGGTTCTCATCCTTGTCAGCTTCCGGATCAGTAGCTGAGTGCGGGTCTGCCCGTCGAGGCCGCCGGGTTAATGGGTCGACAACAGATGAACCGCGAACGATGCCAGCCAGTGTTCTCCTTCATAATTGCCGCTTACTATGTGCGGCAGGGAGGCCCCGGCGTGTCTGAGCGCTGCGTTGTACAGAATGTTTCTGACAGGATTGGCTTTCTCTAGATCGGATACGATGCCGAGCATACACCAGGCCCGGCTGAGATTCAGGCCGTCGAGGTGGACTATCTTGGGATCGCTTCTATCCGTCACGGTGGCCGGCTCTAGCAAGGATTTCGGAGCGTGGTTGGCAATGCCCGGAAGAAATGCGCGGAACCACCGGGCAAACTTTTTCGGCGGCAGCACGCGCCGCATTAGATCGGCTTCCATGAGACAGGGCGAGAAAAAATCGTCGCCGTCGGGCTCCCAGGCCGCGGGGCAATCCGCATCCTTGGAAAAATAGGTATTGCTCCTCTCTACGATCAGGCCCTCCAGATCCGCATCTCCCACCGCTCTTGCATAATCGAGTGCGAATGCCAGACCGAAGGCGGTGTTGGCGTGCACGCCTCTGCGGATGGGATAGGTCTGTTTCGGCAGGAAATCGAGATAGCGTTCGACGATCGCCTCGGCGAGGGGCCTGAGATTTCCGCTCCACTTTTGAGCCTCGGGGTCGCTCCAGCCGTGGAGCTCTTCGGCCAGCTTCAACAGCCATGCCCACCCGTAGGTTCTCTCGAATGACTTGCGTCTCGGCTGTTTCAAATAGGCTACTTCTTCTCGTATGTTCTCGGGACTCAGGCTCTCGTTCAGCGCTCTGCGTATCTCGCCGGCTGTTTCCAGTTCGGGAAAGAGCTTGATGAGGCGCACCAGCATCCAGTGGCCGTGTACGGCGGAGTGCCAGTCATAACAACCGTAAAAGCTGGGATGGAGTCGCTTCGGCGAGCGCACTTCCTTCTTATCATTCATGACATGATCTAATTTGTTCGGATACTCCTGATGGACGCATCTCAGGGCGAGACGAGAGAGGTCGGCCGCCGTTTCCCGGGTCAAGGTGAGAGTAGCCGACGAGGCCGTGCCGGCCCCTCGATTCTTCTCCTCCGCCTCGCACGGGAAGGAAAAAAACACCACAAATGTCAGGCAGGAGATGAAAATGCGCAGCCCTTTCATCGTGCTTCCCCTCCTTCCAAGTTCTCGAACCCGCACGGGGCGAATGAATCGGTGTTCGGCTCCGGGACCGTTGCGGTTCCGGTTTCGGCCAGGCCGGCAAAGAAGCAGGTGTACTGGTACTTCGCGTCGGGGCGGTAGAAGGGCGCGCCGTGGCCGTCCACATCATCGGGCAGGGTGTACTGAAGGGCCAGGCCGGTGCTGCTTTTCCCGCCTGTGATGATGTTGCCTCCGACAGGAAGTGGGAGGTGTGATCTTCCGGTGAGCTCGAGGGCATCGAGCGTTTCGACCCGTTCCAGCGGCCCGGCGAGATCGGCACCGGCCGCCGCGATCAGGCCGTCGATCATCACCGGCGGAAAGAAGAGGTCATAGATTCCCATAATGATCAGTGCATTGACGGGGCGGTTCTCCACGACTGGGTGATGGTGCCAGTAGTGCGCATAGTAGGCGGCCTCGGCCGGGTCGCACACATTCTGGAAGATCAGCGCAAAGGGGTGGAAGGCGTGGATCTCGTCAGCCCCGGAGATGAGCCGGAAAACAGGCTCTATGTGGATGGGCGCCTCTTTTATGGCCAGGTTGTAGGCCCAGCTCACGCCGGCGCCGCTCACCATGCCCGCCCGGAGGCCAGGCTCCATGGCCAGCAGCATGTGGCCGAAGGTCGCGCCCGTGGAATGCCCCCAGAAATAGAAGTCTCCGTCATCGTACCGGACGTCCCGGCCGCCCGTATCGGTCATCGGAACAAGGTCGGCGGGGATGTACAGGTTTCGCGCCATCTTGATGAGCGTGGAGAACTCGCTCGAGGCCTGGCGGATATTGTCCCGGAAGGCCACCATGTTGAGGAAATTGAAGAACTCTCCCTCGGGCACTCTCGGGCAGGTCATGGCCGCCTCGATGTCGAGGCAGGCGATGCCCCGGTGGGCGAACTGCCACGCGGGCCCGTCGCCCGGAACCCCTCCGTGGCCGGGCTCGCGGTTGCTGTTGAATACCTGCAGGTAGGATTGGTTGTGCCCGTTCCCGAAAAAAAGGAGCGGGAATCCGGCGTCGGGCATGGTCTTTTTGGGCACCGACACGGCGAAGCGGATCTCCTCGCTCCACTGGAGCACCGGCTTTCCGTCGACGAAGTGGATCCTGCCGCCGCCCCAATAGTAGGGGCGCGTTCCGTCCTGCCAGATCGGCATCACCATCTTCCCCGCCACGATGTAATAGTTCTCGTATTCCTTGAGCAGAACCAGGTCGTAAGGTATCGGATCGGGAAGGGCCGCGGTGGCATCTCGCAGCGCCTTGGTCTCGCTCACGAATTCACCCGTCCGGAAGACCGTGGCCGCAGCAATCTGGCTGCGGGGAATGCCGACATCGTCGCAATAGGCCCAGAAATGCTCGAATGCGGCGGCATCGAGCGGCCCGTGGTCCCCTTCCGGCACACCGCCTTCGCGCATGGTGACCAGGGCTTCGGACGGGGCGAGGGCCCGCCCGTCCCGGCCTCCCAGGGAGGCCAGCACCACGGCCGCATACAACGCCTCGGGCGCCAGGGAAATCCCCTGGTAGGGCAGAAGCATGAGGAGGTTGCCCGGGACATAGACCGTGGGCTCTTCCTGCCACCTTGCGTGGATCGGAATTCGCTCGGCGTAACGGGAAGAGGTTTGATCCACGTTCACCAGAAAGACCCGGGCGTCTTCCCGGAGGCTTTCGGTCGGCGTGTCCGGGAGGCCGTCGGCGTTGATCGGGCCGTCGAAGGGGAGGTAGACGGCCCCCATCCTGGAGAATCCGTCCGTCTCCCGGTCCGCCTGGTCGATGTAAAGCTGGGCGAAGGGATTGTTTCTCGGATTCGGAAGCAGGTTGTACCGGATCGTCCCGTCCGGGCGCCGCATGTGCTCCACCGGGAAGGGGGCATCGAAAAACCCGGCGGCTCCGCTCGTGGAAAACAGGGAAACAACCGGATCGAAAGCGGGTCCTCCGGAACCGCTGTGGCATGAGACGGATAGAAACACAAGAATCAGGAAGGACAGAACATGAAATCTTACAACGGTCATTAATCATCCTCTGGACTTATCGCCCTTCGGGCGGACTTCTGCTCATTTGTTTTTTTCAACGCAGAGTCG
>CAZFWM010000372.1:0-7266 GCA_964522545.1 uncultured Thermodesulfobacteriota bacterium
GCCGCCGCGCGTGTCTTTTGTCTTATTGAGGCATCGGACGGGTACATCTATGCCGGGACCTACTCCATTGGTGATGTCTACCGTTCCAACGACGGCGGTGCCACATGGACCAACACATCGGATCTCAGTGGTGCAACATATGTCGAAAGTCTCTATGAGGCCTTGGACGGGTACATCTATGCCGGGACTTGTTGCAATGGAGATGTCTTCCGGTCCGGCGACGGCGGCGTCACATGGTCGAACACCTCGGATATCACGGGTGCAAATACGGTCCATAGTCTTCTAGAGGCTTCGGATGGATATCTCTATGCGGGGACCGCGTGGGCCAATGGCGATGTCTTCAAAACGACCGATGTCATCGATATTGCCCAGATCAACGATCGTGTGCGTGGATCGAGCGGCTCCGATAGCTGTCAAGGCTGCACCCCGGCCCCGCAGGTCGGCTATCCGCGATTCACCCTGGGTGACCCGGACCTGTACGAAGACTATGTAACGATCGAGAACATCTCGGTCCAGGGCATCGACATGCCGATCCGCACAGTGCTCACAACCCTCACTCCCTCAGGGATCTATATAGACAACCCGGACGGACCATACAGCGGCCCACCTTCCGGATACTGGGAATACAGTTTGGCAAAAGACGACGGCACCACCTCGGCGGACGGCGTACTCGATCCCGGGGAGAAGATCACCCGGCTCTGGAAGATCGCCGACGAGGAAGGAGCGGACTTCACCTTTTGGGTTGATGTGTATGCACCCGGGAGCGGTAAGGACACCCGGGACGGAGAGCACCTGGGCGGGTTCGGTTCCTTCCCCGGCTCCGGGCCGGAGAGAGAGGTGGCAGGGGGGGGCGGTGCCTGTTTCGCTCACGACGACGGCACGGCCGAGATCTACGCAGGATCGACAATGGGAGCGTTCATCCTGGCCAACCGATTTTCCACGTCCGTGCCTGTTTCCCTTCGCACGGTCTCTTTCTATACGAGCGGCTGGGCCGCCGGGGATCAGGCCGAGGTTATCGTGTACGAGGATTCGACCGGAATGGCGCCCACCCTTGATCCCTCCATGGAGGTCTGGCGCACGACCGTCGTGCTCGGCACCGGGGGATTTCAGG
This sequence comes from uncultured Thermodesulfobacteriota bacterium, assembly GCA_964522545.1. Taxonomy (GTDB): domain Bacteria; phylum Desulfobacterota; class DSWW01; order CAZFWM01; family CAZFWM01; genus CAZFWM01. The sequence continues at coordinate 1,112 of CAZFWM010000372.1, forward strand.
ATGTGCCCACTGCCGGGTGTCCCGCGATTAACACGGACGGCGTCCCGGCGGCAGCCTTTTACGTGGCTGTAGCTAACAGGGCCTCAAGGAGCTACACCCTGGGAATCGACATGACCGGGCCTCATGGCGGGGCCTCGTACGCTGCAACGGACGGGGCCTCTACTTTCACCCCGCTCACTGCCATCCCGATCATCGACGGCAACGCCATGATCCGGGTGAACGTGGAGGAGGTCGGAGTCTGCTTCATCGGAGCAATCAATTGAAAATACCCGGATCATCCTGGCCCAGTTACAAAGGAGGAGGACAATGAAACGGATCGCCAGTACCCTACCCATCGCTCTTCTCATCCTTGGTTTTTCCATTTACCTGGCTTTGGCCGCCACATTCGACTTCACCGAGGATCCACCCATAGAGGAGTGGGTGGCCCGTTATGATGGGCCGGAGAATGATATGGATGAGGCCTTTGCTGTTGCGGTGGATGATTTGGGAAATATTTATGTAACAGGATCGAGTCGCAAGAGCGACTGGACCAAAGATTTTACGACAATTAAATATGATCCGGACGGGAGCGAGCTCTGGGTGGCCTCCTACGATGGAACGGCCAATGAAAGTGATGAGGCCTATGATCTTGCGGTCGACGGCTCGGGCAATGTCTATGTGACCGGATATTCCCGTGGGATTGATTTAATGTCCGATTATACGACGATTAAATATGACCCGGATGGGAGCGAGCTCTGGCTGGCCTTCTACGACGGGCCGGCCAATGAAAATGATGAGGCCAAAGCTGTGGATGTGGATGAATTGGGCAATGTCTATGTGACCGGTTGGAGTAAAGGGATCGGCACAGGCGGTGATTATGCGACGATCAAGTATGATCCGGGCGGGATCGAGCTCTGGGTTGCCCGCTACGAAAGTTCGGGTAGTGCCCATGCCGAAGATTTGGCCGTGGACAGCGTCGGCAATGTCTACGTGACCGGAGAATCCTATGGGATCGATACAGCGTCGGATTATACGACGATCAAATATGACCCGGATGGGGCCGAGCTATGGGTGGCCCGTTACGATGGCCCCGACAGTCTGGCAGATAGTGCCAATGCCTTGGCTTTGGATGGCTCTGACAATGTCTATGTGACAGGAGAGAGTGGAGGATTGGGCATAGGCTATGATTATGCGACGATCAAATATGATCCTGAAGGAACAGAGCTCTGGGCGGCCCGCTACAACGGACCTTCGGGAGGAATGAGAAATGACGACTTTGCTCATGCCATAGCAGTGGATAGCTTCGGCAATGCCCATGTAACCGGTCAAAGTGAAGGAATTGGTACATTCACACCTGATTATTTAACGATCAAGTATGATCCGGATGGTACAGAGCTTTGGGTAGTTCGTTACGACGGGCCCGCCGATCCTTCTGGAGATATTGCATATGACATAGCCCTGGACGGCTCGGGCAACATCTATGTGACCGGCTCTAGTCAGGGAATCGACCAAGACGATGATTATGCAACGATCAAGTATGATCCAGATGGTACAGAACTATGGGTTGCGCGCTACGAGGGTCCGTACGATGGCCGTGATTGTGCCAATGCAATCGCAGTGGATGGCTCGGACAATGTTTATGTGACAGGCCATAGTGAAGGAAGTATTCAATATTTAAGTGATTACGTTACTATAAAATACGCCCAGCCTCTTCCCTGTCTCGACGAAGACGAAGATGGGTGGGGAGATCCGGCGAGCACCTCGTGCCTGAACCCGGAATGGGATTGTGACGACACCGATCCGGATGTGAACCCCGGTGCCGATGAGGTGTGCGACGGGGTGGACAACAACTGCGCGGGCGGGATCGATGAGGAGCCGGCCGCCTCGGCGAGCTGCGACAACGGCATGTTCTGCGACGGCGAAGAGTACTGCTCTGAGGGTTCCTGTTGGCCCGGGGAGGGCCCATGCCCGGACGACGGGCTCTTCTGCACCGGCGAGGAGTCTTGTGATGAGGAACTGGACGAATGCGTGAGTAGCGGGGACCCCTGCACCGACGAGAGCGACTGCACCAGCGATATCTGTGACGAAGACCTGGACGAGTGCGATAATCCATGCATCGCCACCGGGCCCGAGGACTCCTGCTGCGAGGATCCGGCGTGCACAGAAGAGCCGATCTGCATCGTGGAATTCACTCTCGAGATGGACGCCACCTACGGGGAGGGCACGCTCACCCTGGACTTTACAATAGGCACACCAGAGCCGGTCACATGGGCGGCCTACCTGATCCTAACCTACCCGGAAGTACAATTCATTCCGCTCTGGGGAGTTGAGCTGCCGGTCGTTGATCCTCCCATCGATTACCCGATGGCCTTTGCCCTGCCGCAGGTGGGCTGGGTGGGAATATGGACCGCCCTGCTTACGGAAGAGGGCGCCCAGGCGGCCGATTTTGCCTGGGTCGATACCGGCTGGCCGAGCCGGTAGGGGAGGGGCCTTGTCCGGCCGGACAATCAAAGCTGATGAAAACAACGGGCCTCTTCAGGGGGGCGTTGTTAATGCTTAGGAAATTATAAGATCGACAACAGAGCACCTTGAGGATGTTGCGAGCGAAGCGAAGTCGAAGATTGCGAGGGACGAAGCCCCGAAGCAACCCCTTGTGCTCAGTACGCCAGGGTGCTCAGTGGATTGCTTCGTCCCTCTGGTCCTCGCAACGACCCTCAACTGAGTCCGCGTCGAAGACGCGTCTTTGTTCTGATGGAAGCCGCCGGGACGGCAGCGCCACGAATGGCACACCGGAATGGGCGCACACACAGGTGCGCCCCTACAAGTTGATCGTGAGAAGGGGCCGCATATGGGAGATGGCGGCCACGGGCCGCCCTATATAGACATTTCCTCTTTTGCATTTCCACATGAAATAGTGTAAAATAAGACATAAATGTTAGGTTCATAACATAAAAAAAGAGGGGGACGATGAAACCAGTCATCTCTATTGTAACCACCGTACTTTTCATCTTCACCGTATTTGCCTGCCCCGCCCTCGCCGCCACGATCCACGTGCCGGCGGATTATTCCACGATCCGGGCCGCGGTCAACGCCGCCTCGGACGGGGATCTCATCCTTGTGGCTCTGGGAACTTACAGTTGTGATGAAGTCGAGATATACTACAAGACGATCACGCTTCAGAGCGAGGAGGGAGCTGATTCAACCATCTTAGAAGCAGACTATATGTCGATGTATGCTTTAAATGTTTTTCGGTCTGGACCGGAAACTGTAATTGACGGATTCACGATTCGCAATTCTGGTGGGGACGGGATCTACTTTGATGAATCCTCCGGAACAGTAACAAACTGTATTATCTCGGAGAATGGCGAACGAGAAGGTGATCGTTCCGGTGTTACTAATGAAGATTCCTCGATGACGATCACGAACTGCATGATTACTGGAAACTACGGCGGAATAGCCACAGGAGGCGGTTCACTCATGATTTCGGATTGCATTATCTCCGATAATAGTAGTAATTTCGGGATATATACTTACGGCCCCGCGACGATCATGGACTGCACCATCTCGGGTAATAAACGAGGGATTATTTGCGACAGCTCTGCGACAATCACGAATTGCACGATATTGGGAAATGGCTATCCATATGCTTATGGAGGCGGGATTTGCTTCAGAGATTTCTCGCCGACGATCACGAACTGCACGATCTCGGATAACATCGGTGAAAAAGGAGGAGGGATTTACTGCAGCGATTCCTACCCGACGATCACGAACTGTATCCTGTGGGGGAATTCTGCACCTTCTGGGCCGGAGATATACGTAGAATCGGGATCGCCTGTGGTCACCTATTCCGATGTGCAGGGAGGATGGTCCGGAACCGGGAACATCGACGCGGATCCTCTCTTCGTTGGAGGAGGAGACTACCATCTCACTCTGGATTCTCCTTGTATCGATACCGGCACCGATGCCGGGGTCTACACGGACATGGACGGAGAAGTGAGGCCGATGGGAGCCGGGTTCGACATGGGGGCCGATGAGTATCTTCCATGCACGGATGAGGATATGGACGGGTATGGGGATCCGGCGCATCCAAATTGTCCATTTCCTCAATGGGACTGCGACGATACGGACCCGGATGTGAATCCCGGTGTTGATGAGCTCTGTGACAATGGGATTGACGACGACTGTGACGGATTTATTGATTCGGAAGATCAGGAGTGCGTAATCATCCGAGTTCCCACGGATCATCCGACGATTCAAGCGGCAATCGATGCATCAGAAGATGGAAATCTCATCCTTGTTGGCCCGGGAACCTATGTGGAGAACATCGATTTCCTCGGGAAAGAGATTACGGTCCAGAGCGAAGCCGGGGCCGAAGAGACGGTCATCGACGGAAACCAGGCCGGTTCTGTGGTGACATTTATCAGCGGTGAGACAGAAGACACGGTCATCGACGGATTCACGATCAGGAATGGAAGCGGAACGTATGATCCAATTTACGAAGGATCTTTTGGCGGCGGGATCTACTGCTCGGATTCCTCCCCGATGATCATTGGCTGTACAATCTCGAATAACAGTGCTAGCAATTGCGGCGGCGGGATTTACTGCAACCCGGGATCGACGATCACGAACTGCACGATCTCGATTAACAGCGCCTACAACGGGGGGGGTGGGATCTACTGCGGTTACAACGGGACGATCACGAATTGTAAGATCGAGGGTAACAGCGCAAGTAAAAACGGCGGTGGGATCGTCTGCCGCGCCTCTACGATCCCGCGCGGAATGATCTCGAAGAATTTTGCTGGCGAGGTCGGCGGCGGGATCGACTGCGGAGGTGATATGACGATCACGAACTGTACGATCGAGGGTAATACTGCCGTAGATCACGGCGGAGGGATTCACAGCGATCCTGGTGGTTTGGTGATTCAAAGAGACATAACGATCACAAACTGTACGATAGCGTGGAACGGCGCTTTCGGCGTAGGAGGCGGGAGTTACTTCAGAATTCACAACCCGACGATCACGAATTGTATCTTTTGGATGAACACTGCACCTAATGCTTCCGAGATAGGTATTTATTATCTCTCCTGTCTCACAATTAACTACAGCGATGTAGGGATGGGCGGATTGGCGCTACCATGGGTCGAGATAGGTCCTGATGCAGATTTAACCGGGGGCCTTGGTATCATCAGCTCAGACCCCCTCTTCGCCGGACTGGACGACTTTCATCTCACGGCCGGCTCTCCCTGCATAGATGCCGGCAATCCGGACTCGTCATATTACGACGTCTGTTTCCCCCCCTCGATGGGCGCCGAGCGCAACGACATGGGGGCCTATGGCGGCCCCGGGGCGTGCTACTTCGACCTCGACGGTGACGGGTACTACGATGGTATGGACTGCGACGATAGCGACCCCTTGATCAACCCCGATGCCGAGGAGGTCTGCGACGCCGTCGACCACGACTGCAGTGGAGATCCCTACGACAAGGACGCGGACGACGATGGCTACGGGGACATGGCCTGCGGCGGCGACGATTGCGACGACACCAATCCGGACGTGAATCCGGGAGCAGAAGAGGTTTGCGGCAACGGGATCGACGACGATTGCGACTGGGCCGTGGACTATGATGACCCGGACTGCTTCGTATTCTCCCTGGAACTGGAGGCCCTCTACTGGGCGGGCTATCTCAGCCTGACCTACACCATACGCGCGCCCGAGGCGGCCACGTGGGCGAACTACCTCGTTTTGATCACGCCGAGCGTGCAGGTCATCCCGCTCTGGGCGGTTCCCCTGGAGATCATGTATCCCCCCATCGAAATACCGGTCGCCTTCCCCTTCCCGAGCTTGGGATGGGTGGGGATCTGGACCGGCCTGTTCACGGCAGGAGGCCCCCAGGCGGTCAAACTGGCCTGGGTCGATACCGGCGTGCCGACTCGATAGGGGAGGGTGACTACAAAATAGACGCTGAGGAAAACAACGGGCTCCTTCGGGAGTCCGTTGTACATTGTGCACCGGACATCGGAGATGGCGGCCATGGGCCGCCCTATGTTGTTAATCGAGTATATTCCGTCAGAGAAGATTTCTCGCAAAGACGCCAAGGCACAAAGAGAAGAGAATCTCGGGAGAATGCGGAAAAAGTCATGGATGTTGCGAGCGAAGCGAAGTCAGCTATAGTAAAG
>CAZFWM010000373.1:0-7221 GCA_964522545.1 uncultured Thermodesulfobacteriota bacterium
CGAACCGCTCCTGCTCGGCTCGCTCGACTTCTACAAACCTCTATTAGTTAGGCATGCATTTCGAGCTCGTTGGTAAGATCGAAAATGCGGCACTGAGATCATGAACAAAACAGTAGACTTACGATTCGCAGTGTGTGTGCAGAACGAAGAGTGCGAAGACCTGGAACTGCGCAAAGTGTACCAGGTCCTGCCCGATAAGCGGGCAGAACGGGATGGGTACATCAGAGTGGTTGACGAGTCCGGAGAAGATTACCTCTATCCGGAATCCTACTTCGTCTTTGTCAGGCTCCCTCGAAAAGCACAAGAAGCAGTAGCTGCATAAATATTGCAATGCTGCCACACACACTCCTTGCTTCCTCTATGAAGCTATCCCTCCACCTCTGGCGAAAATTTATTGAATCCCTTTGCCTTACAAAATCCTGACCGAGATTCGCATCGCCATACCCTGATTTTCCTCCGGGATCTTTGTCAGGAAATATAATCTGAGGACGTCAGGAAAACAGTGAAACAGCTCCGATTTGCCCTGTATTCAGTGATCCCGCTGTGCCTTCTCGTGGTGACGGCGGAGCTGCTCCTTTTCATCGGGCATTCCGTGACGAAGCGGCCGGAGCTCGATGTTTTTCTCGAAACAGAGCGGCATGAGCCGGGCCCGTGTAAATCGCATCCCGAAGAATGCATAAAGATCGCCCTCTTCGGCGGATCGTCCGCTGCGGGATACAACGCGATACGGGGCGCCGACAGGATCGTCGAGCATGAGCTGAGCAAGAGGTACCCTGAGAAAAAATTCCTGGTCCGCAATTTTGCGCTCTACCGCCATCCTTTTCACCGCTACCAGGCCGAGCTGGTCAAGGCGAATATCGACAAGTATGATTTTTTACTCATTCTCGCGGGTCACAACGAAACGGCCAACTATCTCGACGATAGTGGGTATTTCAGGACGGAGGCATACAAAGATACGAAATTCAGGGGGCTGGCGCCGCTCGATGTCTATTTCCCCGGCCTGGAGTTCCCCACTTCCGCCGGAAGAGGGCGGGGCCTGAAATACTTCCTGGAAAGTAACAGTCGGATCTATGCCATGGGCAAAAAGTTCCATTCGAGATACCTGGCGGATCGTTTCCGGCGAGTCGAGTATGACGGAAGCCTTGCCCGCAGGATGTACAACTTCAAGCGACACAGCCTTTTCGAGCCGGACAAGGCCGTCCCTCCCCTGGAGATGAAGAAGGTCAACGAAAATTTCAGAAAGGACCTGGAGCAGATAGCATCACTGGCAGAGGACCACGGCAAATACGTTATCGTGGCGACCGTGGCATACTGGGACCCTCTGCCGCCGTTCTGCTCCGTTCACAGGGCGGGCCTGAGCAAGGGCGAGCTGAAATCGTTCGATGCGAACTGGGAATCGGGGCTGGAGCGCTTCGAGGACAGTCAATACGAAGAAGCGCTGCGGCTTTTCCGGGCCGCGCAAGAGATCGACGAAGAGGCGGCAATCGTAGACTTCATGATGGGAAAATCGTATTCAGAGCTGGGGGATGAGAAAGAAGCGAGACGATACTTTCGGGCGAGCCACAACAAGGATGGCCTGCAGCTTCTCGGACCGACCTTCGAATTGAGAAACATAGCGCAAATAGTAGCGAAGAACAGCGAGCGCCTTTATCATATCGATACATTCGACAGCTTCCACACGGCCCTGGACAAAGGGGTTCTTTATGACGAACTGTTTGCCGACTGCGCCCATCCCAGCCTTCTGGGACACATCCTCATTGCAGAGGAGTTTTTGTGTGTCATGGAAAAGTTGGAACCCTTTGAAAGATTTCATTCAGATCCAACCTGCCTCGATCTCGAATCGACTGACTTCAAAGCATTGAGAGAACAGTATAAAAATGAGCTCGGGATTTCCGATAGAGAAGAGGCCATAGCGGCGTACATGTCCGCCAGGCTGCACTTTGGAATGGCAGGCTTTACAGCCAACAACCGGCCCTGGCTGGATGAAGCCGAAAAGAGCATCGACAAATTTCTTGAAATCTGCAATGAAACAGGCGAGTGGAAGGTCGGCGGCAAGACCAGGGTCTCGAGCCGGGAAGACGCCACGGCATTAGCGCTGCTCTATCTGTCGCTTATCGAGGCAAACAGGGGGGACCGGCCCGGGGGCCTGAACCTGGCCAATCGAGCCCTCGACGCTTCTCCCGAATTCATCGCAACCGGCCTTTTCCAGCAGGGCTTTGGATTCGCAAAGCGATGGATCGATGAGCTCGAGGATGTGGGCATCCTGTACGATGAAGATCTGAATTCCTTCGAACTTGGAGTATTGCCATGAAATACGTCTACTGCTCCGGGCCCCTGTTCTGCGCCGAGGAAATCGCGGCCATGACAGCCATCTCCAATGTCCTCGAGGAAGCGGGCTTCGGAACGTTTCTTCCCCACCGCGACGGCGTTGAGCGCTACGTCATGGGGCTCGTGAACACTCCGCTGAACACGAACCTCCTCGGCCTGCGGGACCGGACGGACCGGGCCATCTTCGCCCTCGATGTCTTTCAGATCGTAACACGCTGCGACTATTTCGTGTTCAATATGAATGGGAGGGTCCCGGACGAAGGGGGGCTGGTGGAAACGGGCATTGCCTTCTCCGTGGGAAAGCCTGTGGTGCTTTACAAGAACGACCGCCGATCCGTGTTCGGCGGGAGCGACAATTCCATGGTGCTGGGCCTGTCGGTTCTCCCCCCGGTCGACGAAATCGCAAAGCTGCCGGCCGAGATCCTGTGGGCCGAGAAAAAGATGGAGGAGCTCGGCGAGCCGGGCAGGTCCACACTCTCCGGATCTTTAGAGAAGACCGTGCGACAGGGAGAAAAGGTGTGGAATCTCCTGAGCTCCCTTCCGGTCAAGAGGCCGGGGAAAAAAGGGACAGACGATTTCGTGAAGAAAATCATGGAAATATGCGAGCAATCATAAGTGCTAAACCCTTTCTCGAAATAATCTGTCAGATTTGGCTCAACTCTCTAGTCCAATAGAATAGAGGGGATGGCTAGGGTAGAGGGATAACCTGGGTAGAGGGGATAGCTTGGGTAGAGGGGATAACATCCGGGAGGACTCTGGGAGATGAAACTTATCAACATACCGGCACTGTTCTTTTTCTTTCTTTTTCCTTTTCTCTTTCCGCAAACCATCCTGGCCGCGGACTACTACGTGAGCGTGACCCTGGGAGACGACCTCAATCCCGGCACATCTCCGGAAGCCCCCTTCAGGACTATTGAGACGGGGATTCGTGTTGCCAGGCCCGGGGATACGGTCAACATCATGGAGGGGATATACCAGGAGGGCATCAATCTCATTCGGTCCGGAACGGCCGGGGCTTACATCCGCATTACAAACTACAAGGATGATAAGGTTTTCATGGACGGGCAGAGCCTTCGGCTGGAAGCCTTCTACGGGATCGGTGTGAGGTACATCTGGATTGAGGGGCTGGAGATAGCCAATTACCGAATCGAAGGAATGTACTTCGAAGACGCCTGCCGGCACATGATCATCCGGAACAACTACGTCCACGACAACGGCATCGCAACCCCCGGGGAGGGCCAGGGTATCTTCTTCGTCCTTGGTAGCGACATCACCATCGAGGGAAACCGGTGCATCCACAACGCCCCGGACAATCCGCACGGGGGAAGCGGGATCGGGCTATGGGGCGCGAGCAACGCGGTCGTCAGAAACAACATAAGCAACGACAACCGGGGCAACGGGATCCTCATCGAGGACTGCACCAATGTCCTCGTGGAGAACAACATCTGCAACGGGAATCGCGGCGACTTCGGCGACTGGTTCTGCGCCGGGATCTGGGTCGACGGCGGCCACACGGTCATCGTTCGAAACAACTGGCTACAGGGAAACCTGGGGCACGGAATCGAGGTGAGCGACGAGCACTTCGACGATCCCTATGGCTATCATGTCTATAACAACGTGGCGGTCGGCAACTACTGGGGAATCGACATGTGGGGGATCGGGAAGAGCGGTGCCGAGCCCTGCAGGATTTCTCACAACACATGTATTGACAACGTCGCCGGCGGCTTTCAGTTCGAAAACAGCGTCTCCTTTAGAAACAAAAATACGAAGATCTACAACAACATCTTCGCCCAGATCGAAATCGACCGGCCCGCCATGAAGATGACCTCGAGCCCGACCGCCGAAAGCGACCTCGATTACAATCTGTACTACAGAGGTTCAAGCTCCCGGCCGATCCTGTATGGTTTCAGCCAGAAGAGCCTCCCCGAGTTTCAGGCCGCCACCGGCTGGGAAACGCACGGCCTCTCTCTCGACCCACTATTCGCGGGAGCCGGAGCCGGCCACCTGAGCGCCGCATCACCGTGCATCGATGCCGGCACGGACGCGGGGGTGGATATCGATATGGACGGCGACGCGAGGCCGCTTCTCGCGGGCTACGACATGGGGGCCGACGAGTACAGCGATGCCCCTTGCTGGGACCTTGACGGCGATGGTTACGAGGACACGGCCTGTGGAGGAGCCGACTGCGACGACGCAGACCCGGAGGTCAACCCCGGGGCCGTCGAGAGTATCGTGGCGGGCACCTGTACGGACGGAATCGACAACGACTGCGACGGGCTGGCGGACACGGATCCGGAATGCGCGGGGAGTTGCTTTGTCGGGTTGGTTGAGGGGGCAAATTAGATTGCTCGGGAAATCCGATTTCTTCCGGATAAGGATTTTAACGCAGAGGCGCAGAGACGCAGAGATAAAATGTGGACTTATCGTCCTTAGGGTAGGTTTTTAATCTCTGATATTTCAAACCTTTCATTATATAAATTCACCACAGAGGACACAGAGAGCACAGAGAAAAAGGTATGTATAATTTCATTCATTCCCTCTCTGTGACCTCTGTGGTGAAAAAATCTTTTTTCATAAACACTACGGTTTTTTCTCTCTCTGCGCCTCTGCGTCTCTGCGTTAAATTTTTTGTGTGTAATTGCCCACCCACCTATGTTGTATTTCAGTATTCATGGAGTTGCCTTCGCATAGCACCGCAAGGGCTTGTCGAGGGAGACGGCGGCCAGACACCGATTGCAGTTGAGGCAGTCGGACTCCGCTTTTACTCCTCTCTTCATCAGGGCGGGGAGGTTCGGGTTTCGGATGAGGGGCCTCGAGAGGGCGAGCAAATCGGCCTCCTTCTTCTCTACGATATCCTCCATCATGGCCACGTCCCTGAGTCCCCCCACCAGGATCAGAGGACAGCGGACAACTTCTTTCACCCCGGCGGCATACTTTCTGAAATAGGCCGGCTCAAAACGAAAGGGCACCCTCAAACGATTGACGCCGCCGTGGAGCATATGCCTGAAGCGTGAAGGGGCCCTCCGGAGGATACTATCCACGGGGATCCCGCCCCGGGTCATGAAGAGAATCGTCTCGTAAACCCCTCCGCTTATCTCGATGGCATCCACGCCCATGCCGGAGGCCGCCTCGGCGACGAACCGGGCGTAAGGGAGGTCGACCCCGCCCGGCAGATAATCCTTCACATTCATTTTCATGAAGATCGGATAATCGTCACCCACCGCCTTCCTGATCGCCCGGTACACCTCCTCGAGAAATCGAAACCGCCCCTCCCTGCCTTTCCCCCATTCGTCTCGACGATAGTTCGTGCGGCGTGCAAGGAACTGATGCACGAGATACCCGTGGGCCGCGTGGATCTGGACGCCGTCGAATCCGGCCCTCTTCGCCCGTTCAGCAGCCTTCCCAAAGGCATCGACGATCATCCAAATGTCATCTTCAGTCATCCTGCGTGCAAAGGTCCAAAACGCGGTCTGGAAGACGCGGGAAGGGGCCATGGGCCTCGCGTTGATCGTCTTAGGATTTGTCTGGGCCCCGCCGTGGGCCAGCTGGACGATGATCTTCGAGCCGTTCCGGTGCACGACATCGGTGAGCTTGCTCAGATCGGGAATCAGCGAGTCATCGTCGATCCCCATGCCGCAGGGCAGGTTCCTGCCGGTCCGGTGAACCGAGGCAAAACAGGTCTCGATCAGGCCGACCCCGCCCCTGGCCAGGCGTTCGTACAGCCTGATCTGTTCTTCCGTAACTCGACCGTCCGGATCGGATAGACTCTCCGAAGTGGCCGATCGGATCAGCCGATTCTCAAGGGCGATATTCTTTGCTTTGAACGGCTGGAACAGTATCGACATGGGCTTTTTCTGATCTCTACTTGAAGGGGCAGACCGGGCGGGCTTCGATCTTCGTCCGGATGATCGGCCCGGCCCCTGCCCGCTCCAGGGCCCGGTGAACCTCGTCTGCGCGGCCCGGGCAGAGGGCGATCATCGCCCCTCCGCCGCCTGCGCCGGTCAGCTTGGCGCCGGCCGCCCCGGCCGTACGCGCCGCCGCCACGAGCTCCTCCAGGGGGCCGGTGGAGACCTCGATTGCGCTCAGCAGCCCATGGTTCATGTCCATGATCTCCCCGAGCCGGACCGCATCGGCCCGGTCAAGGGCCTCCCGCCCCTCGGCCACGAGCCGCCCCGCCGCCTCCGTCAGTGCGCTTAACAGGGCCTCGTGTCTCTTCCCGAGCGCCCGGACCCGGGCGACCATCTCGGCGGTATCGCCCCGCTCCTCCGTGAGGCCGATGACGAGGTCCATCGCTTCCGGAGCGGCGATCGGCTCGCTCCGGAGAGGGGGGCCTTTCTCGAACCAGACGAGTCCCCTGTAGGTCGCCAGGAAGGGATCGATCCCGGAAGGGGTGCCGTGGGCGACCTTCTCGGCCTCCAGGGCGATCCGGAAGATATCCCGGTCCTCGATCTCACCGGCCCGGCGGCCCTGATCGTTAATCCATCCGAGCCCGGCCCCCAGGCCCGAGAGCGCCCTCACCGCCGCCACGGAAAAGGCGGCCGAGGCGCCCAGCCCCGCGGCTGAGGGGATCTCCGAGCGAACGTCCACCTCGATCCCGGCGTCCTCTCCCGCCCCGAGCTCCCTCATGATCGCCCTGAGCATCCGCGTCGAAAGATCGGGGTTGCCCTCCCCTCCCGCGAGCCGGATCTCGGGCACGGGCAGAGACCGGACCGCCACCTCCGTGCCCTGATCGAGGGCCGTGGCAATGGCCGGCGAGCCATGCACCACGAAGTGCTCGCCCAGGAGGATCACCTTCCCCGGGGCCCAGGCTGTTGAGGTGGATTCGGTCATTTGTGCATTTTTTTCCTCGTTCCCAGGCTCTGATAATCATATAAAAGGCACCTCCAAAAGCAT
>CAZFWM010000374.1:0-7206 GCA_964522545.1 uncultured Thermodesulfobacteriota bacterium
CCGAGGGATCCTCAGGGGCCAGCAGGGCCACCTCTCCCACCTCGAAGAGACGGTGCGGATAGAGGGCCGTACCGCTCGCGGACTCCACGCCCAGCAGAGAGGGGAGCACCGAGTTCCGGAGTACGGAATAGCTCTCGGACAGGGCGTTTTCCACCTCTACGAGCCTCGTGTCCGTGGGCAGGCTCATCTTCTCCACCAGATCGGCCCGGCTGGTGAACATGCTCGATATGATTTCCTCGTAGCCGAATCCGATCATCCGGTCGCGGGCGACATCGGCCATCGCGGTAGACCCAGCCAACTTCCCCACGGTGAACTCGTCCGGCATCACAGGCTCGAAGCTGCCGTAGCCGCGGCTGATGGCGAAGTCCTCGATCACGTCGACCGGATGCATATAGTCATTGCGAAAGGCGGGGGCGGCCACGGAGACCCGGTCCGGCCCATCCTTCTCGACCCTGCATCCATAAGCTGTGAGAGCAGAGGTGATCGTCTCCGCATCCACCTCCTCCCCGAGACTCCGACTGAAATCGTTCCGGGCCATTCGGACCGGATCGGCCAGGGGACGCGGGACGACCACGGTCCGGCCGAAGGGGGAGTCATAGGGATACTCGATCTCCACGCGCTCGATGGCCGCACCCCGGTCCGCAAAGTTGGCGGCCAGTATGTTGAGGGCCAGCACCAGGGTCTTCAGGTCCGGCCCGGTGGCCTCCACGAAGAGCTCTTCGTCGCCGACCATCACCTCGCCGCTCCACCGGCTGTTGATGATCGGCGGGAAGGAGAGCACTCCGCCTGCGCTGTCCACCAGGAAGGGGACCCGGTCGAATCCGCTCACCAGGGGCGCATACTCCATCCCCTTGGGGTGCTCTTCGAGGATCCGGCTCAGGCTCATCTCCTCTTCGAAGCCGAGGGGGACAAAGGAGGTGGCGTCCGGATCGACCGCCCGGTAATGCACCGGGAAGGAGATCTTCGCGGCGTTGTAGATGCCGATCGCCACCGTGGCCCTGCGACGGCCGAGGTTCTCGGCGAGCTTCTCCTGGGTCTGGATCATTTGCACCAGGACCTCGTCGGACAAAGCCGCACCGCGGGCAATGAAGGCGCCCACGAAGGGTCGGACCTTCTCGAGGCCCTCCTCGACGAGAATCCTGTTCAAGGACGTGCTTCCGGCCTCGCCTCCTTCCGGCACGGTCGAAAAGAAGGGATAGTCCCGGGCCTCTCCCCGCAGGTGGCAGGCGATCTGCCTTGCAAGCCCTTCGGCGCACCAGAGGTCAGGCCGGTTGGTATCGTTGATCTCGATCTTGAGTTCCTCTTCCTCTTCATCGAACTCCTTGATCTCGCTCTTGGCCAGGCAGAGAAGCTCTTCGAGGCGCTCGATGGAGAAGGCCTCTCCAACCAGGTTTTCCAGATCATAGTATCGGCACGTTATCGTCGGCATCGACGGAGAGCTCCTCTTACAGGTTCGCTTTCGTTCGCCTTATGAAGTTGAGATCCCGGCTCCTCAGGTCGCGAATATCCTGGATTCCAAGGGCGATCATGGCCATCCGCTCCAGGCCCAGCCCCCAGGCGATGACCGGGGCCTTCACGCCGAGGGGAATGGTTACCTCCGGGCGAAAGATGCCCGCCCCGCCCATCTCCATCCACCCCACTTCGGGGTGCTTAATATGGACCTCCACGGAGGGCTCCGTAAAGGGGAAGTAGGCCGGGGCAAACTTGACCTCCGGGGCGCGGGCCACCTCCTCGGCAAAGAGCTTGAGCAGGCCGAGGAGCGTGCGGAAGGTGATCGCCTCGCCGAGCACGATCCCCTCGATCTGGTAGAACTCCGGGGAATGGGTCGCGTCGACCTTGTCCGGCCGGAAGCAGCGCGCCAGGGCGAAATACTTGCCGGGAACCTTGGCGCCCCGTGCCAGCCACTTGGCGCTCAAAACCGTCCCCTGGCTTCGCAGTACGTTCCGCCTCGCCCGCTCCCGATCAAACCTGTACTCCCAGCCCCGGGACCCCGTCTCCCCTCCGGACTCGTGGGTCTCGGCCACTCGGGAGAAGAAGGGCTCGTCAATGGATTGCGTGGCCGAGGGATCCCGCACGGCATAGACATCGTGGATGTCCTGGGCCGAGTGGAACTGAGGCATGTACAGGGCATCCATGAGCCAGAACTCGGTCTCCACCACCGGCCCGGTCATCTCCTCGAATCCGAGGGCTGTGAGCTCTCGCTTGACCAGGTCGAGGAACTCCCGGTACGGATGGCGGCGGCCCACCACGATCCGGGGCGGCGGGAGATCGATGTTGTAGCGCCGGAATCCGAGGCTGCGCCAGGACCCGTCCTTGAGGTGATCGGCCGTGAGGCGTGAGATCTCGGCGCCTGTGGCCCCTGCTGCGATGAGCGCCTCGAGCAGGGCTCGTCCCTCGGTGGTGAGGTGAAACGAGCGCCGCACCTCTTCGTCGACCCGGAATATCCCCTTGGATTTGGACCGCTTCCTGTGCATGCCGGAGACGATCGACTGCTGGGCTTCCGTGAGGTCCTCTGCAGTCACCCGGCCTCTTCGTCCCACTTCTTCGATGAGGGCCTGGACCGATTCGAGCTCCGAGAGGCCCTCCCCGGGAACCGCCTTCACAGCGCCGCCCGGCAGGATCTCGAGGAGGCCGACCCTCTTCAGGGCGCCCACGGCAGAGCCCGCCTCCGAGGCCTCCATATCGTCGCGCCCTCGGAGTTCGGCCATGCCCGCCCCCCCCATGGCAGCCTCATAGATGCGGAGCTCGGGGGTCTTGCGCTCTGCGTAGGCGCTCCCGGTATCGGTGAGCGATACGATGCTGCGCTTCTCCTCGCGGGTGACCTCGATGGCCCCCCGGGTCAACAGCCACTCGATGGCACGCCTCGCCTGGGCCAAATCCAGGCCCCCCTTGCCGGCCAGGGTCTCCTGTTCCAGCGGCTCCGAGTCCTCGAAGGCGCGCAGCACCTTCACCTCCAGCGGGTGCAGGTCTCCGATTCGATCTCCTTCTACCATTCTCGCCTTCCCGGGATTTCGTCTATATCGCTTTTTTTTTAATTAGTTCTTTATCCATATTGTAAACAATCAATAATATAAGTTAATACATGAGATGTCAATAAAATGATAAAAGGAGCTGCCATGGAAAACTTTGCCGACCGTCTCCTCGAGAAGATAGCCTCCCTGGACAACCCTTCCGTGGTCGGCCTCGATCCGCGGCTGGATAAAATCCCGGCGTGCATCAAGGATCCAATTCTAGAATCTCTGGGCACTACGGCCGAGGCTGCGGCACGGGCCATCGCGGTATTCAACCGGGCGATCCTCGACGCCATAGCCGACCTGGTCCCGGCCGTGAAGCCCCAGTGGGCGTTTTACGAGCTCTTCGGGGCCGAGGGAGTGAGGGCCTTTACGGAGACAGTCCGGCACGCCCGCTCCAGGGGGCTCCTCGTCATCGGCGATGCCAAGCGAAACGACATCGGCTCCACGGCGGCCGCCTACGCCGACGGACACCTCGGCAGGGTGGAGCTGTTCGGCTCGGACGAGCCGGGCTACGATGTGGACGCCATGACCGTCAATCCCTACCTCGGGAGCGACGGGATCGATCCCTTCGTCGCCGCCTGTGCCGACCACGGCAAGGGGATCTTCGTGCTCGTCCGCAACTCCAACCCCTCGGCGGCCGAGCTCCAGGACCTTGTCGTGTCCGGGCCCGGGGAATCGGGGGAGGCGGGCCGACGTCTCTACGAGGTGGTGGGAGGACTCGTGAATCAGTGGGGAGAGGGCCTGGTCGGCCGCGCCGGATACAGCTCCGTGGGCGCCGTGGTGGGTGCGACCCGGCCACGCGAGGCGGCCGACCTGCGCCGGATCATGCCACGCACACTCTTCCTGGTGCCCGGCTACGGGGCCCAGGGCGGAGGGGCCGACGATGCCGCAGCCGCCTTCGACGACCAGGGGCGGGGTGCGATCGTGAACAGCTCCAGGGGGATCATCTTCGCCTACGAGGCCGAGGGGGCGCCGCCCGAGGACTTCGCCGCCGCGGCCCGCCGGGCCGCGATCGCCATGCGGGACGACCTTCGCGCCGCCTTGGCGCGGGCGGGGAAAAAGGCAGGGTAACCCTTACACCCCCGTGATCCCCCTAATGCGGCCGAGCCGCAACCGAAAAAGAGAATATCGAATATCGAACAAGGAATCTCGAACAGCAGAAGTAAAGAGCCCAACAAGGGAATATTTTTCACTTCGATATTCTGCGGTTCCTTGTTCTGCGGTTCGATATTTCTTGACTTTAAGGCACACTTCTACTCTTACCGCAAAGATGTTCCAATGAAATGCTCTAATCACCCTCATACGGCTCGGTGTCGGGCGTGAAGTTCTCGGTCCATCGCGCGATTCCTCTGGAGATTCGATACTCGTCCACGTGGCCGTTCAGCCAGAAGGTATTCGGGCCTCCCCAATTGCCGATGTTGATCCCCTCATTCCTCTCCACGACCGAACCCGACACCGTCACGTCCACGTCCCTCACGCCGTCGATGAAGGACATCCAGCGATTCCCGCTCCGCACGAACGCCACGTGATGCCACTCGTTGAGATCCAGCGACACCGATCCGATCCCGTTGCCTCCTCCGTCGGAATGAATGAGGTTCCATGAAGTCCCGGTGGAGCTCGCCCAGAGGTTCACGTTCCTTGTGCCCATCCAATGGAAGTCGATGCCGAGACGATGGTCCGAGTCGTAGGCGAACAGGGCCATGCGCGACTCGGCTTTCGGGTAGAACCAGAAGTCGATCGTGAAGTCATCGCTCCCGAAGTCCCAGTCCTCGCTGTCGGCGAACCGGAGATAATCACCGCTGCCGTCGAAGGAGAGGCCGCCGCTCCACTTGCTCTCGATGGCGCCCACTCCGGGATCTCCGTACAGCATTACCGGACGGTGATACGCTGAGTCGTCGCCGTCGACATGCAAGAGGAGCTTGGCGTAGGTGTCCTGCTCGTAGGGTTGCGTCGCGGGCGTGAAATCCTCGGTCCACCGCGCGATCCCCTTGGAGACCCGGTACTCGTCGATGTTGCCGTTCAGCCAGTAGGTCCCGGTGCCCCATCGGCCGATGTTGATCCCCTCATCCTTCTCCGCGACCGAACCCGGTACCGTCGTATCCACGTCCTTCACCCCGTCGATGAAGGAGATCCAGCGATTCCCGCTTCGCACGAACGCCACATGGTGCCACTCGTTCAGGTCCAGCGACACCGATCCGATTCCGTTCCCTCCCCCGTCTCCGTTAACGAGGTCCCACGACGACCCGGTCGAGCTCGCCCAGATGTTTATGTTCCTCGTGCCGGACCAATGAAAGTCGATGCCGAGACGATGGTCCGTGTCGTAGGCGAACAGGGCCATGCGCGACTGGGCGGTCGGGTAGAACCAGAAGTCGATGGTGAAGTCCCCGTCCCCGAAGTCCCACTCTTCGAAGCCGCCGTCCCCGAATCGGAGGTAGTCGCCGCTGCCGTCGAAGTTCATGCTGTAGTGCCCGAATTTCTTGGTGTCGCCGTCCACCCTCGGATCGCCGGAACAGACAAAACCTATGCCGGCGCGCGATCTCGACACGGTCTGAGCATCCCCCTGGGGGGCGCCGTGATTTCCGTAGCCGGATTGATCGTCGAAATCGCTCTCCATGGGGAAGTAGGCCACGCGGCCAGCCGTGATGTTGTTCGAGAGGCCCTGGAGCCCCCGCTGGTGGAGCTGTGTGACCTCCAGGGAATCGAGCAGCCGATTGTAGACCGCCAGGTCAAACAGATGGGCGTCGAGGAACCAGGAGAGAAAGCCGTGCCGGCCGATGTGGATGGGCTGTGTCTGCGTAAGGGCGAACGTGCCCGGGGCGGTTGTGGTTCCCTGGTCATCGCCGTCCACGTAGACCTTGAGATCGGTCTCGTCATAGGTTCCGACCACAAAGTACCATCGGTGCGTCTGGGGGGTGATCCCGGAGCTCACGGATTGGAGGGTCCCGTTCACGGCGCCGTCGAACATAAGGGTGTTGCCGCCGAAGGCGTACCAGCCCATTCCGTATTGCGTGTAGGGATAGACGTCGCTTGACGCCCATGGCTTGTGGAAGATGTGCCAGTTGCTGGAGGCGCTGTCCATGAATCGCACCCATCCCGTCAGGGAGATGGACGTGGCGTTCAGCTCGCTCGAGTCGGCGACGGTGACTGAGTCGCCGTCCCCGTCGAAGACGGCGTAGCCCGTACCGCCGCCGATGGTCCCCTCGTGCCCGTCGCCGTGCAGAAGGAGCTTGGTCGCGGTGTCGACCTCGGATACATCCGCCCAGAACTCGAAGACCAGGCCCCCGTCGTTGGCGATCCGCCACAGCCGGGTGATCTTTTCTCCCGGATCCAAGATGTCGTCCGCGGAGTCGGTGCCGTCGGACGTGGCCAGGCTGTAGTCCCAGTAGCCGGTGGGAGGCCGCCCGCCCCCACCGTCCGGATTGTAGGCCTCCACGGTCCCCGGCGTGAGGGTCGCGAGGGTCGTCCGGATCGGCATGGAGATCCCCGAGCCCGAGCTGTTCTCGATGGTGACGTAGTCCTCGTACATGTCCGGATCGCCCACGACGAACCGGGGATACCCGGGAGTGAGCGCCGGCGAGCAGGTCGGGCAGCTCTCGGAGCCGCTGGTGGCGCTGATGCTATCGTTGATGAGAGTCGCCCGGGGCCCGCTCCCCCTCTCGCTCCCCGAGGATGGCCCGATGTGCAGAAAGCTCTCCGTCCCCGCCAAACCGGGCTCCGCCGGCTCGGCTCCCATGACGTGCGCCCGGATTCGATGGCGTCGGGGGCCGTCTCCTGCATGGCCGTAAGGGACGAGTCCGGCCCGGTGGGCCCGGATCATGGCGTTGCCGTCGATGACGGGAAACTCGGCGATCGGAGTGAAGCGACGGCCTCCATCCTCGGAGATGAAAGAACATTCCCCGGAGCCGCTCATATCTATGCCGAGGGAGAAGCTGCCCTGGGCCACGTCGGCCAGGCCAACGAAGAAGGCCGCCCTGGGGTGCCGAGCGGCATTGAGCACGAGATCGCCGATCTCCACAGTCTGGAATCCGCCCTGCCCGAGGATTACCTCCTGTCGGAGGAGCTCCATCGCGGGATCGGGGGCAGGGGCCCGCCCGTCCGGGTCCTCGTAGACGATGATCTCCGCCGGATCCCCGGCGGCCGATCCGCTGGTATAGAAGGATATCGCGGAGAGGGTCACCCTCTCTCCCGGGAC
>CAZFWM010000375.1:0-7181 GCA_964522545.1 uncultured Thermodesulfobacteriota bacterium
CCTGAATGTCAAGAAGAGCCTGCATCCATCCACACGCGAACATCCAGGTACTCGAGATCCGGAACATCTATTATTCGACCGGCTATTTTGGATGCACTCTCTCCCGGCATTACGAAATAGATGTGCGCCTTTGACTTGATCTCCGATTTCTTGATCGCCGCAATTGAGATGTAGTCGTTTTTCTCGACGAACTCACAAATCGTAGGATACCTCTCATTGAAATTCGCCACGGAGCTGATTATCACCATGATCAGATGTGGCTTCATTTCTTCCAGATGTTCCATGGTCAGGCCCTTGTGGGCTATGGTTTCGCTGTTCAACCCCAGATAGTCGATGGCCCTCCATTTCGAATAGTACGGCAGGGCACCCGATTCCGTGACAAACATTGTGTAATTATCATCAGCCAGCTTTCTGAGCTCTTTGCCGATTACGACTCTGTCATGATGTGCTCTGTTTCTCCTTTCATACATCACATCATCCATCGTATGGAGGGGGAATAGGAGGACAAAAGCGAAAAGAGCCAGGCCGAAAAATGCTTTCGTCTCTTTCGATCCCCCTTTCATTCGCTCCGATTGTTTTCCTTTTGCTTTCAATGGCGGCACAGGACTCCCCCGCATATACAGAGCGAACAGTATAAGCAGGGCCGGCAGAGTCGGCAGCTGATATCGATACAGAAATCCTTGAATCGGATTGATGCAGCAGTGAAGAGCCAGGAAACAGAGTAGGGAGCCGAGAAGGAAGGCGCTCTCCTTGAAAAACCGCAACCCCCATTTCGTGTTCTCCCTGGTGAGAGAATAGAGGGCCAGAATAATATAGGGAGAGAGGATTTCGATGAGGTAATGAAAGCTCATCTCTGTCCCTCGCAAAGACAGAAATGGAATTACGCCGGCGGTTCCGCTTTGTTTTATGTAAAAGGTATTGGGAAAAAAATATCCATAATAATTCACTCTCCAGGCCATATAGGCCAGGCCCGGGATAAGCAGGACCAGGACCGCTGTGATTAGAAAAGAGTACAGTTCTTTTCTGCTGTCTTTTCCTGCATGCTTTCCAATCATCCCAATCATCAAGACCGATCCGAAAACGATGAGGTCGGGCCTCGTGAGGCATGCCAGCAACAAAAAGAGGCAAAACATGATTCTCACAAAATGAGACGGTGCCTCTTCCATTCGCATGCAGAATAGTACCGTACACATAACCAGCAAAGCGGCGAAAGTTGTCTCCATCCCCTGAATGGTATTAAACGCAAAAGCAGGGCTCAGGGCCAGGCCTGAAGCTGCAAGGGCTGATATCACTCGACTCTCTGTCTTCAGCCTGCTGTAGAGATAGATGACTGCGATTATGAATGCACCGGCACTTATCGAAATAATCTTGGCAGATGTAACAGGGTCTTTTCCCACCCTTATCAGGAGGGCCATCAAAACCATCCAGATAAAGGAAGTATAGCCTTCTACAGGATCTTCGCCGGGGTTCCAAACAGGTCCATGTCCATTGGCGAAATTCTCGGAGTACCGGAAGGTTATGAATGCATCGTCGAGAATAAAGTCGTAAAAAACGACACAGAAAAACAGAAAGGCCGCCAGAAAAGAGAAAACGACGAGGAGATCTTTCCAATCGAATAGAATCCTGAATTTACTACCCAAGGTTCCTTCCTTTTTGCACCTTGTCATTTCCGGGATGATCAATCTTTAGCATGGATTCGACAATATTTGTACCGGATTGAACATATTACAGCAAGAAAAGCCCGATCGATCCTCGTCCCCCCCCTCCCCGAACGGTCCGGAACCAGCGAATTCCTCAATAATATCATCATAAAACGGAGAATACCCCTTTCGAAGAGTCCCATGGAATATAAATTGCAAAATAAAAATTCGGCATGGTCTTAAAGCCGTGCGATTGAATTACCCCACTGGGGGAAGAATAGACACAAAGGAAGACAAGGCTCTCTATGACGCACCAGTGCCAGGATCACCAAGCAAAGGACAACGGGTGATGTCTCTCCTCACCGGTGCCACTCGACTGACCGAGATCATCAATCTCGACGACCTCCGGGACTACCTGGACGAGGTGAGCGACATCGCCTCTGCTCCCCTGCGGATCGAGTCGGTCGAGGGGGAGCTGATTGCGGAGACCCGGGGAGCCCGAAAGCGCCCTTCCTCTCGAGGCGGCGGCGAGACTTCGGCGAAGACCCGCGGCAGAAAGAGGTCCGGCGGCGTCCCGCTCGCGGTGCCGATCGAGCACGACGGGACCATTTACGGCCGCATCGTGGTCCAGGATGATGAGGCGGCAAAGTGGGATACCGATGCCGAGGGGGCCGAAACCTCTCCCGGAGGTCTCGCAGGCCGAGCGGCCAGGGTGCTGAAGCGGCTCATCGAAGAGCGAATAGAGGCCGAATGCAGGCTGGACGAAATGGCCTCGGCAATCCTCGACAACTACCGGGAGCTGAACCTCTTATACAGCCTCGGCGATGTCCTGGCCCTGGAAAAGGGATTCGACGTCAACTCCATCTGCGATTACGTCATCTCCAAGTGCATGGACCTCCTCGGCTCTGAACGGGCATCGATCCAGTTCCTCGACGAAAAGAAGCACAACCTCGTGCTGGCCGCTGCCCGGGGTCTCCCGGAAAATGTAAAGACCGGATCGAAGACATCGCTAACGGAGAGCTCCGCCAGGACAGCGATCGAACAGAAGAGGGCGCTCATCATCAAGGATATCGACCGACATCCCGAGATCAAGAAGGGCCAGGGACAATACAAGAGTCGGTCTTTCATCTCGGCCCCGATTCTCTGCATTCCCATGAAGCTCCAGAACGGGATCGTGGGCATCATCAACCTGACGGAGAAGAAGGGGGATAAATCCTTCTCAAGCGGAGACCTCAAGCTACTTTCCGCCGTGGCCTTCCAGACCGCCATTTCGATCCAGAACACGAGGCTGGTGGAGGACCTCAAGGACCTCATCTTCAATATCGTAAAATCGCTGATCTCGGCCATCGATGCCAAGGATCACTACACCCGGGGCCACTCGGAGCGGGTGACCGACCTTTCCGTGACCATAGGCCGGGCCATGGGGCTCGAGGAGGAAATAATCGAGACCCTCCAGATGGCGGGACTCCTCCACGATATCGGCAAGATCGGAGTGCCCGAGGCCATACTGCTCAAGGACGGAAAGCTGACCGAGCATGAGTGGACCTACATAAAGGCCCACCCGGACAACGGCGTGAGGATCATCGAGCACATCAAGCAGATGGACGACATCATCCCCCTGGTCCGCCACCACCACGAACGAGTCGACGGCCGGGGATACCCTGACGGCTGCAAGGGAACCGAGATCCCGCTCGGTGCCCGGATCATCAATGTGGCCGACTCCTATGACGCCATGACTTCGAACCGTCCATATCGTAAGAAGCTGACCGAGGAGGTGGCTCGAGGCGAGCTCCTAAACAACGCCGGAACCCAGTTCGATCGAGATGTGGTGAATATCTTTCTCGAGATCAAAGCCCGGCGGATTTCAAAGAAACTCGTAAAAAGGAAAAATCGCAATGAATAATGTAAAAGCTCTCATCGTAGACGACGAGTACTACATCACTCGCACGATCGCTTTTCTGCTTAGGAGAGAGGGACTCGACTGCCACACCGCCAATGACGGAAAAGAAGCCCTTGCCCTCCTTGATCGGGAAAGTTTTATGATCATCTTTCTCGACATCAACATGCCCGACATCGACGGCCTGGAGGTGTGCCGCAGGCTCCGTCTCAATCCGCTCCAGATGGGGGCCCACGTGATCATCATCAGCGCCAGTGCCCAGGAGATGATTTGCGAGCAGGGCCTCACCGCAGGCGCCGACGATTTCATCACCAAGCCCTTCGACCCGGACGCCATCCTGGCCAGGGTGCGGGAGATCGCCGGGAAGGCCGCCTAAGGCTCCTTCCTGCCAGGGCGGGGAAAACCCCGCCCCTACGTTTCGTTCTTTCCGTTCATCCCTAGGGTTTGCATTCCATCTCCTTTCTTTGATAATTTGTCTGCCCTCTTAGATCCTTTTTTCTTTTCGACGAGCTTTTGGGTTCAAAGGAGGAACAGACAGATGAAGAAGAACGCTCTTTCAACCGTCTCGATCGCATTGATGACCGCCGCCCTCATTCTCACATCCGCACCCTGCGCTCGCGGGGCGGCCATGCACATAGCCACCCACGGAGCGGCCGCGTCAGGAATGGGCTGGTGCGTCACCGCCCGCCCCCAGGACTCCACCACGATCTACTACAACCCGGCGGGGATGACCATGCTGGAGGGGACCCAGATCTCGTTAGGCTCCACCATGTTCATCTACCCCATCGAGTATGAGGCCGGCCCGGCCTCGGCCGACGGCAAGATCGGGATGTTCACACCGGCCCACGTCTTTGCCCAGCACACCTTTGCCCGAGGAATTTCGATCGGCCTCGGATTCTACACGCCCTACGGCCTGGGGGGTGAGTACGACGAGGACTGGGCGGGGCGGTACATCTTCACCAAGGTCGAGCAGAACGTCTACTTTCTCAACCCGGTCGCGGCGGTGGACCTGAAAAAGATATTCGGCGGCGGACCCGCCATTTCGATCGCCGCCGGTTTCCGGGTCATCTACGGAACCACCTATATGCGGCAGAAGATCGACTTCGGCCACATCTCGCTTACCAGCGGCGGTTCCGTCGTGGGTCCGGAAAACCTTATATCCAGCGGCCTCAGGAGCACAGGGCTCCTCAGACCCACCCCGCTCTGGGACGGATCGGACGGAGAGGTCACCCTCAGCACGGACGGCATGACGTACGGCTTCAACGCGGGCCTCATCTGGAAGATCATGGACAATCTCTCGGTGGGCCTCACGTACATGAGCAGCTTCAAGATCTCCTACGAAGGGGGCGCGGACTTCAACGCCGACGGCCTCAACCCCGGCGTGGCCGACATGTTCTTCGCAGACGATGACGTCTCCCTCGACTTCAACTACCCCGACATCCTTGCCTTCGGCATCTCCTACAGCCCCACGGATAAGCTCAACCTCGGCTTCGAGCTCTGGTACGGGAACTGGCATGAATACAAGGAGATCAAAATCGACTTCGAAAAGGAGCTCAACCCGGATGTGATTCTACCCCAGAATTTCACGAACAGCTTCCTCCTCGGCTTCGGGGCCGAGTACTGGATCTTCCCGGAGATCCCGATGCGCTGCGGCTTCGACTTCGACTTCTCGCCGGTGCCGACAGGCACGGTGAGCCCCTCCATGGCCGACAACGACCGCCCCTTCATTCACTTCGGCACCGGGTACCACCCGAAGGGCAAGTGGTATTACATCGACACGTACTACGGTCTCGGGTTCTGGGAGCGGACCAAGAACAACGACATCCCGCCGGACATCGAGAAGGGCCTCGGCGAAGATCCTGATGGTCTGGGCGTCCTGATGAGCATGGACGAGAATCAGGCCAACGGCCGCTACAAGATGATGATCCACATGCTCGGATTCACGGTGGGGGCCAGGTTCTGATCGAATGGGTAGGGGCGTCGCTTGCTGCGCCCCGACGTGGCGGCGCAGGGGCGACCGCCGGTCGCCCCTACAGTGAACATAGTGCTATGAATGAGGCTTGTAGGGGCGACCGGCGGTCGTCCCTTCTACGTTTGCTTTGCGAAAAGGACCAAAAAGAGGGAGCGAGAAATGAGCAGATCGGAAACTGGAATTGCCGCGTTGATCCTGTCCTTTGCACTTTCGGCCGCAGTCGCTTATCCCCTGTCCACCGCCGCGGCCGCCACGGAGGGCCGGCTCATGCGCTTCCCCGACGTGCACGGCGATGCCGTGGTCTTCAGCTACGGGGGGGACCTCTGGCTCGTCTCGGCCGAGGGAGGGACCGCACGCCGGATCACTTCCCACCCAGGCATGGAGACCTTCCCGCGATTCTCGCCCGACGGGACCCTGATCGCCTTCACCGGCCAGTACAACGGCGAGGCCAATGTCTTCGTGATCCCGGCCGATGGGGGCGAGCCGAGGCAGCTCACCTGGGCGCCGGACGCAGAGCCCATGCCTGACCGCTTCGGCCCCAACAACATGGTGGTCGAGTGGTACCCGGACGGAAAGCGAATCCTCATCCTCTCCAGACGGACCACATACAATACCTGGTTCGGTACTTTCTTTGCCGTTCCGGTAGAAAGGGGCCTTCCCGAACCGATACCGCTGCCCAAAGGGGGGCTCAGCTCGTTCTCTCCGGACGGGGAGCGGATCGCCTACAACCGGATCTTCCGAAACTTTCGGACCTGGAAACACTACAAGGGGGGAATGGCCCAGGACATCTGGATCTACGACTTCGCCAAAAAGGCCGTCAAGAGAATCACCGACTACAAAGGGACCGACACATCACCCATGTGGCACGAACGCGTGATCTACTTTACCTCGGACCGGGGGCCCCATGGCCGTCTGAACCTGTACCGGCACGGCCTCGACAACGGCAAGACAGAGCGGATCACGGACTACAGGGACTTCGACGTGCTCTGGCCTAGCATCGGGCCCGGGGCCATCGTGTACGAAAATGGAGGCCGCCTATTCAGGTTCGATCTGGTTACCCAAGAGGCGGTGGTGCTTGAAATACGCCTGCCCGGAGACCGCCCCGATGCCAGACCGCGCTGGGTCGATGCGGGCACGATGATCACCGGCTACAGTCTTTCGCCTGACGCCAAGCGCGCCCTATTGGTGGCTCGAGGCGATGTATATTCCGTTCCGGCCGAGGAGGGGGACATCCGCAACATCACGAAGACACCCGGAGCAAGGGAAAAGGATGCTGCTTGGTCGCCCGACGGCCGCTGGATAGCCTACACATCGGATGCGACCGGCGAGGAGGAGATCACAATCGCCCACGGCGACGGCAAGGGAGAGGCCGTGCGTATCACCCGGGACGGAAATTGCTACCGCTTTCCGCTGAGCTGGTCACCTGACAGCAAGAAGCTCCTCTTTGCCGACAAGAATCAGCGCCTCTTCTATGTCGACATGGACGATCGGAAGCCGGTGCTCATCGATAAGGCAGTGCCTTGGGAGATCAGGGACTATGCCTGGTCTCCGGACAGCAAGTGGGTCGCCTATGCCAAGCCGGCTCCGACCTTTTTCTATTCCATCTTTTTTTACTCCATCTCGACAGTCAGAAGTTCTCCTGCCTGAATTTCCCTAACGGAATTCCTCTCCC
>CAZFWM010000376.1:0-7175 GCA_964522545.1 uncultured Thermodesulfobacteriota bacterium
TTGGCGGATACGCCATGTACATGGTGTCCGGCGAAGCAGATTTATATGGTCCCGAAAATAAAGATACCGGTATTGCCGACTTGCTTCACACCGTTAAGGCGGAGGAACAATCCGGCCCTATTTTCCTGCTGGAGGCCAACTATCTGCTGACCCGGATGATCGAGCTCAATCTCATGTTCAATCGGTATTACAGGATCGACGTGGCCGGGGAGCTGGTCCCTTCCATGGGGGGGCGCTTCCAGGGCATCTTCAAGTTCTCCAAGAACTTCATAATCAACGCCAATGCCAGCTACCAGATGTACGAGAATATCCAGAGCATTCCTGTGTATATCGCCGAGGGTGAAATCGATACAGACGATCCAGAAGGGTCCTATATAAAATGGATAGAGGATAACCTCGGCGAGATCACGCTCCTCTCCTTCGGCCTCGGGGCTTCGTACGAGTTTTACAGGGGCCTTTCCATAAAGCTGGACTTCAGCTATCAGAGCCAGGAAGGGGGCGGCGTTGAAACAGGCGAACCCTATTCCCGAATGGTCGGCGGCGTGATGGTTCGATATGATTTCAAGACGATTCGATTCATCCTGTAGCGCCGGATAGAAGAGGCGTATGCATTTCGATCCATGCGCTTCTTCCGCAGGACAGAGCACCTTCATCGCACCCTGGTTGAGATTCCTCGATTCATGTGTTCCGCCAATTTTTCCTGTCCTCTCTGACGATTTGACTTCTTGACTTTTCCGGTTGTTTATTATGTACTGATTTATATGTCTTTCGCCTTGATTTTATAGAGAAATAGTCTGAATAAAGGTTGAATGTTGAAAGAGTTCGTCAAATTCCTGTCCGGGCGTTCCGGCTGTAATGCGTGCGCGGTCGTCCTGGTCTTTATCTCCATGCTTCTTTTCGGGTGTTCCAGCGGTGCCCGGCAAGTGGAGACGACATCCACCACGGAGATGGCACCCGAAGAGCCGGTAGAGGAAGCAGGCTTGATGGACCTGCCCGTCGATTATCACAAGGTCCTACAGAACGCGATGCTGGACCAGCACTTGACGGACCAGACCCTGATTTCGGAGTACCGGGTCGGTACAGGGGACGTCCTCGATGTCAGTGTCTGGGGGGAAGAGGACCTGTCCGGGGAGTACTTGGTTCGCCCGAACCAGACCATTTCATTTCCACTCCTCGGGGATGTCGGGATCCGAGGCCTCACGGTCCGGGAGATCAGCGACAAGATCGAGGTCCTCCTCGAGAAGGACTATCTCGTTGAAGCGAAGGTGAAAACATCCGTTGCCGAGTACCACAGCCAGAAGGTCTATGTCTTCGGATTCATCAAGCAGCCTGGCCGATACGAGCTCCGAGACGACCCGAGCCTTCTCAGCCTCCTTCTGCGCACGGGAGGAGCGGATTCGAGTACGGGAAGGGAGCTGAAGATCATTCGCCGCGATCCGGGATCGGATCTTTCCGGCGAAGATGTCACTCCCGAGAAGGGCGATTTCAGTGTCTTGCCCGTGGACATATGGAGATTGCTCTATCAGGGCGATCTGAGCCAGAACGTCCAGTTGAAGGACGGTGACATCCTGCTGGTATCGGGCGGCAGCACCACGAGCACTGTGGTGGGCGCTCAGATATGCTATATCCTGGGAGAGGTGAACAGGCCCGGCATATATGAAATGACGGGGCAGTTCAGCGTCATGGATGCCGTTCTCAAAGCAGGAGGATTCACCGAGTTCGCCGCCCCGAATCGCTCCAAGGTCATTCGCGGGGAGGGGCCGAATCAAAAGATTTTTCGGATCAGGGCCGGTGAGCTTATCGCCAACGGCGATATGAGCAAGAATTTCAACCTCGAGCCCGGCGACATTCTCCTCGTCCCGGAGAGCTATCTTTAGGTCCCCCATGGAAGGAAACTGGCTCGAAAACATCCACCCCCTCGATCTCCTCCAGGTCGTTCGGAAACGCCTCTGGATAGCCGTCCTCTTGTTCATAACCGTGGTGACCTCCACCACGTACTGGACCTATTCCCAGATCCCCATCTACAGCGCTCAGACAAAGATCCAGATCGGGCTCGATCTCTCTCAGCTCCTCCTTTCCAACCAGGCTCTGGCGGCGGCAAGTCTCTATTACGAATCGCTTACCTATTCCACCCAGCAGCACGTAATCAAGAGCCCCGAGATTGCCGAGGGCGTCGTGCAGTCCCTGCATCTTGTCGAAAAAGAGCGCGATCCGGAGATGTACGAGCGAGTGGTCGACATGGTCCGAGCCTCCGTGTCGATTCAACAGATTCCGGACACCAGCCTCTTCACGATCAGCGCGACATCGAGCGATCCGGTCCAGGCGCGGGACATTGCCAATACCGTCACCGAGGTCTATATCAAGAAGACCCTCGAAAAGAAGGTCGAGAGCTCTCGCAGGTCGATCTCATGGCTCACGGAACAACTCGTAGACGTGAAGGACCGGATCAGAAAATCCGAAGAAGAGCTCTTCCGTTACCAGGAAGAGCAGGGCCTGATCCTCGCCGAGGATGACCTGAACATAGAGGCCCAGCGTAACGCAGAGCTCAATCGGGCTTTCCTGGAGGCAAAGGCCGGGACCAGGGAGCTGAAGCTCCAGCTCGACGAGCGCAAGAGGCTGGCGGAGAGCACTAGGGACTTCAATGTCCTCTGGACGAATCTGGAAGATGCCAGCGCTATCCAGGGAATCCACGATCAGCTGATGACGACGGAGCTGGAGCTGACCAAGGCGCGGCGGCGGTACAAGGAGAAGCACCCCGTGGTGGTCCAGCTCAATGAGGAGATCAAATTCCTCCGCGAACAGATCCGCTCAAAGGTGGCGCAGAGCCTGCGGGCCAGGGAGATTCAGTATCAGACCGCACAGAACAGAGCGGATCAGCTCCGGGACGCCCTGCTTGAGAGCGACAAGATCCTTTTCTCGCATAACAAAAAGCAGATCGACTTTGGAATCCTCAAGCGGGAGGCAGAGAGCCAGAAGGAGATCTACAATGCTCTGATCCGCAAGCTCAAGGAGATGGATCTACTCGGGGGCGGACAAGAGAGCAATGTGACGGTAGTGGAGTATGCAAAGACCCCTTCGCGCCCGGTCCGGCCGAACAAGCGCAAGAACATTCTCCTGGGCATCCTCGGCGGCTTGACGATCGGGCTCGGCATGACCTTTTTCGTGGAATACATGGATCGCACGCTGAAGAGCGTGAGGGAGATCCAGGTTCAGCTGGACCTTCCTCTGCTAGCGATCATTCCGAGGGCGAAGCGATTCACGGACGAGGACCAGAAATGGGAGTCCTACTTCCTCATCGACGAACATCCAAAATCGAGCGAGGCCGAGGCCTTCCGGGCTCTTCGGACGAACCTCAAGTTTGCCGCCCTCGAGAACCACAGCAAGAGCGTCGTGATCACGAGCTGCGGGCCGAAGGAAGGAAAGACCACGGTGGTGACCAATCTGGGCATCAGCCTGGGCGAGGCCGGGGTGAGAACTCTCATTGTGGACACCGATCTTCGCAAGCCGCAAATGCACAGCATCTTCGACGTTGGGAAGAACCCGGGCCTGACGGACTGCCTGCTGGGGGACTCCTCTCTGGATAGCGTGATCTACCCGACAGGGAAGAACAACCTCTGGGTCGTTCCCTGCGGTACGGTCCCTCCGAACCCGTCCGAGCTCCTCGATTCCGAGCTCTCCCGAAAGACCATGAAGGAGCTCACGGAACGATTCGACTTCGTCCTGTGCGATTCCCCCCCCATCGGTGGGATCACCGACGCCGCCGTTCTGGCCAGCTACATGGGAGGCGTCATACTGCTGCTCCAGGCGGGACGGGTCGATAAATTCTACGCCAAGCGTGTCAAGGAACAGCTGGAAAAGGTGAGGGCCAGGATCTTCGGCGTGGTGGTGAACATGATCGAGCTTGGCAAGGCCGGCTATTACTACGATTATTATTACTACACGCCATACTATTACAAATACTACGACTATTACACCGATCGAACAGATCGAAAGCCTCCCGAAAGGACCCCTACATGGTGGAACAGATTGAGGGGGCGAAAGGAAAAGGAAGAAGATAAAAAGGCCGAGGTGAAGAGAGAGCTCGATGCATGAGCCGAATCGGGGATCCCTCAGCGAAGGGTGCGACCCTGAAGCCGCACCCCCGGGGACTTCAGAAAAGTCCCGCTTCCAGAAAAACGAAGATCATTCTCCTCTATCCAGCCTCTCCATAGTCATCCCCTTATTCAATGAGGAGGGGAACGTCCGACCGCTGTATGAAAATCTCACCTCCGTGCTCGACCGGGTCGGCCTCGAGAGCGAGATCATCCTGGTAAACGATGGAAGCACGGATGGGACCCAAGCCATCCTCCAAACCCTGGCGACCCGTGATCCCCGGGTTATCGTGATCCAATTCAGAAAGAATTTCGGACAGACCGCCGCCCTGAGCGCCGGTATCGACCAGGCCCGGGGCGATGTCATCATCTCCATGGACGGGGACTGCCAGAACGATCCGGCCGACATTCCGCGCCTGCTCGAGGAGCTCTCCAGGGGCTTTGACGTCGTGAGCGGCTGGCGCAAGGAGCGACACGATCCCACTCTGACCAAGCGGTGGCCCTCCAAGGCGGCCAATTTCATCATCTCCTGGATCAGCGGCATAAAGCTCCACGACTATGGATGCACCCTCAAGGCCTACAAGCGCGAGATCATCGAGAACGTAAAGCTCTACGGGGAGACCCACCGGTTCGTTCCTATCTATGTGGTCTGGCAGGGAGGGAAGGTAGCAGAGATTCCGGTGACCCACCACCCCAGGATCCGCGGCAAAACCAATTACGGCCTGGGGCGCACCTTCAAGGTCATCCTCGACCTCTTGCTCATCAAGTTTCTCGAGGGGTATCAGACCAAGCCGATCTACATATTCGGCGGATTCGGAATCCTGAGCTTTCTCATGGCCTTTCTTGCTGGGCTCGTGGCGGTATACTACAAGGTGAGCGGACAGAAGACGTTCATCGAGACGCCCCTTCCCCTCCTCACGGCCCTCCTCATTCTGGTCGGGTTTCTATCCATCTTCATCGGTCTCCTCGCTGAGCTCATCATCCGGACCTATTTCGAGGTCCAGAATAAGCCGACTTATATGATCCGGGAGATCATCCATCACGACGGGAGCGGGCCCCCCTGAGTCGCTGATTCAATGTGCGGGATCTGTGGATACATCGACGTAGGTTCGCCCGGGCCGGGCGGCCGACCCGACCGTGAGGCGGACTTCATCGAGGTCATGTGCGAGGCCCTGCGGCACAGGGGCCCGGACGAAAAGGGGAGCTTTTCTGACGAGTCGGTCGTCCTCGGCCACCGGCGACTGAGCATCATCGATCTCGAGAGCGGCCGGCAGCCCCTGTTCAGCGAGGACCGCACCGTCGTACTCGTCTGCAACGGAGAGATCTACAATCATCTCGACCTGCGGGCCGAGCTGGAGGGTCTGGACCACCGCTTCTCAACCAAATCCGACAATGAGGTCCTGATCCACGCCTACGAGCAATGGGGCGAGGATCTCTTTTCGCGAATCAACGGGATGTTCGCCTTTGCGATCTACGACAGGCGCAGGCGCATCCTCCTGCTCGCGCGCGACCGGATGGGGAAGAAGCCCCTCTACTACACGCTCCAGGGCTCGATCTTCGTCTTTGCCTCTGAGATCAAGTCCCTCGCCCTCCACCCGGCCGTACGTCCAGAGCTCGACATCGTTTCCCTCTGCAAGTATCTCGCCCACGAGTACGTCCCCACCCCGAGGAGCATCCTGAAGGGGGTGATGAAATTGCCGGGGGGAAGCTATCTCCGCCTCGGGCTCGACCGCGGCAGCGTCGACGTGCGGGACTACTGGGCCTGCGAGTACGGGCCGCCCCCTCCGGATCCGGCCAGGCCGGATGTGGAGCGCAGCCCAGACTATTACTGTGAGAGGATAGAGACCCTGCTCCGGGAGGCCGTATCGAGGCGGCTCATGAGCGATGTGCCGCTCGGCGTCTTCCTGAGCGGCGGGATCGACTCGAGCGTCATGGTCTATTTCATGTCCCGAATCCTGCCGCCGGAGCAGATCAAGACCTTCAGCATAGGATTCGAAGAGCGGAGCTTCGATGAGCGCCGCTTCGCTCGCTCCGTGGCGCAGGGCTTCGGCACGGACCACTACGAGGAGGTCTTTGGCCCCTCGGCCATGGTCTCCCTCCTGGACGACGTGGTGGCCAACCTCGACGAGCCCTTTGGGGATGCGTCCGTGCTGCCGACGTTTCTGTTGTCCCGGTTCACACGGCAGGAGGTGACCGTGGCCCTGGGCGGCGACGGCGGAGACGAGCTGTTCGCAGGGTATCCGACCTTTCAGGCGCACCGCATCGCGGGCCCGGTCGTCCTGCCTTCAATGCTGAAGGAGGCGCTCCTCGGACTTGCCCACCTCATACCGGTTTCGACGAAGAACATAAGCAGGGAGTTCCAGATCAAGCAGTTCCTCCGGGGGATGAGCTATTCCCCGGAGGTCCGGAACCAGGCGTGGCTCGGGGCCTTCACTCCGCCTACGCTGGCCCGTCTCCTCAGGCGCGAGGTGTACGAGGAGGGCGCTCGCGAGGGGCTATACAGCGAGATCGAGTCCTACCTCGACCACGTCGACTCCGAGGAACGATTCAACCGCCTCCTATACCTGTATACGCGTATGTACCTTCAGGACGACATCCTGGTCAAAGTAGACCGGGCGAGCATGGCCAACTCACTGGAGGTGCGAGCGCCGTTCCTCGATGTCAATGTGGTGGAATTCTGCAACCGGATTCCGTGGAGGCTCAAGCTGAGGGGATTGACGACCAAATATATCCTGAAGCGGGCCATGCAGGGTCGACTTGCCGAGGAGATCGTCCACCGGCCCAAGAAGGGTTTCGGCATTCCCATCGCAAGATGGTTCAAGTCCGAGCTGAAAGAGCAGCTCCTCGATGCCCTCGACGAAGGCCGCATTCGATCCGAGGGCCTCTTCGAGGCCGCCTATGTCACGAGGCTGGTGGAAGAACACCTCGCCGGTAAGAGGGATCACCGCAAGCTGCTATGGACGCTCTTCATGTTCCAGAAATGGCGGGAACAGTGGGGGTGGGCCTAACCAGGAGGAGTAGAGCCTTTCTTTAGACAGAAGTTCCTGAGCTAATTCCCCCAAAAACATAATAAAAAAGCAAGGT
>CAZFWM010000377.1:0-7164 GCA_964522545.1 uncultured Thermodesulfobacteriota bacterium
TCAGATCGTTGAGCAGTCGAGACATGATTTTCGGGTCGGGAAAGAGCGCGTTGAAAGGCTGCAGGAAAACTCCGCCGATTCCCAGCTCCTCGATAGTGCGACGGGTGTTTTCCGGTATCCAGAAGGGAAAAGCCAACTCACCCAGAACCAGCATCTGTGCGGCTTTCTGTTCAAGGGTCATTTGGCCTAGCCAATCTTCGATCTGTGCCTCGTCTACCATACTAAAGGCCGGCGAAGACTCATCCAGGTCGTTGGATCTCCCGGCCGATTTGCCTCTGCATCCCGGAAACAGAAGCAGCAGGGATGACAGAAAAATCCCGGCCCCAAAAAGCCGATTACTAGTCACGGCCCGACCCTGCAACTTCTGATTGAAGGGGAAAGGAAAGGGTGACCGTGGACGGGCCAGTAGTGGCGGGGGTGATATCGACCGCCCACAGATCGCCGAAGGCCCTCGATGAGGCCAGGGCCCCTCCGGATGCGGACACAGAGGGTGGGCCGGACATGGGTCCCGGATCGAGGTAGACGGTGTGATCGAATCCGAGCACCAGGTCCTGCGACCAGGTGAGCGATCCCGACGTCGGATCCCAGGCGGGATCGTGCAGGTCCGTGCCCCCCTGGCTCACATGGCGGTTGCTGGACACGAGGTAGGGCCGCTCCCGGGCCGGCCGCAGCACGACGACGCGGCAGTCCCGGGCGGGCACGTCGATCTCCACGGCCTCGTCGACAATGCCCAGGTCAGTCTGCGTCCAGAACTCGAAGGCGTGAAAGCGGCCATCCAGCTCGAGATCCGACAGCCGGACGACATGATGCCGCGTGCCCTCGGGGATCTCCACCGGGGGGTTCACCGTGCGATCCCAGTTGGTTCCCCAGCTGTAGAGATGCAGCACCCAGCCGCCCGGGTCCTTGCCCGCCAGCGGCGTGAGCCACACCTCGGGGTACTCCCGGTCGAACAGGTCCCACGGCACGCCGGTGATGCCCAGGTTCGGCAGAAGTCGGCGGTAAGTCTCGATCTCCTCGGCGGACATGCCGGCGATCTCCTCCCCCAGAGACATGACCGCACCCGAAAGGGCAACGACCGTGGCCCAGGACCGCTGCGGGATCAGGCCCGGATAATCGCGGAAGAAGATCTGGTCGGGGTGATTCACCCAGACCACGTTGTTCAAGTAGTAGCGCCGGGCCAGGGCCTTGAGGACGATGCGGATTCCCGAACCGTCGTAGCCGGTGGTGTTGTCGAAGTTCGGGCATTCCTCACCCTCCTCGTCCGCCCAGCAGGCCCACGAGTCTATGCTGATGCGCATGGAATCGCACAGGCCGTAATTGATGCCGTTCAACAGGATGTTGATGAAGAACTTGTCCCAGCCCAGGCCGTCGCGAAAAGCCCTGACGCCCCGACGGTACGCCTCCACCACGGTGAGAGACGGATCGTACATTTCGGTGAGCGCGTCCACGTAGTAGGCAAAGTCGAACTTCACCGCCTCGAACCCGAAGGCCTCTGCCACGACCTCCCCCGTCCAGGCGACGAAGTCCACAACCTCCGGGCGGGAGAGATCCAGCGGTACCGCACCGGGCTGAAACAGGACCAGGAAGAGTGGATGAAACTCGCCGGCCCAGTCCGGGTGCTCCCGCAGCACGTCGGACCAGCGCATCGCGTTGAAGGGAGAGACCCAGAGCTCCGGCGTCAGGCCGGCGTCCTTGATCTGCTCCGCCAGGTACGCCATGCCGCACGGGAACCGGCTGTCGTCACCCGTCCAGTTCCCCCAGACACTCTCCCATCCCAGGTCCACCTGCATGGAGGTCATGCCGTAGTCGAGGAAGTGATCCACGATCCCCTTCAGGTTCTCCTCGATGATCCGCTGATCGATGCGATCGCTGTAGACGTACCAGGAGTCCCAGCTCGCCACGGGCTCGTGGGTCAGCCGGATATCGAGAGCGTCGGCCAGCATGCGCGCATAACGCTCGAGGGCGCTCTGCGGCCGGCCGGTGAACCGGTCCATCCAGAAAAGCTCTGAGCAGCGCACGCTCCCGGCCGCATCGCCGCGGGCGATGAGAAAGCCGTTTCGCGTCTGGAAGGCGAACCAGCCCTCACGGCCGCCGGCGCCGGGTTCAGGCGCTTCCTCGTCGTAGCCGATTATCACCTCGGGAATGACCGATTCAAAGCTGAGGTAGCCCATGTTCAGGCCTTCCTCGTTGTTCCGGTCATACAAGAGCGCGTTCCAGTTCGAAGACGAAGAGGGTTCGTTGGTTGCGTACTGCCTCAAAAAGCCCAGGCTGAAGGGATAATCGGCGTACTGCAGGTCCGCGTAGAAATCGAAAGCCATTTCAGAGCCGTTCTGGAGGATCTGAACGTCCGAAGGCGGACTCCGCATGAACAGCCCGCCCCCGGTCTCCGGTCCCACGAAGATGGGTATCAGAGAAAGGAGATTCCCCACGTCAGTTACCGTAAACTCCATCCTGGCCGTGACCCCGCCACGGTCGGCAAGCAACGTGATGACCGTGGTGATCCGCCCGTGTCGGGTCTGCGGATATCGCAGCTCGATCACCGTCCCCCGAACACTCTCCCGCGTCGACACATCCAGGAGACCCTCGAGAGATTCGTTCGGCACATGGACCCGGCGGTCGACCGACATCAGCCCCCCCGTGCCGGTCTCGACGGCACTGGTGGCCCCCTCGACATAGGCATGGCCGTCGATCTCGATATCAAAGGTGCCCGTGCGCCGGTCCACGGCCACGGTCACGTGACCGTCGGTGACCTCGACCAGCCGCGGCGTTTGCGAATCCCCCCTGCCGGAGCCGCCGCTATGACAGCCCGACCACAACAGCAGCCAGATCGAGATCAGGCATAACAGCAGAAATCTTAGAGATAATGATTTTGTGTACACAGTGCCTTTCCTTTTTCAGACCCGCGCACCATAAAGGACTTATCCCGTCTTCGCCGGTGACTTATTCTCGACTAACTCCCCGTCGTTCCCGCGGAAGCGGGAACCCATGTTGTGCTCATTTGCTGGATCCCCGCTCCCCGCTTTCGCGGGGACATGTTTCGCGGGGATGACGGGGTGAGGGAATAATTGGATTACTATGCGATCAAGGTATCGAATCATCAGATTCGGCACAAAATATCCATATTATCAAAGCTCGTTATGACCGTGACCCGCAGTCCTTGTGTCCGAAGACCTTGTTTCCCACCGCTTTTTTTCGCCTGCGCTCGTACAAAATCCCCTGGAGCACTGACTTGGGATCGAAGCCGAAGTTGAATTTCGCGAAGCCGGCCGTGAGGGCCTTGGCGTCTCTGGCCATGGCCTGCCTGGAGATTTTTCGGGGATACCTTTTTCGGAGGTTGACCGCCTCCTCGTAGGTCCCGACGCGAACCATCCTGCCCTCCTCGCCCGGGACGACCAGGCCGGAGCTGATGAGC
The DNA here is from genome assembly GCA_964522545.1 of uncultured Thermodesulfobacteriota bacterium. Classification (GTDB taxonomy): domain Bacteria; phylum Desulfobacterota; class DSWW01; order CAZFWM01; family CAZFWM01; genus CAZFWM01. Next base: position 3,413 of record CAZFWM010000377.1, read on the forward strand.
ATACGATACCGGCGGTCCGTCTCTTTAGCCTTCGGGCCGCAGATGAGGGCACAGGTGCTGCACGTCAACACATAGGGGTCCTTGAGCCCGCGGACGTCCAGATTCTTTTCCGCCAGCTCCGAGAGCACCCGGTTCTGCTCCAGCTCATCCTCCGGAAGGTCTTCGTACCTGGGAAGCCGGGACTCCAGGATCTCCTCGGCGTAGAGGATGGACGTCGCCTTGCGGATGATTTCGTAACGGGGAAAGGAATCGCCCCGGGTGGAGACCGCCTTCGAGAAGGCGCGGCGCACCGCCTTGCCGTCATGGGGATCGGGCGGCCCGCCGATCCAGTCCCTGATCCAGTGCTTCCCCCAGGTGGTCCACTTCTTGTCCCGGGAAAGGGCGTGCAGGCCGAAGCATGTGGTGGTGCACAAGTGAATGTTCTTTCTCATTCCCCGCGGATGAAGCCGCCCGTTGATGAGCACGTACTCCTCCCGGTCCGCCTCGAACATGCCGGATGGACAGATCTTGGCGCAGCGCCTGCATTTGCGGCACTGGCCGTCGATGAAGTGGCGGGGCGGCAGAGCCGGATCGCTCGCAAGGATGGCGTCGGTGAGCACCGATCCGAGATACACGGCCGCGCCGTGCCCGGGAATCTTGACGTTCCCGCTCCATCCGTGGGCCCCGATCCCGGAGGCGATGGCCCCGAAGCGGTGGCTGAAGGTCGCGTTGCGCATGCTCTTGAAGGGATCCAGCTCCCGGCGGTAGGTGTTGTTGGGCGGGACCTCCACGGCCCTGTACCCCTGGGTGCGGATGAACCGGGCCAGCTTGTGGCAGGCCCGGTGGATCCGCTGATTTCCCGCGAGCTGGTCCAGGTTGTGGGGGACCAGGGATTCCTTGGAGAGAAAGGCATCGATGGCGGGGATGTCCATGGGAAGGGCCATGGCGATGACCGATTTCGCGCCCCGCAGGGTGTACGCGGCGTCCAGGCTCGGCGGCCCGTCCAGCCTCTCCGGCCCGGCGATGCCCACGACCTCGATCCCCTGCTCCCTGACAAATTCCTTTATTTTCCGTTCCAGGATGCTCATGGATCCATTTCCCTTCCGAAAACTCGATATCCCTTGAAAACCGCATACAGAGTATCGAAGCATCAGGCCCGGTGCAAGATATCCATACCAGCTAGGCTTGTCATGACCGAGGCTCCCAGGTACGATATCTCAATGGAAAATAAGAACATGTTCGAAAAGCAGGACGAGCCGAAACGCGTGAGGCGAATCGAGCCCGCGATACGACCGGAACAACTCGGGCAGGACCTGGAGGCTCTGATCGGCATGGCCGGGGAGCTCGGCGCAACGGATGCGACGATCATCGAAGCATCCGATGTCGTCTTCCGCAGGGAGGTCCTTGACCGGGTTGGTGCCGACGATGACTACCCCTCCGCCCACTGGCCCCTGAGGTACCCCCGGGACGATGTAAAAGAGGCAGTGCGGGCTTATCAGAAGGGAATTTTCTTCCGGGTGAACAGCGGGCCCGGCATGCAACCCTACGGAGGGGGGCCGATCGCGGACCTCTCCCATCGGCGGCTTTTCACGAAGGTCTACGAGATCGTCGCTCGGCTGGAATCAGAGTCCTTTTACATGGGATATCACCTGGTGCTCGGGTTTGCCGCAGGCAACTGCCGTGCGGTCTTCTGCGCCGAGGAAAAGTCCTGCCACGCATTGACCAAGGGCAAGAAGTGCGTGCGGCCTTATCGAGGGAGGCCTTCCATGGAAGCGGCCGGCATGGATCCGGCCGCCATGGCGCATGCCCTGAAGTGGAATCTTCTCGAGAAAAATGATGCTCCACTGCTTGCCGGGCTGGTGATGGTCGCCTGACAGATTCGTGGACGTGAGAAACGGGGACATCCGAAAGAGGGAGAGAATGGTGAACTCCTCGACGAAAGAAAATTCCAGGGTACAACCGGGAGCGATCGAGAGCGATCTCGAGGATCTGAGGCGACTGGCACTGGATCGGGGGGCCGACGACGCCGTCGTGATTCCAGCTTCCGAAATCATCGTCGATCCCAGGGTGCGATTCAAATGCATGATTCCCCGGTGCTACATGTCCGGGGCCAGCACCCACTGTCCGCCCCACGGAGTCCCGATGAAGGAAACACGGGACATCGTTTCTCGATACGAGTGGGCGGTGTTTTTCAGGGTACTGCTCGACAGCGCGATCGCGGCGGAAGAGTCGCTCGGGTCCCACCAGATTTCCGGCATCATGGACGATGGCGGCAAATTGAACGCCCTGGGCGGTCACGCCGTCATAATCTATACAATCGTCAAGATCATGCAGAAACGTGCCAGGGAGAGAGGGTATCTCTCCGCCAGAGGTTTTTCGTCCGGGCCCTGCATGGATATCTTCTGTCACTGGCAGCCGACTTGCCGGGCTCTCATGACCAAGCAGGGTTGCCGGCACCCCGACCTGAACTCTCCTGCCATGGAATCCTGCGGGATGGATGTATTTTCCATGGCCGCGAAAGTGGGATGGGATGTCTACCCCATCGGCGGCACCTGCCGGCCGGACCATGTGCCACACGGAATGTTGATGGGATTGGTCTTGATCACTTGATTCACGAGGCCGGCTTTTTTTCGGACCGGGGCGGATCACCAAGAGAAGAGAGAAAACGGATGGGAAACAAGTTGAAGGCGACTCGCAAGAGCTACCGGAAAGTCAGGAACAGCTATCTCGCCCTGAGACAAGACAATTATCTTCCCAGACAACTGCCCCACATGGCTCGTCACAGCGGCGTCTGGATTCAAATGGTGAAGAACCTCCGGGAGGTCGAAGGCTCCTGGACCAGGACGATACGCCGCCTTCTCCTGATGTACGAGGGAGTTCCCCGCAGGAAGGGCTGACTTGGTCATCAAGCGTCTTTGTGGCCGAAGAGGTAGAGGACGGACTTCACCTTCCGGATGATGTCATAGCGAGGAAAGGAATCGCCTCGGGTAGACAAAGCCTTCGAGAAGGCGCGGCGCACGGCCTTGCCGTCATGGGGATCGGGCGGGTCGCCGATCCAATCCTTGTTCCAGGGCTGCTCCTATAGTTTTTTTATGCAAAATATTGTTATGTGATAATCTCCTGATTCCTTCCTCTGCAAAAGCGGTAAAATTGGAATCCATTTTCGAATTTTGCTGATTTTGCTCATTGCCTCTGCTTTTGCTCTATCAAGGCTGCTTGATGTAATTTTCCCCGCACTTATAAATATCAAATCATCTGGGTATGTTTCATATAAAGTATTAAGTGCTGAATATGTAGACTCTGGCCAATTGGACATAGGTTCATCCACGTCTGAAATAAAATTTAATTCTCTGAGCATGTTACAAACAAATTCCCTATTATCCAATGAGTATCTCAAAGTCTCGATATAATACCTTATTGTAATTTTTCTAATGATCTCTTCTATGTCTTTCGTGTATTTGTCTTGCTTTGGCAGAACAATAACAGGCAATTCTTTTTTATGAATGTCTCCAAGATTCCTGAATACATTAGCCGCCTCATATCGATCCATTTCTCTATTCATGTCGTTAACTGCTTCATTTAGAACCTCGCCCGTCGTTTTAATAACTGCTTTATATATTTCGCTTAATTCCTTGACGTCTTTAGAAGATTTTACAATCCTCTCTAAATAATTCAAAAAAATCGAGTCCGCCATTATTTTATGTTCTTCTATAAGTTCCTTGAGAGTACCGAGTTCTGAAGCATACTCCGACTAGATCAGAGGGAAAGTTCGG
>CAZFWM010000378.1:0-7161 GCA_964522545.1 uncultured Thermodesulfobacteriota bacterium
CGTATGCGAACATCGCAGAAGGCTGGGCCCCGGAGGGAGCCGGGTATCCCCATATACAGTGCGGCGGAAAAGATTGCGACGACTCTGATCCGTCCACGTATCCCGGCGCCGCAGATCCATGTGACGGCGTGGATCAGGCCTGCGACGGGCTAGGCGATGAAGTCGATTCCGATGGAGACACCTACATGATCTGCGCCAGCGACTGCGACGACTCCAATCCCTTGATCCATCCGGGAGCAGATGAAATTTGCAATGGCCAGGATGACGACTGTGACGGCATAGTTCCCGACGACGAAGTGGATGGGGACGGGGATGGATGGCTTTTCTGCACGGACTGCGACGACACTGACTTTCTTGTTAATCCCGGCCATTCTGAGGTCCCGGACAATGGAAAAGACGACGACTGTGACGGGCTGATCGATGAACCATGCTTTATTGGCGCGGTGATGTAGTTCTGGGAGTATTTTCGATTTTGGTTTGAAATAAGAGGAGCGCGAGATGAAGCTGGTCGTCCCTGCCATTTCTGCCGCTTTTCTCGTTTTTACTCTCCTTTCCCTGCATGCATGTGGATCTTCCAGCCACATTTCGCCTGACAATTCAACTCCTAATGACGAGATCACTGGTGTTCCTGAAGGGGATCCATGTTCGCACTTCTATGACAGGACAATAGAAGTGCCCTGGGATTATTGGACGATTCAGAGAGCCATAGACGAGGCCGCAGACGGTGACCTCGTCCTGGTCTGGCCCGGCATCTATGTTGAAAACATCGATTTCCTGGGCAAGGCGATTACAGTCCAGAGCGTGGCGGGAGATCTTCTAACGGTCATCGTAAGTGAATACTACTTTCCCCACCAGATCGGCGACTCCGTGGTGACCTTCGAGAACGGCGAGACGAAAGAGACCGTGCTCGACGGCTTCACCATCTGCATGGGCAAGGGAAAATTGATCTATATGGCCGGCGATTTTTATTACCTTGCGGGTGGGGGCATCTACTGCTCCGACTCCTCGCCCACGATCAAGAACTGCACGATCTGGCTGAACCGCATCTACCTGTGGGCCAAATCCGATGACTGGGGCTATTCGTCGGACGGAGGGGGGATCTACATAGGCAATGGGTCCGCGCCCACGATCCTGGACTGCAGGATCCTGGACAACGAGGCCATGTACGGCGGAGGGATAAGCGGCGGATCATCATCGACGAAGATCGTAAATTGCATAATTAAAGGGAATCAGGTCGATGACGACGGCTACTGGGGATTGGGTGACTATGGCGGCGGGATCTATGGGTCCCCGACCCTGGTCGACTGCACGATCTCCGAGAACAGCGGCGGAAAAGGGGGCGGCATCTATGGCCGAAATCCGACGCTCACGAACTGTACGATCTCGAAAAACAGCGGCGGTGACGGCGGCGGAGTCTATTGCCTTGGCCCCGCATCGATTTCAAATTGTTCGATCCTGGGAAACGCCGGCATGTATGGCGGAGGAATCTATTGCGATGACTCCGAGGCATCGGTCACGAACTGCACGATCTCGAGAAACAACGCGACAGTTCGTGGCGGGGGGATCTACTGCCGTGACTCCGAGGCGTCGATAATGAAATGTACGATCGCGGAAAACAGCGCCGCCCGTGGGGGCGGCGGCGTCTGCTTCGATGACAGCTCCCTCACAACGATTACCAACTGCACGATCACGGAAAACTGCACCGAGCAGGGCGGAGGAATTTTCATCGACAGCTCAGATCCGACCATCAGGCATTCCACGGTATCAGGCAACATCGCCGGCTCGGGCGGGGGAATCTTCTGTGAATACGCAGCCCCCATAATCATGAACTGCATTTTATGGGGAGACCATGCTACGGCCGGCCCGGAGATATACGAGAGCTGGGGAGCATCTCCGGTGGTCACATACTCCGATATACAGAGAGGCTGGCCTGGAGAGGGAAATATAGATGCAGATCCATACTTCGTCTCATCGAATGACTATCATCTTTCTTTGTTTTCCCCCTGTATCGATGCAGGAACCGATGTTTGTGTGCATGAAGATATCGATGGTCAATCACGACCGTGGGGAGCCGGTTTCGATATGGGGGCGGACGAGTTCTCGCTTGAGCCCTCCTGCTCAACGATCGCCGCCACGGGAAATCAGTTCCTCATTTTCTATCTGATCCCGGCCTTGGTCTTGATCTTCTTTAGTCGGAGATTCTTAAGAAGGTAACTTTGGAGGCTTTTTTCCTCCAAGCCGATGATTGCTTTCTGCTATGAAGGCGAAAAAGGCAAAGCTCAAATTTGATCGATATCACTTTCAAATGTGCAATTAAATCGGAAAATTGGATAGGAAAGAATGTGGCAAGAAAGTTTCAGTCGGGAGGTTGCTTTGAATTTCCTTTTAAAAATATGGTATATTTTACATGATTTGGAAGGTCCACCTGTTCTACAACCAAATGGGAGCGCGATATGAAGCCAGTCATTCCATGCTTCTCGGTAACCCTCCTTATCATTATCTTCTCCACCTTCCCAGTTATGGCCGCCACGATCCACGTTCCCGCCGATCAGCCGACCATCCAGGCTGGGATCGATGTTGCCGTCGACGGGGATCGGGTTCTCGTGGCGCCCGGGACCTATGTCGAGAACATCGTCATCGAGAAGTCGGTCACGGTGGAAGGAGAATCCGGACCCTCCGTGACGATCATAGACGGCGACAGAGCAGGACCCTCTGTGGAGTTTTCCACAGAGGAGACCGCCCTTGCAGCAATCAGAGGTTTCACGATCCGAAATGGAATGAGCTTTCTGGGAGGAGGGATCCTGTGTACCTCGCGATCCGCCCCACACATCGCCAACTGTACGATCTCGAAGAACATCGGAATCCATTATGGAGGCGGAATATACTGTGAAGGTGGCTCCCCGTCTATCCGACATTGTACGGTCACGGAAAACATCTCTTCTGTGTACGGGGGCGGGCTTTCATGCTGGTCGGATTCCTATCCCGAGGTCATTAACTGTATCTTCTGGGATAATTACGCTCAGGAGGGTCCAGAGATGTGGATCGGAGGGATGTCCTGGGACACTTCCCGTCTCACGGTACGCCATAGCGATGTGAAGGGTGGAGAGGATGGCGTCGGGAAAAGCCCGGATTGCGAGGATTGCACCATAGTCTGGGGTGAAGAGAATATCGACGTCGATCCTCGATTCATTCCTGGAAGCAACTTTCACCTGAGACCCGATTCCCATTGCATCGATGTCGGAACGGATGCTGGAATCTACACGGACATGGATGGTCAGTCGCGTCCATGGGGCACTGGATTCGATATGGGTGCAGACGAATTTTCTGCGGAGCCCTGCTCCACAATTGCCTCTTCGGGGAATCAGTTCGTGGTGTTCTATCTGCTCCCGGCCATGGCTCTAATTTTCTTCAGTCGGAGATTCCTGAGAAGGTAAAATTGGAAGCTTTTCAACGCAACCGATGGTGTGGGTTGCGGCTATGGAGATCGAGAAAAAAGAGTCCCGAATTTGATCGATTTCACTTCTAAATATGCAATAAAATCGGAGGATTGGATAGATTCCATCGTGGCAAGCTATACATACTTTTATAAATTATGCTGGAATGGATGCAGTGTGAGAAGATAATCAAATAGAAACTCACAATCTATAGCGCCTTGGCCCGGAAAAAGGAGGGAGCATGATGAATCAGGTCGGACGTGGCATTTTTGCTGCTGTGCTCGTTTTTACTTTCCTTTCTCTTCATGCATGTGGATCTTCCAGCCAAACTTCGCCTGATGACGAAATCGAAGATATTCCGGACGGGGAGCCCTGTTCGCCATCCTATGACAAAACAATAGAAGTGCCCGGGGATTACCGAACGATACAGGAGGCCATAGACGAGGCCGCGGACGGTGACCTCGTCCTGGTCCAGCCCGGCATCTATGTTGAAAACATCGATTTCCTGGGCAAGGCGATTACAGTCCAGAGCGTGGCGGGAGATCTTCTAACGGTCATCGAAAGTGAATACTCCTCTCCCAGCAGCATCGGCGATTCCGTGGTGACCTTCGAGAGCGGCGAGACGAAAAAGACCGTGCTCGATGGCTTCACCATCTGCATGGGCAGGGGAAAACTGGTCGATGCGGTCGGTGAAATTTATTACCTTGCGGGAGGGGGCATCTACTGCTCCGACTCCTCGCCCACCATCAAAAACTGTACGATCTGGCTGAACCGCATATACCTGTGGACCAAGTCCGATGACTGGGGCTATTCGTCGGACGGAGGGGGGATCTACATAGGCAATGGATCCGCTCCCACGATCCTGGACTGCATGATCCTGGACAACGAGGCCATGTACGGCGGAGGGATAAGTGGCGGAGGTTCATCGACGTGGATCGTGAACTGCACGATCAAAGGGAATCAGGTCGATGACGACGGCTACTGGGGGGTGGGTGCCTATGGCGGCGGGGTCTATGGGTCCCCGACCCTGGTCGACTGCACGATCTCCGAGAACAGCGGCAGAAAAGGGGGCGGTATCTATGGCCGAACTCCGACGCTCGTGAACTGTAGGATTTCCGATAACAGCGGCGGTGACGGCGGCGGAGTATACTGCTCCGGCCCCGCATCGATTTCCGATTGCTCTATCCAGGGCAACACCGGCATGTACGGCGGCGGGATCTATTGCAGTTATTCCGAGACATCGGTCGTGAAGTGCACGATCTCGGGAAACAGTGCCACACTTCGGGGTGGCGGGATCTACTGCCGTGAATCCGCGGCGTCGATTATGAAGTGTACGATCACGGAAAACAGCGCCGACCGTGGGGGCGGCGGCGTCTGCTTCGATATCAGCTCCCTCACGACGATCACCAACTGCGTGATCACGGGAAACTGCGCCGATCAGGGCGGTGGAGTTTATAGTCACGACTCGGATTCGACCATCAGGCACTGCACGATATCCGGAAACATCGCCGACGCGGGCGGGGGAATCTCCTGTGAATACGGAGCCCCCATAATCATGAACTGCATCTTGTGGGGAGACCACGCCTCGGGCGGCCCGGAAATATTCACCAGCTGGGGGGCCTCCCCGGCGGTCACATACTCCGATATACAGGGAGGCTGGGCCGGAGAAGGAAATATCGACGCAGATCCGCACTTCGTCTCTTCGAAGAACTATCATCTTTCATTGTTTTCCCCCTGTATCGATGCAGGCACCGATGTTTGTGGGCATGAAGATATCGATGGTCAATCACGACCGTGGGGAGCCGGTTTCGATATGGGGGCGGACGAGTTCTCGCTTGAGCCCTCCTGCTCAACGATCGCCGCCACGGGAAATCAGTTCCTCATTTTCTATCTGATCCCGGCCTTGGCCTTGATCTTCTTTAGTCGGAGATTCTTAAGACTGTTCAGTCGGCAGGTTTCGTTCGATTTTTCATTAAAAATATGGTATAAATAATTTGACCTCATCTATCTGCTCGGCTTAAACTTCAAAGACTGGAGGCAGATATGAAGTGGATTTCACACTCTGCACTCATAGTCATCTTTTTCTCCACCCTTTCCGCCTGCCCGACCCTCGCCGCCACAATCCGTGTCCCGGTGGATCAACCCACCATCCAGGCAGGGATCGATGCCGCCACGGACGGAGACCTTGTTTCGGTCGGTCCCGGCATTTACAACGAGACCATAGATCTTCTCGGCAAAGCCATTGAGGTCAAAAGCATCGGGGGGGCTCTCTTGACGACAATCGATGGAAGCCGCGGGGGTTCCGTGGTGACATTTTCCAGTGATGAGTCCCTAGAGACAATTATCAACGGCTTCACGATTATGAAGGGGTCCGGGACTTTGCATGGGATGGGATCTGCCGGCGGCGGGATCTACTGTTCTTATTCATCGCCAACGATTCGAAATTGCATAATTCTACTGAATGTAGCCTGTGGATTCGACTTTAATTATGGGGGCGGAATCTTCTGTGAATTCTCATCGCCGTCAATCACGAACTGCAAAATCATTGGGAACGATGCTTGTGCCGGTTATCGCGAAGGCGGGATGGGCGGTGGGATGTTTTGTCTTGGTGGGGCGCCTACTATCGAAGACTGCGAGTTCATCTGCAACGTTACGGATATGTGGGAGATGTTCAAGGGAGAGGGGGCCGGGCTTGCCTGTAGCGACTCGAACCTGACACTGGACAATTGTACATTCATCGGCAACCTCTTTAGCTATGATGGCGGTGCGATTTACTGCATGTACTCTTCGCCGCTGATCATAAACTGCACGGCCAGCCTGAACATGGCGGTTGGAGAAGGAGGTGGATTCTATTTCTATTCCTCTTCTCCTCGGATTGAGAATACCACGGTCACGAATAATTATTCTGGTAACGAAGGAGGAGGGATTTACAGCTCAGACTCCACCGTGAGCATTAATAAATGCATGATTTCGTCCAACTCCGCCAGGGACGGGGGCGGCATATCATGTTTATTTCCCTCCGTAACTATGGAGAACTGTGTCATCTCGAATAATGAAGCTTGGGACGGCAGGGGCGGAGGGGTACGTTTTGAAGGTTACTCAGTATCCCCTTTGATTATTATCCACAGTACGATCACAGGCAACTACGCTTCCGTCATAGGAGGAGGAATTTACTACGATAGAGACGAACCTTTAACGATCGCAAACTGTATCGTATGGGAGAACTCTGCACCCGCTTATCCTGATATCTTTGGGGTTTCTACAGTTACATATTCTGATGTAACGGGGGGATGGCCGGGAATAGGAAATATAGATGCAAATCCGCGCTTCGTCTCTCCATGGGACCATCATCTTTCTCCCGATTCACCTTGTATCAATGCCGGCACCGCTACCTGTGTGCATGAAGACATAGACGGCCAGTTCAGATCCTGGGGGTCGGGTTTTGATATGGGCGCTGATGAGTATTCGCTCATGCCCTCCTGCTCTACGATCGCCGCCACGGGGAATCAATTCATGGCGCTCTTCATGATTCCAGTCCTGGCGCTCATCTTTCTGAGACAGAGATTCTTGAGAAGGTAAAACAGGAGGCTTCTTTCACTCCGTCCAATGATTGGTATCTGCAATGGAGGACGAGAAAACCAAAGCTCAAATTTGATTGATATCACTTTCAAATGCTAAATGAAATCGGTCTATTGGACAGAAGCCCTTGTGGGAAATTATTTTTAAC